>DCVM01000173.1 GCA_002327985.1 Syntrophaceae bacterium UBA2188 | reverse complement strand
AGAGCTGGATGGAGGGCAGCATGCACTTAATCCAGGAGATAAGATGCGTGATGAATGGCTCCGGGCTGAAGGGTATAAGGTGTTGCGATTTTGGGATAATCAGGTATTCAGCAACTTGGAAGGCGTTTTGGAGAGTATCCGAAATACCCTTCTTACCCCTCACCCTGACCCTCTCCCCCAAGGGGAGAGGGGAGATAACTTTTGACAATACAATACCCTTAAAAAGGAGGTTTTCATGGAAATGGACATACCATTGACCGACTTGTTTTGGTGCCCGGTTTGCGGCTACCGGGGGCTATTCAATGCTGAGCCTACGGCTTATGTGAAATGCATCTGTGGCAGGTGGTGGGTGATAGGCGATTACAAGTACTACCTGTCCTTAACCCGCGAAGAAAGGGAGAAGATGAGAACGTGGGATGTAAATTTATACAAAGACCACAAGGAATTGAACCGCAGTCAGTTTGACAGGCCGTATATCTATTCTTGAACACCTCAGGCATATTATCAGGATTGTTAATATCCAAGAGTATTAATCATGAGGAGAAAAAAGGAAAAATTAAGCAAACCCTTTAATCCAGAGAAATACAAGATGATCTTTTGCCCATTTTGCAGGGGCACCGGTAAGTCATCCAATGGGGATGAAGGAGGCAAGGTCTGCAGTCAATGTGGAGGGTTCGGGTGGGTTAAGAAAGAAAACAAAATTTTCAAAGGAGGTTAAAGATGAATTCAATGATCAGCGATTATTTATCAAAACTGGAGTTCGGGGAGGTTCACCCCGTTAGAAATGGAATCTGCAACCCCGCTGCAGATCAGGGGGACATTATTTCTAACGGGGTAAAGATCTTTAATAACATGGGGGTCATTCCCCTCTTCACACCGGTCAACCATGGCCCGGAGTACCTCACGCTGCAGGAAGCCTTAAAGAGGGGTCTTCTGACCATCACCGAGTTGAGCCAGAGCGGTTCGGTGCCTGAGCTCAAGGTCCTGAGCAGAGCAGAGATCCCGGTTCTTCTCCTTGACGGGGAAGAGCTTGCAGGGGCGAAGCAGAACAGGGTTTTAAACACCACCATACTCATTAAAGAGAATTCAGAGACCATTATCCCTGTCAGCTGCACCGAGCAGGGGAGATGGGCCTACGCATCAAGTGAATTTGAAGAATCCGGCAATATTATGAATCGAAATGTGAGAAGCAGAAAAGTTTCCTCTGTCAGTCGTTCTTTGGAAGAATCTCATAGATATAATGGAAATCAAGGAGATGTATGGTTGGATATTGAAAGGTCCGCCATAAAGGCGAGTGTCCGCTCTCCAACAGGGGCGATGAGAGATATTTTTGAATCCAGGGAAGATGATCTGAGAGGATATCTCGATGCCTTTCAATATGTTCCTCACCAGAAAGGGATCTTTGTGATGGTGAACGGAAAGACAGTCGGCTTCGACATCCTCTCCCTCAGCTCTGCCTATGGGATCATTCATCCGAAGTTGGTTAAGAGCTATGCCATGGATGCCCTTCTTCAGGAAGAGAAAAATGGCGATGGGGCCTCAGTCGATAAAGCAAAAGCTTTCATTGGAGAAGCCACACGATGTGAAGAGAAAAGGTACGAGTCCATAGGGCATGGTTGGGACCACCGGTTCGAAGGAAAGGCGATCGTGGGTTCCTCCCTTGTTTACCAGGATAAAGTGATCCACATGGCTTTCTTCAGGATGGATGAATCAGACAGGGCAGAGACGATCTCAAGTTCAAGTCGCCGGAGAAGATTCAGGATGTAAGGTAATAGGCCCACTGAATAGGGATATGTTTGAGCCATTCTTTTTTGGTATCGAGGTCGATTTTAGCCAGAGAAAAATCAATGCTCAGGTTTTTGATCTCGATTCTTAAGGTGTCGTCCTGATCATCATTGGAAAAGACTTTTTGGACATGTTTCATGCACGGGACGGCATAATTGTTGGGGATGAACCCTTGGTTCCAGACTGGGGGAAATACCTCAAAAACCCCCTACAAGGATTCTCAGGCCCACCCCAATGCTGTCCTGGGAAGCCTCTTGGCAGCACAGGAGCGGTGGAATATCCCTGTTTATAAAAATATGCCAGAATACCCCTCAGCTCTGCTGGGGGGATGAATGGCCTCCCTCTCCCCTGGGGGGAGAGGGTTAGGGTGAGGGGGAAATGATCTTATCATCACCCCCACCTTAATCCTCCCCCATCAAGGGGGAGGAAAGTTTTTTAGAGAATTAGATGCCCCGCAGCTCTGCTGCGGGGTAATTCACTTTTCGTCTTGCGACTTACAGCTTGCGATGAAAGATACACTAGTGGGGTGGGAATATGCCAGTTGAACGAGCCAAGAGAGGAAAGGCCTTAATCATAAAAGATCTGGGGTCACTGATTATCACGATACGAAATCAGAAAGTTATTGTTGATCGTGATTTGGCAGAGATTTATGGGGTGGAAACACGTCGACTGAATGAACAGGTAAAACGCAACCCCGAAAGATTTCCAGAGGATTTTATGTTTCAGCTCACGAAAAAAGAGGCGGATTTCTGGCTTCGTTCAAGATCGAAAATTGCGATCTTAAAGCGTGGCAATAATATCAAATATCTACCATACGCGTTCACTGGGCATGGGGCAATCATGGCAGCCAACGTGCTGAACAGCCCTCAAGCGGTAAGGATGAGTGTGTTTGTCGTACGGGCCTTTGTCAAGCTTCGGGAAATGTTGTCAACACACAAGGAATTAGCTCATAAGCTGGCTGTGTTGGAGAGAAAACTACAAAATCATGATGAATCAATACAGTCCCTGGTGGTTGCTATCCGGCAATTGATGGCACCTCCAGAGTCCAAGAAGCGCCCAATTGGATTCCTTGTTGAGGAACCTAAGGTTCCTTATATCACGAGAACAAAAAGGAAAAATTAGGTGTGGCGACTTACACCTAACGCCTTACCTGCCCGCCGAAGCCTCTTGAACTCCGTCGAGCTCAAGGTGGGTGAATTTCAGCCGGAGTTCGTCGGCAAGATGCAGTTTTATCTGACCGCGCTCGACCGCCAGGTGCGGGAGAAGGGGGAAAATCCCTCCATCGGCATCATCCTCTGCAAGGAAAAGCACCGCACCATTGTCGAGTATGCCCTTTATAATGCGACCAAACCGATTGGCGTGGCAACTTACCGCATCGTCAAGCGCCTGCCCAAAGAACTTAAGGGGCAATTGCCGGGGCCGGAAGAGATCGCCAGGCTTTTGGAAGATGGGGGATGAATAAAGCAATGGAATCACTGGCGATAATTATGCATTTCCGGTTTCCCCTTACGCTTCACGCCTAACGATGGGGTGCGCCATGCTCTCTGCGCTATGCGAGTGGTTGAGGTGCTTATGCCAGCGATTGCACCGATTGAAAATTTTACGGCTGTTCAGGAAGAACTTCTTGATACGGGCATGGAAATGACCACTTACGACTTACGCCATACGGTAATTGGGGAAAGTCTGTAAATTGTGGCTTGAAGAAAGCACTCCTGAAAAATTGAAAGGTGAGGGTGGATAAGATTTCTAAACAGCAAAACGAGTCTAAGAATTGAACAATGTCCGCAAGAACGGTTATGACAAAATCCCTTCAAATATCAGACAGCCTGTTCCAGGATTTGAGGTCCCTGATCATCGAAGCGCGGCAGGATGTGGCGCGGCAGGTGAACTCTGCGCTGGTTTTGCTCTACTGGCGAGTGGGCAAACGCATCCGGCGAGACATCCTCAAAGAGAAGCGTGCGGAGTACGGCGAGGAGATTGTGCCGACCGTGTCGACACAATTGGTCCAGGAATTCGGGATAGGTTTCGCTGAAAAAAATCTGCGGCGAATGATTCAATTTGCCGAAGCATTCCCAGAAGAGCAAATTGTCGTGACATTGTCACGACAATTGGGGTGGAGCCATTTCGTCGCCCTCATCCCACTCCAAGACGATCTCAAGCGTGACTTCTATGCGGAGATGTGCCGCGTTGAGCGCTGGAGCGTCCGCACCCTGCGGCAGAAAGTCTCCGGCATGCTCTTTGAGCGAACCGCTCTTTCCAAGAAACCGGTGGAGTTAGCCAAACAAGAGCTCATTAAATTACGGGAAGAGGATAAACTTACACCTGACCTTGTTTTTCGTGATCCCTATTTTCTTGACTTCCTTGGTTTAAAGGATACTTATAGCGAAAAGGACCTTGAAACGGCAATCTTGAGGGAATTGGAGGCATTCATATTAGAATTAGGGGCGGGCTTTAGCTTTGTGGCCAGACAGAAGAGGATGACAGTAGATAATGAGGATTATTACCTCGATCTGCTTTTTTACCATCGGAAGCTTCGGCGCCTGGTGGCCATTGATTTGAAGTTAGGAAAATTTCAGGCTGCAGATAAAGGCCAGATGGAGCTTTACCTTAGGTGGCTGGAAAAATATGAGCAACAACGCGGAGAAGATTCTCCCATTGGATTAATCTTATGCGCCGACAAATCCGAGGAACAGATCAAACTGCTCCAGCTGGACAAGAGTGGGATTCGTGTGGCGGCTTATTTGACAGAACTTCCCCCTCGCAAGCTTTTACAGAAGAAGTTCCATGAGGCGATACTTCTGGCGCGGGCTCATTTGGAAGAGAAAAGTGGAGAACCAGGAGATGCCTGATGCCTTGCCCCTTACGATTTACAGCAGTTAAATAACGCTATGCTCCATGCCTGCCTGCCGGTAGGCAGGCGCTTTGCGCTATGCGGGAAGTTGTGAGTGATTGAAAGGTGAGGAGAGTTAATGTGAAAGATAAAACGTCTAAAGAGAGATCTTTGATTCCTATTGAGCGGATAGAACGATCTATCCTGATGATTCGAGGTCACAAAGTTATGTTGGATTCCGATCTTGCCGGGCTCTATGGGGTGACAACCAAAAGGCTGAACGAACAGGTAAGGCGTAATCTTTCCAGGTTCCCGGAAGATTTCATGTTTCAATTGACAGAGTCGGAGACTGACCTTTTGAGGTCGCAATTTGCGACCTCAAAGAAGGGGAGAGGGGGACGGCGTTACCAACCTTATGCGTTTACGGAGCAAGGTGTAGCTATGCTTTCGAGCGTATTAAATAGCGAGAGAGCCATTAAGGTCAATATTGAAATCATGAGGACTTTCGTCCGCCTCCGAAGGATACTTGCATCCCATGTAGAATTGGCCCGGAAACTCGATGCCCTTGAGAAGAAGTATGACGCCCAGTTCAAAGTTGTTTTCGATGCTATTAGGGAATTGATGAAGCCACCGGAATCCAAAAAGCGTCCAATTGGATTCCTCGTGGAGGAACCTAAGGTTCCTTATATCACGAGAACAAAAAGGAAAAATTAGGTGTTACGATCTGCGCCTTACCCCTTACGCCTTGCGCTTTACGGAAATAAATTTATGCTATGCTCCATGCGCTTTGCGCTATGCGAGTGGTTGAGTTGATCATGCCAGCGATTGCACCGATTGAAGATTTGAGGGCTGCCCAGGAGGAACTTCTTGATAAGGTTTTGAAAATTACCACTTACGGCTTGCGCCATACGGTAACTGGGGGAAAGTCTGTAAGGTGTGGCTGAAGTGAAGAAATAGCGGAGCAGCAAAAGAGGTAGGAAGCAACAAACGGGTGTTTTTATAAAAGAGAGATAAGATTGTTTGACTGACAGTGGCCAAAGTCAAGAATAAAGATTTCTGGAGTTTCCTGAGTTTTT
>DCVM01000057.1 GCA_002327985.1 Syntrophaceae bacterium UBA2188 | reverse complement strand
GACATGGAGGGCCACGATTTCACCCAGAAAGAGATCATGGCTTCCTAAGGAGATCATTTCTTTTACCATACATTCCATTTGGACAGGACATTCATCGATCAATGGAGGCTTTACCTTTTGGGCAGTCACCTTTTTCCATTCCATGGAAGTAAATTTATCGGTCTCCTTCCCGGAAAGAACGCCACAAGCATCCACCTTTCTGACCATCTCCTCGGAAGGAAGATTGACCACAAATTCCTTAGATCGCTTGATACAGGCATGGGAGTACCGTTCTGACCGAATGGAGATACCGATCATGGGAGGTTCTGA
This sequence comes from Syntrophaceae bacterium UBA2188, assembly GCA_002327985.1. Lineage (GTDB taxonomy): Bacteria > Desulfobacterota > BSN033 > BSN033 > UBA1163 > UBA1163. The sequence goes on along the minus strand of DCVM01000057.1, from coordinate 10,290 downwards.
ATTGACGACCCCCACCCAAGCTAAGGTGATGATATTGGGCTTCCCTGCATCATCCATGCAGGTCACCAATACGACCGGAGTAGGAAAAAGCAGAGTCGCAGGTGGAAGAGTTTTTCGCTCCGTCCTCTCCTCCTTTCTTGTGTGATGCACCATTATTGGAAAAGGCTTATGTCCCCTTTTCCTTTTCGAATGACTTTCGGAAAATCATTGGTGAGGTCAATGATGCTGGAATGTTCGGCAACGATGACCCCTCCGTCAATGACGAGGTCTAAACGTTTTCCAAAGCGTTCCTCGATCTCGGCAGGATCGTTGACCAATCCCTCATCGGGATGATAAACGCTTGTGCTAATAATCGGGTGCCCTAATCCCTTGACGAGGGCCAAGCATATCGGGTTATCGGGAATTCGAATCCCCACCGTGTTCTGTTTGGTCATGGCAATCTTTGGAACCAGTTTCGTTGCTTTTAGGACAAAGGTATAGGCGCCGGGAAGCAGGCGTTTCATCATCTTGTAGGAATAGTTAGAAACATAGGCATAGCGACTGATATCCTTCAAATCCGAACAGATGAAACTGAGTGGTTTCTTCCCCTCCAATTTTTTGAGTCGATGGATTTTCTTGATTGCTTCGGGATTAAACAGATCACATCCCAACCCATAAATCGTATCGGTAGGATATCCGATCACCCCTCCCCCCTTAAGCACTTCCACCACCCTCCGAATTAATCTTGATTGCGGATTTTTAGGATTGACGGCGATGATCATACGTCTCTCTCCTTTATTAAAATAAGGATTGACCTCCTTTTAACTTTCTCTTTCCAATTCCTTCACCCGAACTCCTCTGATAAAGCGGGTATGGAAATAGGGGATATCCAACTGGTCGATCTTGACCTCTTTGTTACGAGAGGAGGCATGGACAAACTGATTGTCACCGATATAGATTCCTACGTGGGCATTATTTCCGGGTCGTTTAAAAAACACCAAATCTCCTTCTTCCAATTGGTCTCTTTCAACCTTTTTCCCTATGGAGAGCTGTTCCCGTGCAGTTCTGGGAAGTCGGATATTAAAAATTTCATAGATCTTCTTTACAAAGGCTGAACAATCAATTCCTTTTAAGGTAGATCCTCCTAATTGATACGGTACTCCTAAGAAAGTCTTCACCACCCTCACTAAAAGATTTCTCTCTTCTGGATTGTTCCATGTCCCAAGGGCATTGGAGGCGATTTCCTCTCCTTTTTCCCCTTCGGTTTGGGAAGGTTCTACAATCATCTCCCCATCCTCCAACTCTTCTTTCTCTTCGTCCCATAGACACTCATCGTTGAGAAAAAGGACTTGGCCGATCTTCAGGGTCGTGGTCCGGAGATGATTTATTCTCTTAATCTCTTCGATGGAAAGACCCACCTTCTTTGAAATACTAATGAGGCTCTCTCCCTTCTGAACCGAATAAGCTTCCCTTTTGACTGACATTTTTTTTACCGTCTCCGTGGAGAGCCTTTGTCGAGCTCCGCCGAGAGACTTTCTTGCGGTTTCATCGCTTTTCGCTTCTTTTGGGGATGGGAGGATAAGAATTTGTTTCGGTTTGATCGAATCTCCCTGCAAGGCATTGGCTTTTTTTATTGCCTCGATGTGGAGACCGAATGATTTGGCAATCCCATTAAGGGTATCCCCTGGTTTGACCGTATATTTCTCCTCTGACCATCCCTTCTGGAAAAAAACCAGTCCTAAAAACAGGATGGCCATTCCCATTCCAAAAAATTTCAATGGCCTGATCATAAGACCCCTCCTCCTATCTATAAGGACAGTTAGCCGTTTATGAAAACCTTGGAAATTTGGAGAAAGATAACATGGCATGAATATTAGCCTTATTTATACAAGACTTGAGCTTGGAAGTCAAACCAGATCTGTTCTCTAATGAAAGTGTGGAGGGTTAAGGAAAGTTATTCCAGAAGGAGGATGCGGACAACCGTGCGGGGCTCATCAGTGCCCTTTCCGGCCAGTTCTCTCCTTCTTTCATCAACCTCTTCTCTCACCGGTTTAGATGGCGCTCTTAAACGAACCCTGTCTTGTTGTGGTGGGGTCAACGCATCGGCCTGGGACACCCCGCTTAATCCTCCTAATTCTTTTTTAAATTCTGAAATGGAGCTGGTGGGAAGAGAAACAATGAGCAACTGGTCTTCGGTTCTGATCATTTCTCCCCCAAATTGTTTGATGATTTCGTGAATTTGGGAAATGGCCTTCACCCGATCAGAAATTCTCAAGACCATCTCTTCTAAAGGCTTTGAAGCAGGAATTGACTTCTGCTTAGCTATCCCCTCTTTCCGTATTGTCTCATGCTCCGGTGATGGGAGGGTTGCCGTCACCCTATCCTTCGATTCAATCCGATGCGCCATGACCTCTGTTTTTTCAGAAGGGGTCTCTGTCCTCTTCTCTTCTCCCTCCACCTGTTCCTCCTGTGGCTTCTGCTCTCTTTCTTTCTCCTGAGAACGAACATCTGCTGGTTCGGACTTTTTGGGACGTGACGATTCAAAGGGGATAAGCAACCTCTCTTCGGGCTTTTTCTCTGTAGAGAGAGGGGAAGGTTCTGGCAGGGTCTCTTTCACACGGTAATTCTCCATGGGTGTCGTCTTGGTAAGATAGAGGACCAAGAAAACGATCGCCACCATGGCCACGGCTTGAGCTGGAAGTTTCAACAAAAGGGGGAAGCGGAACCATTCTTCCCCCATCTTCTTGACCGGAAAAGCCTTTTTCCGTTCTTCCATCTTTTTATAAAGTTCGGGGAGAAATCCCTCCGGCACGTCCACTTCATTTGTAGAATGAAGCCATTGCATTGTTTTTTCAAACCCCGCTAATTCCCTCTTGCACTCTGAGCAGGAAGCGAGGTGCTCCTTGATGATTTTCTCCTCAATCGTTGTCAACTCCTTTTCCAACAAGGAGGAAAACCGATCTCTTACTTTTTCACAATCCATAAACCCTTCTCCTCTCCCTAATGGGCGACCTTTTCTAATACCTCTTTTAGATCCATTCTTGCCCTGTGGAGTCTCGATTTGATCGTTCCCTCTGGAAGACGAAGTAATTGACCTATCTCTTCATAAGAAAACCCCTGAAGATCCCTCAGTACCAGCAATTCCCTCTGATCTTCTTTCAGTCTCAGGAGCCCTCTTTGAATTAATTCTTGAATGCTCTTCTTTTCGTAGAGGGTTTCAGGATTATCAGAAGGATCATAAATGGCCTTCGGCATATTTCCGTCTTCTGTCTCGATTGGATCATCCAAGGATTCGGAATTAAAATATTGCCTGCGCTTTAGATATTTCCAGCGGTTCCGACAGTGGTTAAGGGTGATCTGCGTCAGCCAAGCGTCAAATTTGATCTCCTCCTTCAGATCCTCGATCGACTGAAAGACCGAGATAAAGACCTCCTGTGCTAAATCCTTCGCTTCTTCCAAATTCCCCAACATCCGGTAGGCGAGATTGAATACCCTTTTCTGGCGGTGTAGAACAATGACTTCAAAGGCCTTTTTATCCCCTGCCTTACAGCGTTCAATCAATTCTTTTTCGACTCTCGGAGAAGCCTTCATCAAAATCCTTTTCTTCCCCTCATTCTATAGACAACCGGGTGTGGTTTTTGTTCCATTTCCATCTCCCCTGGTTTCGACAAGGCCAGAAAAGAAAGAAGAAAGGAGGAATGCCTTACATTAAAATCACTCCTTTAAGATAACACTAAAAATAGGAAGGGTTGTCAAGTTTAAAAAATGATTTGATTTTTTAGGGGAAGATATTTATAATTTATTGGAACGAACGGGCTCATGGTTAAAAAGGAGGTGATAGGGAGATGAAAAGAACAGTTTCAACCATCTTATCATTGCTTTTGATGGTTGTGTTGGTGAGCACTTGGGTAGGATGCGGAGCGGATATCAAGGCCGAAAATGAAAAACTGAAGACCGAAATCACCAACCTCAAGTCGGACAACGACAAATTAAGACTGGAAGTACAAAAGCTGAAGGAAGAAATCCAAAAGGCCGCCGAGAAGGATGCGACCATTAATACTCTGACTGCAGAGAGTGAGGCCCTAAAAAAGCAAGTGGAAGATTTAAAGGCCCAATTGGCAAAAAAGAAAAAATAGTCGTCCGTGGATGAAGTCATCAAAAAGGGAAGATCCGATCCAAAGGGTTTTCCCTTTTTTGGTTCTTTTTTCCATCTCATGAAAAAACAAAGTCGCTCCAAAAGAAGAAAGAAAAGAGGAGTGGTTTTTTATGTAATCTACGCCCTCCTCCTCTCTGTTTTTTCATTTCTCATTTCTGGAGCCCTGCTCTTTTTCTATTTCTCTCACCGCCTCCCCGATTTTAAACCGTTAAAGGAACGGAACCTCAATGCTTATTCCATCATTTATTCGGAAGAGGATGAAGTGGTCGGAAAATTTTTGATGGACAACCGGATCCCCATTCCCTATGAACGGATTCCTAAACAGTTGATCAACGCTTATCTTGCCGCAGAGGATGCAGAATTCTTCCAACATAAAGGGATCGATTATAAGGGGATCCTCCGCGCGATGTATAAAAATCTCTTGGCCGGAAGGATTGTCCAGGGGGGGAGCACGATCACTCAACAGGTGACCAAGACCTTCTTTCTCACCCCCCAAAGAAGTTTACTTCGAAAATTAAAGGAAGTGGCCTATTCCTTTGGTCTGGAGCGGGATTTTTCCAAAGAGGAAATCCTCACGCTTTACCTTAACAATATTTATCTGGGAAATGGGGCCTATGGTGTGGAAGCGGCCGCTGAGAGCTACTTTAATAAACGGTCTGAGCAACTCAACTTAGCAGAGATGGCCATGATGGCGGGACTGGTCAAGGCCCCCAGTCGTTATTCGCCGGTCAACAACCTAAAAAGGGCCAAAGATCGCCAGGTCTATGTCCTCACCCGCATGACCGAACTGGGGTTCATCTCCCCGGAGCAAAAGGATCATGCCCTCCGGACTCCCCTGAAAATCCAGCCACGGGAAAGCGCCTATTTCAGCAAAGCCCCCTACTTCACAGAGTTCATTCGACAACAGGTAGAAAGAAAGTATGGTAAGGAAAAACTGTATCAGGAAGGATTGAGGATCTATACCACGCTTGATCTGTCCCTACAGAAAATAGCTCAAAAATCAATGGATACAGGATTAAGGGAACTGGATAAAAGGGAGGGATTTCGAGGCCCTCTCCGTTCGGATACCTCAAAAGACCTGAAAGACCTTTTAAGTCAAAAGAAAGGGTCTCTATCCCCTCTACCCCTGCACGAGATTTTTGAAGCAGTGATTCTCTCCAAAGAGGACCAAAAGAAGTTTTACACGGTCTGGGTCGAAGACCGAAAGGGAATCCTCCCCTTCTCCGAAATGGCTTGGGCCCTTAACCTCAAACCTACACCCCATTTCAAACCTCTGAAAGTGAAGACCCCTGGAGATCTTCTCAACCCGGGCGATGTGATTCATGTTCGTCTGAAAGAATCTCCTAAAAAAGACCAGGCTCCTGTTTTCATCTTAGAACAGGAACCTCGGGTTCAGGGAGCCTTGCTCTGCCTCGAACCAAAAACCGGATGTGTTAGGGCCTTGGTCGGGGGACGTAGTTTCAGTGAGAGCCAATTTAACCGTGCGATCTCATCTCGGAGGCAACCCGGATCAGCCTTCAAACCCATTATCTATGCGGCAGCCCTGGAAAAGGGCTACACTCCTACCACCATTCTCATGGATTCTCCGGTAGAGTTTTCAGACCCTGACGGAGGAACGTATTGGGCTCCAAAGAATTATGATAAAGATTTTATGGGACCCATCACTTTCCGGAATGCATTGGCCCATTCCAGAAATGTGGTCACTGTCAAAATCCTTGAAGACATCGGGGTAGGTTACGCTCTTAAATTCATTAAAAATTTGGGGATCGAATCTCCCATCAAAAGGGATCTCTCCATTGCCCTCGGCACCTCCGGGGTGTCCATGTTGGAATTGACTTCCGCCTTCGCTGTCTTTGCCAATGGCGGGGAACGGGTCAAACCCATTTTCATTAAAAAAATTGTCACCATGAAGGGCGAGGTCCTCGAAGAAAGCACCGCTTATGTTGAGATAGAGGAAAAAGAGGAAGAAGAGGAAGAAGAAGAAATTACCGAATTGCCTTCACCTGATTTAAGGAAACGGGTGATCTCTCCGCAAAATGCCTTTATCATGACCCATCTCCTCCAGGGAGTTGTCCAACACGGGACGGGTCAAAGAGCAAAAGTTCTTGGAAGGCCAATTGCCGGGAAAACAGGAACCTCCAGTGACTATTCCGATGCATGGTTTATTGGATATACTCCCTCTCTTCTCACGGGAGTGTGGGTCGGTTTTGATGATAAAACTTCCCTGGGGAAAAATGAGACTGGGTCTCGTGCCGCCCTACCAATCTGGGTTTCCTTTATGGGTCAGGCTTTAAAAAATACACCGATCGAAATGCCTAAGCCCCCCAAAGGGATTGTCTTCATCAAAGTGGAGATCGAAACAGGACTCCCCAGCGATAAGGATTCCCCTGAAACGATTATGGAGGCATTTATTGAATCCTCACTCCCCTCGGAGATCGAAGGGGATGAAAAAGAAAACACTTCCTCAGGAGCGCCCATCCAGGGAAGATCTCCAGGATATCCGGGCCCCCCTTCGGGCTATTAACCTTTTGCAGCTAAATGGAGGAGGATGCATGAAAGATGAGGAGATAAGAGACATATTGCGTGATGTTAAAACAGTTGCTGTGATTGGGATTTCTCCTAAAAAGGATCGCCCCAGCTATATCGTGGCCTCCTATCTCAAGGCGATGGGATATCGGATCATACCGGTTCGGCCTGACGGGGAAGAAATTCTGGGAGAAAAGGTATACCCTCATCTCTCAGATGTTCCAAGAGAGATCGATGTGGATGTCGTAGATATCTTCCGAAGATCGGAAGAGGTCCCACCCATTGTAGAAGAGGCGATCCAGCGAGCGGCGAAGGTAGTCTGGATGCAGGAAGGGGTTATTCACAATGAGGCAGGAGAAAAAGCTGAAAAAGCTGGCTTAAAAGTGGTCATGGATGCCTGCATCAAGAAGGAGCATCAACGACTCCTCAAATAACGAGACCATGGATGGTTGGAATAATCGTCCTTCTCCCGTTATACCGCTCTGTGTCATATTGAGTTTGAACCTCCACCAGATTCAATTTGCTGATGGCTTCTCTCAATGGAACGGCTGTGATCCTTCCATTTCGGTAGCTCACCATCTTTCCAAAATCTTCTTGGACGGTCAGGTCTACAGCGGCCACCCCAAAATATCTTCCCATCCGGCGATCATAGGCGCAAGGGACCCCTCCACGCTGTAAGTGGCTGAGCGTAATGCTCCGCGTTTCAATGTTCGTTAACTGGGAAATCCACTTCGATAGAAACTCTCCGATTCCGCCTAAAATTTTATGACCGAAACCATCGATGCCTTCTTCCTTTACCACTTCGGTGTATCCAGAAGGTTTCGCCCCTTCTGCCACAACGATGATCTCGTATCGAGCCCCTTTTCGCCTTCCCTCCATGAGCAGCTCGTTGACTTGATGAATCTCGAAAGGGTACTCAGGAATCAGAATGATATAGGCCCCGCTCGATTCCCCGCCTTCCAGAGCTAACCAACCTGCATGTCTTCCCATCGTCTCCACCACAAAGATCCTCTGGTGAGAACCTGCTGTTGTCCTGAGACGATCAATCTCTTCGGTGATCACATTGACGGCGGTTTCAAAGCCCAGTGTGTAATCCGTCCCGGAAAGGTCTTTGTCAATGGTCTTCGGAATCCCCACCACTTTTACGCCTTCCAGATAAAGCTTGTGGGCCACCCCAAGCGTATCCTCCCCTCCGATGGCTATTAAGGAATCCAGATGAAAACGTTCTATATTTTCGAGGACCGTCTCGGAACAAAGGTTCTTCGGATCGTAGGGATTGGTTCGTGATGTCCCGAGCATGGTCCCTCCATATCGATCCCAAGTTCTCACCATCTCTTCGGTGAGAGTTCCGATTCTCAGTGCTGAACCACCCTTCTCGCCCTCCGGCAAGACCAATCCTTTCCACCCATCCCGGATCCCAACGACTTCATATTCAATCCTCCTCGTCTTCTGAAGCCGATCGTCTAAGGCTGTTTTTACTACCCACTTAATGGCCGAATTCAGCCCGGCACAATCTCCACCGCCCGTCAGAACTCCAATTCTTCTCTTTTCCATCTTCTCCTCACACTCTAACCTTTATCCTCCAACTTTCTGCAGAAAGTCACCTGATCATTACCAGGATAATAATAATCCGAAATTCTTGCCACCTCTTGGAATCCATTTTTCAGATAGAATTTCTGAGTCTTCTTGTAATGGGGTATCGTCGAGGTGTCTGCAAGGATCAACCTTCCTCCTCTCGGCTTCAGTCCTTCTCCTAAAAAACTTAACAGGGTCGAACCTACTCCCCGGCCTTGGAAATCAGGATCCACAGCAATCCAGTAGAGATCAAATGTCCCCTGTGTCATGGGGGTAGGACCATAACAGATATAACCGATGGCTTGATCCTGATCATCCCCCATACAATAAATCTCATAATCCTTTTGCATTGGATCCTTCAGTACGATGCCGACCAATTCCATGGCGACTTCGATCTCTCTGGAGGTGAAGGCACCCGTTTTGATCAACATTGAAAGCAGCCTTGCTCTGTCTTTTTCAACCAATGGACGAATTTTCATCGGAGTCGGCTGGGGGAAGGGTCAGTATCCCTTTTCGACCATCTTGATCAACGTGTTCGCTGGAATCACTTGGTTGGGATTTCCTCCATTGAGCAGGACCACCTCCTTTAATTTTTCATTTCCCACACCAAAGGATCGAAGGGTGTTTTCCAGGGTATCGGAAGCCTTTGTGGCGCGAATGCGGAGACGGTCAGGCTGGACGTTGATCCTTTTTAAATCCGAAAGCTCCTTGAACTGACGCATGGAATTTTCAAACAGTGGTGCGTAATGTTGAAATCGGCTGGATGGGGTTAAGCTATGGCATACAATCACATTCCTACCCTTTTCAATGAAGTAGGACATCAAGCGGTAAATTTCTTTTTGACTACGAATCTCTGAAATAAGACGCTGTGTCGGGAAATCGTTCACCTGAATCGTATCTGATCTAATCACATAGGCTCCCGTCTTAGCAATAAATGTATTAGCTGCCTCCCTGGATGAAGGGCTTGTCGCCACAGAAAGCAACACGACCGCATCCTGCCGTTCACTGACCAGTTGTACCTGGGATGGTTTGTTCGTAAGTTTCCATGTGGCGGGCACAGGGAATTGAAAACGGAGGTGAGGATGGTAGAATACACTTTCAACGACATATCCCTGGCGTGGATCATCTCCAAAAATGAGCCCATCGACCTGCTTGAGATAATGATCTCGGTGGATGATGAAATCACTCTTACCTAATTTCTGCTGCCATTCCCTTGCCTTCCCCCTAACCGCTTGGACACGATTCTCAGGGCTTGGATGTGTTGCGAACCAACCTGGCAGCCCGCTTCGATCTGAACCAGGGTTCATTCGTTCCAGAGATTCAAAAAAAATGGCAAACTGTGAGGCATCGTAGCCTACTCTACTTGCATATTCGACTCCTAAATCATCCGCCTCTCTCTCATGATCCCTGCTAAATCGCAGAAATAGCATGCCTGCCCCTAATTGGGCCAACCCCGAAAAGATTGTAGAATCAACAAAAATTGTCCCGATCCCTAATCCCACTTGAGCCAGCTGGGCCCGGCTGTACTGTTTTGCCGAATGACGGGCTGCGATATGGCCGATCTCATGCCCTATTACCCCGGCCAACTCCGCTTCGCTATTCAGAGTGCCAAGAATGCCTCGGGTAAAATAGATATATCCTCCAGGTGCGGCGAATGCATTGACCACGGATGCGTCAATGATTTTGAAATGGTAAGTTAGGTTGTGCCGATGGGACACGTTTCCCAATCGCTGGCAAAGATCATTGAGATAGGTGGTCAATGGTGGATCTTCATAGATACCGTATTCTTTAACGATCTGGGCATCCGTTTCTCGGCCAAGATGAATCTCCTCCTTTTCGCTCAGGAGCATCAACTCCTGTTTACCAGTGACGGGATTGACAGCACACGATGGAACCCAAAAAAGGAGGCTGATCCCGAATAATATTAAAAAAATGGCATGAACATTTTTCTTTAACACAGGCTTTCCTATGTCCAAAAGAAAATTTAAATTTTTAAGCGCCCCTTGTCTTAAAACTTTTTTTTATTCTTCTGGAGCCGGCGGGGGGATTTGAAC
>DCVM01000043.1 GCA_002327985.1 Syntrophaceae bacterium UBA2188 | reverse complement strand
CAAAAAATAAGATCGTTCAACAATCGGCTGCCCCTGATTGCCATTAAGCCTTGCAACCAATGAGCCTTACCGCTCGCTAAATATGAATTCATATCTACCCTTGACAAATGTAACCTATAGGGTTACAAGTAAATAATGATCAAGTCATTTAAACATAAAGGGCTTGAGGACTTCTTCTATACAGGAAAGAAGAAAGGCATAAAGCCTGAACACGCTGACCGGTTGGGGAGAATTCTTGACAGGTTAAATGCTGCAAGTGAAATAAGAGATATGAATTATCCTGGTGCCAACCTGCACAAGCTGGCAGGTGATAGAAAGGATCAATATGCAGTAAAGGTTTCTGGGAATTGGAGAGTCTTTTTCGAGTTTATTAACGGCAATGCTTATGTTGTCGATTACGCTAATTATCACTGAGAGGTGAAGACATGAGAAGAATGGAAAGAGAACCAACGCATCCAGGGAAGATTATAAGAGAAGACTATTTGAAGCCTTTGGCAATAACGATTAGCGAGTTTGCATCAGTTCTCGGTGTTTCAAGAAAGACATTATCCAAAATCCTCAATGGAAGAGGAGCCATTACTCCGGACATGGCGCTTCGCTTGTCTCGTGCTTTTAATACCACTGCTGATTTATGGCTCAATTTGCAGAAGAATCACGATTTGTGGCAGGCGGAGCATAGATCGAATGATTGGCAGAGGGTAAAACCTCTCGCTACCCAATTGAACCATTCTCATTTATAGAAAGCAGCGAACAACAAGCTTGACCAATATAACTCTCTTGCTCGAATCATCTTAACTCCTGTACTTCGGTCTCTTATTCGATTCGAGAATCTTTTTTCTTATGCGCACGGAAGTGGGGGTCACCTCCACGAGTTCATCCTCTTTGATAAACTCAATGGCCTGCTCCAGACTAAGAAGCTTGGGCGGAATCAGCTGTAACGCATCATCCGACCCAGCTGCCCGAATATTGGTGAGCTTCTTTTCCTTGATAACGTTGACATCCAAATCGTTATCTCTTGAATTTTCACCAATCACCATCCCTTCGTAGACAGGGGTGCTCTCCTTGACAAAGAGCGTCCCTCGGGGTTGGAGGTGATAAAGGGCATAGGTGGTGGTCTTTCCTGGCCGGTCCGCAATCAGGGTTCCGGTAGAGCGTTTTGTAATCGGACCATGCCACGGCTCATACCCGTCGAAAAGGTGATTGAAGAGCCCTGTCCCTCTTGTATCGGTGAGAAACTGGGAACGAAAACCGATCAACCCTCTGGATGGGATTCTGAATTCAAGACGGACCCTGCCATGACCATTGTTGTTCATCTTCTGCATCCTGCCCTTACGGATCCCAATCTGCTGTGTCACCACCCCTATGAATTCTTCTGGGATATCGATGACAAGATGTTCCATAGGTTCATGAAGAATGCCGTTAATGTTTTTTGTAATACTCTCCGGCATGGACACCGAAAGTTCATAGCTTTCCCTTCTGATCATCTCAATCAGGATGGCAAGCTGCAGTTCCCCTCTTCCCATCACCTTAAAAGAATCTGTGGAATCGAAGTCAACCTTGATCGACACGTTATAAAGGAGTTCCTTCTCAAGACGCTCCCTCAGGTTTCTCGATGTGACATACCTTCCCTCCTGGCCGGCAAAAGGCGATGTATTCACAGAAAACACCATGGAAATGGTCGGCTCATCCACTGCAATCCTCGGAAGAGGCTCTCTATTTTCATTATCGGTAATGGTATCTCCAATGTTAATCCCATCAATCCCGGCTAGCGCAACGATATCCCCTGCGCGGGCCTCTTTGATTTCTGTTCTTTCGAGTCCCTGAAATCCATAGAGCGATGTCACCTTCGTCTTGACCGGTTCCCTCTTCCCATCAATCATCGATACCCAGTCCCCGACTTTAACCGAACCTGAAAAGACCCTTCCAATGGCGAGCCTGCCCACATAATCGTTATAGTCGATGTTGGTCACCAAGAGCTTCAAAGGCCCTTCAACATCACCTTCGGGCGGGGGAACGGCCTGAAGGATGAGTTCAAAGAGGGGCTGTAGGTCTTTCGTATCCTCTTCCGGATGAAGTTTTGCAATCCCAAGTTTCGCGTTGGTATAGACAATTGGAAATTCAAGCTGTTTCTCCGTCGCATCGAGATCGATAAAGAGATCGTAGACCTCGTCCAACACCTGTTGAATCCTCGCATCCGCCCGGTCTATCTTATTAATGACTAGAATTGGAGGAAGATCAAATTCGAGTGCCTTTTTCAGAACGAATCTGGTCTGGGGCAAGGGACCCTCGGACGCATCGACGAGAAGCAGCACCCCATCCACCATCTTAAGCGTCCTTTCGACCTCTCCCCCGAAATCTGCATGCCCTGGCGTATCGACGATGTTGATCTTGACTCCCTGATATTCAATGGCCGTATTCTTGGCCATGATGGTAATGCCTCGCTCACGTTCTAAATCAATATTGTCCATCACCCTTTCTTGAACCTTCTCGTTCAAACGGAAAATGCCTGACTGCTTGAGCAAGCCATCAATGATCGTTGTCTTGCCATGATCCACATGGGCAATCAGGGCAATGTTTCTTAAATCTTCTCGTTTCATTATTAACCCAGAGGGAACCTCTAAGACGCTATCTTGAAGAGGTCGGGATCATCCCTGCTCTTTGATTGGATTCGATAGAAGGGATTGGTCGAACCCGCTTGCTGAAGTATTTTTTTCCATCTCTTTTTCCAGTATGCTTTGCGATTGTCTGGAGGTCAGGGATGTGGCCATGCCATACCGGATCAATCCGATTCATTTCGATCAAGGATTTCAAGCCCAACAATTCCTGATCGGTCACAAAGGTCATGGCAATCCCGGATCGTCCCATTCTTCCGGTCCTTCCTGTCCTGTGCGTGTAGGATTCCAGACCTCGAGGATAGTCATAATTAATTACATGACTGACAGAACTGAAGTCCAGTCCACGACCGGCAATGTCCGTGGCAACCATGAAGCTAATCTCATTTCGGCGAAATCGCTCGTAGATCGAAGTCCGTCTCGATTGCTCCAGGCCTCCATGGATATACTCGATGGATTTAAATTTTCCTTCTAATTCTCTAATCAGTTTTTCACCACGATGTCGTGAATTGCAAAAGATGATGGCTTGGGAAACTTCCTCCCTTTTTAGGTATTCGATCAGGGCGTTGAGGCGATCCCGTCGCCCGGTATATTGAAAATGGTGAGCAAGACTTTTCGGAGCCATCTGTTCCTTGTTCAACTCCATTCTGACCGGTCCTTTCAGATAAACCTGGATCAATCGATTGATTTCTTCGGGCATCGTCGCTGCAAAAAACAATGTCTGGTGTCTGTGGATCAGACAAGACATAATAAAGTCTATGTCTTCAATAAAACCCATCTTCAACATTTCGTCGGCCTCATCCAGAACCAGTGTGCGAACACCAGAAAGGTCAATCGATGTGGTATGATAGAGGAAATCGATCAACCGGCCGGGTGTAGCGACCAGGATATGGACCTTGTCTCTCAATTTGGCTTTTTGAACCTCCATCGAGAACCCGCCAAAAATAGCAAAAGGAACGACCTCTGCAAATCTCGAAATGTGATGAATCTCTTCCACATATTGAAGTGCCAGTTCACGAGTAGGAACTAAGATGAGAGCCTGGATGGCATTGAGCGAAGGATCGATCATCTGGACCAGTGGAATACCGCAGGCTGCTGTTTTACCCGAGCCGGTCTCTGCACGGGCTAAAAGGTCCCTGCCGCTCAAGACGGGGGAGAAGGTCTCTTCTTGGATGGGTGTCAAATCCTCATAACCCATATCCTCAAGGGCCTTCAAAATTTCTGGCTTTAAATCTAAATCTGTAAACTTCATTATCAACCCTTAGATAACTCTTTTGATGTGGGATAGAGTTATCCCTTTCTTTTTATGCCGAACCAACGATTCCCATGATTTCACGCGACTTGAGGAAAGGTAATGATTAAATCACGCAGAAATGGACTGGAAAACTCAGTATGGGCTGCCATATTTCTCATTGAAGGGAAGGTAGATCCCCCCCCTCTCATCGAGAAGGCTTTTATTATAATTGTTAATTATGCATCAGGTTAAACCAAAAAGCAAGGAAATCATTCATTTCGAATCCTGATTTAAAGAGAGAAACCCTTTTCCCATTGCGTCATCGCGAGCACCTGAAAGGTGCGTGGCAATCTCCCCGAGAATAGCAAGATTGCTTCGGTTCCCTCGCAATGACAATTTTCTAAATCGGAATTTGGGTTCATCTGAAGATTATCCCTACCCTTATCATCTTACCGCCTGAAGAGGTCTTCATGATGGAAACCCTGATTTTCTTGGCCTTAATTAAGGAAAATACTTTAAGAAGTAAGATGCGCTTCTAACCATATTTCGACGTCGCCCAACACATGGCCATGTTCAGGTTCGTTAAACACCTCATGGTAAAAGCCGTCGTAGATTCTGATCTCTTTATCAGAAGAACTGACCGAGTCATAAAGCATCTGGGAACCAGCTGGATCGATCAACCTATCTGCACTCCCTTGCACCATCATGATCGGCAGTGTAATCTGAGCTGCTTGAGCCATAACATACTGCATCGCCTTGAGCATTTCAGCAGCTAAACGGGCAGTGGTTTTCCCCGTATACACCAACGGGTCACTGACATAGGCCTGCACCACCGCTGGATCTCGGCATATGCCCTCTGCATCTAATCCGAGCAGCCCAAACTTGGGTATCAAGGCTGAAAGCACCTTACCCACAAAAAGGATGGCCGGTGTAATGTGGTTGGGCACTTTGACAGCCGCTCCAGAGAGCACCGCACCTGTCAGTTCAGCCTGGTGATCCAGCAGGAAGACTGCACTGATCAGTCCCCCCATGCTATGCCCAACCAAAAAGATCGGTTTGTGGGGCTGCCAGAGGCGTATCATATCAAAGTAAATCTTAAGCGGTTTCGTATAATCCTCAAAACGGTCCACGTACACTCTTGTGCCATCTGATTGACCGTGACCAAGGTGATCGACTCCGTACACTCCATAACCCAACGGGACGAAGTGATTGACAATATTCATATACCGCCCACTGTGTTCGGCCAACCCATGAACAATGAGGAGTATTGCCTTTAGGTCACTTTCCGGGGACCAGCTTTGAAAATAGATGTTGGCCTCTCGAACACCTTTGAAGAATCCCTCCTGGTGCTTCATGCTTCTCCCCATTCTCCTCTTATTAAATAGGTCTTGGATTCATGGTTGTGCTATCCAGCGCACAAACATTGGATTTTATATTTATGAAACAATTGGTTGTAATGTACAAAGTGTCGGATGGTCTGTCAATCGTTTATTCTAAACATCGTTTATTCTAAAAGAGTCTATTTTGCACACAACACCTACTTCTATGTTGAAAGTCAAGTCCCCATCTCACAGAGAGAAAGCGATACTAAACGACCCATGCTTTTAAGGACAGCACCAATCTCTAAAATCAACCTTCTATTAGCAGACATACCCTTTTGGATAGCTGCAGCATCTTTTCATATTTTAAAGGCGTGGGCTCGGAGTCTACTCGGTAGCAGACATCATCATCTAATAATGAGCTGCAAGTAGGTGACATCTCGATGCCCACATGAGCGATTTATCGAATCGGCTTGTCCTCAATGTCGTTTCGATTATTCAATAACACCCGTAACGTATTCCGCCTGATTCTTCAGGACGTAACGGATCCGGTTCAACAGTTTCCTCGCAATTTTGATGATCGCCTTGGTTTTACGCATCCTTTTACAATACTCCTGGTAAGCCTCCATCATCACCGGGTCCTTCCGTACGGCAATCCAGGAGGCTTCAATCAGCAACCACCTCAGCTGTGAATTATGTCGCTGGGTCATCCCCCCGACATGCTCTTTCTCGCTAGTGCTCTGAGTATCAGGGATCAGTCCTATGTAACTACACAATTCGTCCACCGAGCGAAAACGCGTGATCTCATACAATTCTGTCAACAGGATCATGGCCGTCAGGGTACTGATTCCCGGAATCGTCTTGAGTAAGGAAACCCACGACCGGTACTGCTCGGTTCGGGCCAGGGCCAGGATGGCGCGGTTCAGCTTGGCGAGGATCTGGCGCATGTGGCAGAGCTCTTCCAAATGGATCTGAAGAGCCAGGTCCCCGCTGGCTCGTTCCATCCGAATCCCCTCGATCCATCGGATAAATCGTCTCGACCAATGGCCCATCTCCCTTCGCTCGGGAATGACCACTCCATAAAAAAGAAGCATCGATTTGATCTGGTTTTTGCACCGCGCTTGCTTCCGACCCATGCTCAGGCGTGTCCGGGTCAAGCTCCGATCCTCCAACTTCCACCTCGGAGGAGTATAAATCCCCTGGATCTCATCCCCGCGAAGCCCCCGGGCCAATTTGCGGCAATCCACTTGATCCCGTTTAGTCCTCCGTTCCTTGTCGCGAGTCGGTATGTCCGCCGGGTTGGCTACGATATTTTGGATCCCTTTGTCCTTCAGTTCGTCATGAATCCAGAACCCACAATACCCTGCTTCATAGACCGACCGGTATTGAGCGCCTGGAAAGTGATGTCGCAGATACTGGCTCAGGATTTCGGCTTCAGGCGGTTGGCTAAACGTTTTGTACTCCCCGTGTTGAGTAAAGATACTCACGCTCCAACTCTTTTTGTGCACATCCAGCCCGATGTAAATGGGTTGACCCGAGAAATCAAGTTTGCTACGCTTATTCATGGCAAGTCTCCTTTCTTCGGTTGGATTTTGTGGGTCAACAAAATTATAGCCGAATTTCTGAGACTTGCCTTCGTCTCTATCAGACCCTCTTTGAAGGGGCAGTGCCTGTTCGAGAGTTATCCACACGGGGTAGAGAGCGGAAAGATTTTAGCCTAGCGCCCTCAGGTAGCGCAGGGCGGACCCAAAGGGCAAAATCTCGAAGCTCTCGTAGCACTTTGTGGATAAATCTCGCCAATGGTTTATGGGCATCCCCCTTTCAATCATAAGGTCTACT
>DCVM01000166.1 GCA_002327985.1 Syntrophaceae bacterium UBA2188 | reverse complement strand
AATATGTTACGTATAGCACCTACTATCCTGCAGTGTTAAGTTTTTATGGGAAATGATGATTACCTAAAGAAAGTGTGTATATTCTATTCCTCACTTTTCCCTTTTCGAGGCCGTCCGAAGTTGATCAATAAACTCCTGGGGAATGCTGTAACCCAATTCTTGGGCCTTATTAATATCATCCCAGGATTTGTCGTAATCCTGTTTTTTATAATAAGCGACCCCCCGAAGATAGTAGCCATAACTATTCAGGTAAAGAAAACCATCACTGTGATATATTGTCTCCAATGCCTTCGTGTAATCAGCGATCGCCTGGTCAAGTTGGCCCTTTTCATAAAATATTTCTCCTCTACTCAGGTAAAGCCCAGCATTTCCTTCTTTATCAATGAGCTTGTTGTAATAAGAAATTGCCTCATCGAGTTGTCCATAGGCCTGACAAATAGACGCCAGTTTCGCGTAAATCGAAGCATCATCTGGATATATCTCAAGAGCTTTAGTATAATCAGCTATTGCCTCATCAAATTGCCCTTTTTCATAAAATATTTTCCCTCGTTTCTCGTAAAGAAATCCATCAGTTGGATTTATTTCTAAGGCTTTAGTGTAATCAGCGATTACCTCGTCAAGCTGTCCTTTTTTGTCAAAAATTGCCCCCCGTCCCTTGTAAAGTTCATAATCATTTGGAAACATCTTCAGGAGTTTGTTGTAGTCAGCGATTGCTTCATCAAATTGTCTTTTTCCCTCATAAATATCTGCTCGCCGCAAGTAATAATCTCTGTTCTTGGGGTCTATTTCAATGAGTTTAGTATAATCAGCGATTGCCTCTTCGAGTTGGTCTCTCAACCAATAAAAAAATGCCCTGGCTTTATAACCCTCGACATTATTCGGATCTATTTCAACAGCTTTATTGTAATCAGAGATGACTTGATCTTCATTCTGCTCTTTTACCCGATAGGCATTTCCCCGATAGATGTAAGCCTGGGCATACCCCGGGTTTATTTCAATGGCCTTATTGAAATCAGAGATGGCTTGATCCATTTCTCCTAAATTCAAATATGTCATTCCCCGATTGCAGTAAACCTCGGCATCATTCTGATCTATCTTAAGAGCAACCTTGTAATCGTAGATTGCTACATCATATTCTCCCATTCTATGATATGCGATTCCACGGCTCATATAGGCCTTAGCATATCTCTCATCTAACTCGATTGCTTTGTTGAAATAAAAAATGGCTTGATCGTAGTCCCCTTTCTCAAGGAAGTTGCACCCTGTTTCATAGTGAGAGAGAGCATCCATGGTTTATCTCCTAAGAAGAGAAGTCATTGGACAATAACCTGATTAATTCTACCATTCATGTTGGCAATTCCAGCAATGATAGAAATGGTCACCCAATATACACCCACCTAAATACCACTTGCCCTTTTTAGCTTCCTCCATCGCTTCTGGTGTCGGTAATCCATAGAGAATGTAGGCTACCTTATCGGAATTGCATTTTGGACAAACTACTTTTTTCCTATTTTTCTCTTTATCCATTTTTATTCAATAAATTTCACCTTTTTTCTTAACGGTTAGATTTAGGCTTTACCACTTGTTGTATCATTCATTTATGGTTGTAATATACACCCTTTTCTAAAATTATGAAATAGATAGTTACAGCTTGCTATATTGTAGTTGATGATTGATGGGAACGAGGAATAAGGATATCCTCCTTTTTGGCGGCTGTTTATTCCGATCAAAAACAAGGAGGAAACTACAATGAAAGGATTAAGGGCGAAAAGGGTAAAGATGGTGAAGGAAGGCACACTGATTGCGACAGTGGACATAGGCGTAGCAAGTAACACAGGGTATTGCACCACCTTGGACGGGAGAAGCACCAAGTCCTTCAGGTTCGACAACACCAAGGAGGGATTCGAGAAATTCTGGTATATGACGATAGCCAGTAAGAATCGGTTTGGATGTGATGAGGTGCTCGTTGGCTATGAATCGACCGGCCCGTATGCCGAACCCCTTGTCCATTATCTTGCGAATAGAGCAGTCAGAATTGTTCAGGTCAACCCCATGCACACGAAGAAGATGAAGGAAGTCAATGACAATTCACCGTTGAAGACAGACGACAAGGATCCCCGGGTGATCGCGGATATCATCCGGCTCGGGCGGGCCTTGAGCATTGTTGTCCCTGAGGGCGATGCCGCTTCTCTGAGGAGGCTGAACAATGCGCGGGAACGGCACGTGGGGGAGCAGACAGCGCTTCTCAATCAGCTCCAGCAACTCGTCTTCCTCATCTTCCCTGAGTTCAAAATAGTGTTGAAGAATATAAAGGGTAAGACGGCTCAGCACATCTTGAAGAGATATACCCTTCCTGAAAGGATAGGCGCCTTATCCAAGGAAGCTCTGGGTGAAGAGATGCGGAGACGGAGCATGGGGAAGTTCGCTATCAAGGATGCGGAGTCTCTGATTGGCCTGGCGAGGGAGACGGTAGGCATCAAAGAAGGTCTGGCCGGCATTTTCATGGACATCAGGCATATCCTCATGCAACTTGAAGCCGAAGGGCGGTTTATTTCAGAAATAGAGGCCGAGATGGAAGCCATCCTCGGCCGGATACCCTATAGCGTCAGATTGTTATCGATTAAAGGTCTGGGCATCGTTTCGGTGGCAGGTCTCATCGGGGAGGTAGGGGACTTCTCAAAGTTTAGCACCCAGTCCGAGATCATGAAGCTTGCGGGGCTTGATCTTTACGAGATCAGTTCAGGGAAAAGAAGGGGACAGAGAAGGATATCCAAGAGAGGCAGAAGCCTTCTGAGGAAAATTCTGTTCTACGCAGCTATCCAAATGATCAGAAAAAACGGGATCATGTATGACTATTATGCAAGACTGATCAGTAGGGGCATGGAGCGGATGAGGGCGCTGATCGCCGTATCGAGGAAGCTCTTACGGATCATCCATGCCATCGTGCGGGATAACCGAGACTATGTGGGACAATACCAAGCCCCCGAAAGGAGGGTAACCAAAATGGCTGCATAAGTGTGACCATCCAGGCGGGAAGATCATCGTTTTCTTCCATTGAGGCGCTTAAGCGACCTCCCGTTACAGAATCCATGACTCCCCGTCAACATCCTAACTCCAATTGAGCAAGGTAAAAGCGTCTCTTAGACGACTTTCTAATTACAAGGGTTGGGTAGGATGTCACAGAGCAATGGGGAACCTGCCTGGCAGGGTAAAACCTATGAGGCCTTATAAAGATAAAAAAACACTTGACAGGAATAAACAAGGAAGAAAGTGAAGAGGTAGGAGTATGAATAACGACGAGTCTTTAGTTTAAGGCAGCTCTGACGGCAAGGATCACTGGTTGAAAGTGAGTCGTTGAACCGTGATAGATTTGA
>DCVM01000003.1:2818-7041 GCA_002327985.1 Syntrophaceae bacterium UBA2188 | reverse complement strand
GTTCCGTGGTCACGCGAATCTCCCCCGCGTTTCCCAATGCCTCATTGGCATTGAGGATCAGGTTGGTCATCACCTTCTGAATCTGTTCCGTATCGATCATCAGGCGGGGGAGTGGCCGAAGATCGGTGACCAATTTAACCGTTGAACTTCCATTGAGACAGTAAACNNCTAATGCGGAGAGTTGGTTGCACATCCTGTTGATTCTAATAACGCCCTGCTCCATGATCTTCATGGCATCCTGACGGAAGTCGGGGTTATCAAAATGGATGGGCAGATTTTGAATGGTCAATGAAAGGGATGAAGCGAGATTTTTAAGGTCATGCATCATAAACGCTGACATCGTCTGAAAGGCCTCCGCCTCTTTGACCTCCCGCAGGTGCTCCGAGAGTCGAAGGTTGAGCACCATGCTCGCAATCTGGTCAGCAATGGTCTTAAGCAGGTCAAAATCGGCCAGCGTAAAAGGTTCATGGGCTACCCGCTCATCCAGAGCCAGTAATCCAATGAATTGACCGCCGGCGGTCAGGGGGGCGCAATAGCGAATCCGAGCCTCTCTGAGAAAATCTGAATTAATCTCTTCAAGGTCCTTTTCCCCGCTCTCCTTTAAGTCCACCAGATCCACAGCCATCTGCTTCTCACGCATGAGGAGGATAAGCTCTCTTCCCTCTTTTTTGAGGGACTCAATGCCTTTCGCCTGAATATCGGTTAACACCGTCGAGGCACCCAGAACAAGGGCTTCCTCCTTCTCATCCACCAGCCACAGGGTAGCAGAAAGCGCTTCAAAGGTCTTGGAAATCTTTTTTACGGTGGCCGTGCAGAGATCCCTGATCTCCATCAGGGAGGTGGTGGCCTGGGTAAACTCTGTCCACTCCCTGCGGTAGTCGTATTTGGATCTCTTGAGATGGAGTCCAATGAATCGTTTCAATCTCCTGCGAAAACGGTCTGACAGAAGGATGATCGAAAGCCCCAGGAGTGCCAGAAAAATGAGAAAGGCATTGAGGTAGTGAGAGGATTCTACGTCTAAATAGCGGATCAGTTTGGCCAGAACGCCAACAATTAGGAGATAAATTCCTGCAATCAGGACCGTGAAAGAATTGTAGAGAAAAGAGTGCGAAGGGTAAAACTCCAACTTGAAGGAACCGGTGCGAAGAAGAGACCGGAGGATGAGCGCATTGGCGATGATGAGTACTCCGGAATTCACCAGTGTCAGGCCAGTATTTAACGATTGGAAAAGGAGGCCCTGGCTGCTTGCATAAATTCGAACCCCGAAAATAGCTCCAATGCCAAGAACCATGTACTTGATCTGCCATCGCATGTGCCCTACGGATGCCCGGAGCGTTTTCTCCAGGTTCATCAGGATCAGAACAGCGCTCACCAGAAGGCAGAGTTGGAAAGCATAGCCCGGGCTCCCGAGACGAATCAGCCACACCAGAGGAGATTCCCAAAAGGGCTCATCGATAAAGAAAGACTTCTGGAAAAAGATGGAAAGAGTGAGAGGAACGACAAAGACAGCAAGAAGAAGCCACCGCCATCTCGAAAGAATTTCTTTATAGTTTGCCCGAGCATAGATGAGAGCGAAGAGGAGCCAGACCCCCTGCAAAAAGGCTACCACGATTAATGCCATGCGCTGCCAGTACAACATCATTGAGGGAAGAACCATCCGCAGGCTGACACCGATAAAGACTGCTTCCAGGGCTAAGGCCACCATGCCGATGGCAAAAGTCCAGTGGACAAAGGAACGGCGGTCCTGCCAGACNNGGACTTAGTATTAAGAAAAAAACCTGATCATAGATAGGTGAATCATTTTCACTTCTTTTTTTGTTTGTAAACGGCTGAACGCAAACCACCAACAATCCTGCTGACTTCGTTTGCCAAATCATATAGATTCTTGAAAATTTCCGCGTCTATATAATCGACATCAAAAGCGACATACAACTGAGATTTTAGTTCAGCACAAGAACCTTTAGCAATAACTAAGAAATGGTGAAATTCTGAGCGTCCGCCTCTCTCAAATCCCTCTGCTATGTTAGACATTACCGAAACTGAGGCTTTTCTGATCTGTTCCTTAAGACCGAAATCCTTTGAGAATTCTCCAGACTTTGTAATTCCATAGACCCTCTTGGTAAGGTGTCTTGCCTTTTGCCAGGCAATCAGATCCTCAAATTTCTCAATCTTATTTGTGTCTATCGTTCCACCCTCCCCTTCTATTTATTAAACCCACCAAGTTTGTCAAGCCCACCGTCCTCCGTCCTCTGTCCTCAGTCCTCCGTCCTCAGTCCTCCGTCCTCAGTCCTCAGTCCTCCGTCCTCAGTCCTCCGTCCTCCGTACTCAGTCCTCAGTACTCAGTCCTCAGTCCTCAGTACTTCGTCCTCGGTCCTTTATCCTCAGTCCTTATTTTCTTTTTTTCGGTTTTCCTGAGGTACCAGAGGACGGGCGCCAACATGGCGAGGGCAATAATAAAAAATGGGATCCCACCTTTTCGGTGGAGGTCGCCGGATAAAATGTTTGGATCGACGTAAGCCCCCAATAACGTGAGGGTGACAATACGCATCCCATTTTTAAGAATTGTGATAGGAAAGATAGATAAAACCAACACCACCTTCTTCCATCCCGTCCGGAGAAAAAGCTGTGCGGCAACAATGCTTGAGACAAAGAGAGCAACGCTTGAGTTGATCCCGCTGCACTGCTCCGCAACCTCAATGGTCAGCTGTGGCAGATGGAAAGAGAAACCCTCCCTTAAGATGGGAACCCCTGTCAGCTTGAAAAATCCATAAGCCGCTTCAGCGGAACCGCAAGTTAAGAGATAAATAGCGGTTGCCAGGGCTTGGCCCGGGATGGGGACCATAAAGAGAAGAAAAAGAAGAGGGAAGGCTGCAATTTTAAAAGCCCTGACTCCGTAAAAAAGGACAAATCCACCCATCCAGAATATNNATTTCCCTTAAAGGAGTATAAAAAATGAACAGACCCAGAACGCTGAAAGAGATGAAAAGAATATTTCGCTTGCTGGCCATTTTTAAAATATCCATGTTGAGTGTTAAGCGTTAAGTGAATGAGTTATTAAGGCCCCGAAGTTTTATCCTCAGAGGATGGTCAGGCCTGCCTTTCGAGCTGCGGACTGGAGGTTTTGATCCAGGGTCGCAAGTCTCAGCCCCTTTCTGAGAGCCAGCTCGAGGTAAGTGGCATCATAGGCGGAAAGGTTATATTCCCGGGCTAAGGTGCGGAGTCGTTCTATCGCGTCCGGGCCAATGATCATATCCGTCTTGATGGGAAGCATTCCATAGAGTTCTCTTAATTGAATTCCATCAGCCTCTGTGAGTCGCTCGCGACGCTCTGCGAGGATCAGTGCATGAGCAATCTCGTACCACCATAAGGAAGGTACCCAGAGCACATCCTTTCCCGAGACCCGACTCAGAAATCGGTCCGCCTGAGGAGAGGCTTCATCCGGAAGGGCCCAGGCAAGAGCAATCGAGGCATCGAGGACCCAATCCATCAGAAACGCCGCCCTTCTTCGATCCATTCCCGTATCTTGATTTTTCCAGGCACGCGTCCCCGGACTTCCTTAAAGGAGGTCAACACCTGTTTGAGGCCTCGTTTCCTGTCTTCTTTCAAGGGAGGAATCAACCGGGCAACCTCTTTTCCACGTCTGAGGATACGAAAAGACACTCCCTTTTCTGTCTCCCGAAGGAGTTCGGACAGTCGGGTTTTCGCCTCAAAAGCGCTTACCACTTCCGTATTCGAATCCATCGCCTTTCCTCCTTACAGACTAGTTTAATAAACCAGTCGTATCTTGTCAAGGGTTCCCATCGACCACCGATTCATGGATCACTTCGGAAGGCGCGATAAGGTAGAAGTACCTTATCCAAAGCCAAATCTTACAAAGAAATTGGAGATTTTTGGGATACCCATGATCTTTCCGACTTTTGGGATCAGACCAAAAAAGTTGAGTTTGAAGTCGATATCAAATCTGAAATCACCTACTATTCTTTGGATAAAAAGCTCTCCGAACAAATTCAGTCTCTTGCACAGAGACGAGGCGTATCTGCTGATACGCTTATTAATTTATGGGTTCAAGAGAAGCTTCGGGAACAAAACAGATGAGTCGTATTTTTTAAGTCAGTGATTCTTCTTTTTTCTTGAAACTCGAAACTTTCCTTCCGCTTTCTCCTTTATCTTTTATCCTTGTTCCTTGTTTCATCATTTCATCATTCCATTCTTCCTGGCTTCCT
>DCVM01000003.1:0-2774 GCA_002327985.1 Syntrophaceae bacterium UBA2188 | reverse complement strand
ATTCTTCCATTCTTCCTGGTTTCCTGGCTTCCTTATTCCCTTATTCCCTCATTAACTCAACACTTTTAGCCGTGCTCTCATTACACCACATCCCCTCCTTTTAAATTTGACCGTCCCCTTTTCTTAATTCCTGCTGCTGTCCCCTGAAGATATTTGACATAAAAGTCCAATTGAGTTATACTTAAGTCAAAAAGTTAATCTAAACTTGAAAGGATAGACGATATGCCAATTGTAAAAACTCATGCAAAAGGGCAAATTATCATGCCAAAGGAAATCCGAGACAAACTTGGTATAAAACCAGGCAAAGTATTATCCTTAAAGCTTGTGGGTGATCATGTAGAAGTCAAACCCCTCCCCGATGATCCCATCGAATTTCTTACGGGGATATTTGCAGATCACCATCCTTCCATGGCTGCAGAACTGTTAAAGGAGAGAAAAAAGGACAATGAAACAGACGAAGCCGATTCTGTTTGATTCGCAGGCCATTTTGAAGTGGACTCAGAAGGAGCCAGGATATCAGAAAGTAAAGTCGCTGATGATAGCCTGCCGTGACCATTCGGTGAAGGGTTATATGAATCAGATTAATGTTGGAGAGGTTTACTATAAAACCATCCGTGCAGTGGGTATCGAGAGAGCAAAGAATTTCTTGGAAAACTTTCTCAGATTACCGATCCATATCATTCTCCCTGATAGTGAGCTTATCTGGAGAACTTCTGAAATTAAAGCGGAATATGCCATTTCTTTTGCAGATTGTTTTGCCGCTGCAACCGCCCTGAAATACCATGCCACCATTCTTACGGGTGACCCTGAGTTTAGGAAACTTGGGAGAATGGTTACGGTCGAATGGATCTAAAGATCAGAAGTTTCTATGTTTGCCATCCCATGGCTATCTCTTTTCGCTTTTAGCCCCACTTGGCAGCCTTTGACCTTTATCCTTTCCCCCTTAACCCGTTAACCCCCACCTCTAACTCAATCCCTTATTCCCTTATTATCTCAACAAATTTTATACAAACCATTGTCATATTAAAAGATTTGAGCCCCTATCTTTTACTAACGGTCAATCCGGTTCCCTTGGTTCAAGAAGCAATTTTATGCCATTAAAGACCTGCCGCAAGTGCTCTGACGACAATGTGCCTATGTAATCAACCAATTGCGATTTGTCCACTGTAAAAATCTGCGAGACGTTGACAACGCTTGATTTGGGTAGATTCGCTTCTCGCTTGTCCAGGAGGACATTGCCAGGGGAATGGGCACGTTTAAGATTTGATGTCAGTGGACAAACGAGAACTGTGTTGATCCGGCTATGATTGAACAAATTGTTTTGAACAACAACGTGAGGGTGCTTGTAGCCGGATCCCGAGCCCTCCGGTTCCTCGAACTCAATCCAGTAGACATCACCTTGTCGAATCACCACTCCCCCTCCACCATTCGGCGATGCTGGTGGCGATACTGTCGACGGAGAGTCTCTTCCGCCGGATCAGGTTCTTCTGTGTAGGCAGCATCAATCTGCATCAGAAGCTTTCGATTTTCCTGCCGCCGAATATAATCCTCAAGGGCCAAGGTGAACAGACGACTGCGCGGAACTTTCATCTTGCGTGCCAAGCTCTCCACCTCTTCAAATAGAGATTTCCTGATCGAAACAGCCGTCTTAACGCTTTCCATGTGGTTATACCTCCTCGTGGATATCAGTATAACAAATCAGAATACTTTTTTCAATACCAGGCCGCAGGGCGTCCGTATAGTGCCTCACACAACGAAGAGTCAAAATGCTTACCCTCACAGAGCACGCGAAGGTCGCGGAGAGCTTTTTTGTTTGTTAAGGGTTTCAAGTTCCCCATTATTCCAGTATTCCAACATTCCACTCTTTTACCCTTATTCCCTCATTAACTCATTCCCTTATTATCTCAACAAATTTTATACAAACCATTGTCAAAACAAAAGATTTGAGCCCCTGGCCTTTCTTCCCTTTTAGAAAAACATGTTGACAGTAAAAGATGGAAGTGCTATCTTCCGGCTTCATAGAATGGGAGGTTTAATGATATGGCATCGGATGAGCTGAGGATCATCCTGGAAGATGTGAAGGAAAAGTTCGATTTGGTAATTGAAGCTGTTAACATGACGAATGAAAGGCTGGACCGCAACGAAAAGACAGTAGAGGAAAGATTTGACAAATTAGACACTGAAATCCTCATCATTAAGAAGGACATACGGGGAACGCAAGGCGAGATCCAGGGGATCAAAGGCGAGATCCAGGGGGTCAAAGGTGAAATCCAGGGGATCAAAGGCGAGATTCAGGAAATGAGAGGCGATATCCGAGACCTTAGGCAAGACTTGAATGATCATCGATCCAACACCGAACTCCATGGAAGCAGGAGCGGCAAAAAGGTGTCATAAGCTTCCTTTACGAAAACCCCTCTCTCAATTGAAGTACGCAATTGCAAAATCTGAACCCAACTCCAAGAACCAAAAGGTGCCTCTTTCCTGTCACCTCTTCCAAATCCAAATGCCCAAACCCCGACCCCAGAACCTTTAAAACTGAAATAGTAAAATAGAAAACAACGTCCCCAATCCCCAAGAAAGGAATATTTTGTTCTATTTAAAAAGGAATAGGGTTTGTTCTTTCCTTACATGGCTGAGAGGATATTTCCTTCAATTGCAGCGTGCAGAGCTCTTGCCTCCAACCTCAAACCTCTAACGATTTTCAGTTCCTTACTCAACACTTCACACTCATAACTCAACACTTTTCACTGTGCTCCCCATTACACCATTGTCAA
>DCVM01000092.1:2806-4713 GCA_002327985.1 Syntrophaceae bacterium UBA2188 | reverse complement strand
CGGTTTTAAAAAATCTCATAGAAAAACTTTAACGCTGCATATTTTAAGAGGGGAATCCATCCAGCGATTCCTCCCTTCACATTGAGAAGGAATGCCAAAAGGATGAAAACCCCTAAACAGACCAGCACCACGGGAACTAATTTAAAAAGAACAAATCTTCTTTTCTCCCTCTTCAGATAGGATTTGTCCAGACTTTTGATGGCTTCGCGTATGATCCGACGGCCAATCACCTTCTGGTCGGTCGCATAACCGATCAACAACGCATTGTCGCAGATAATGTTGATCAGTCGGGGCGTCCCCTTCGAATACTTATAGATCTGGTTTAGAGCCTTAGGGGTGAACATATCGAGATCGAATGACCCCGCAATCCTCAACCTTTTCTTGATATATTTTTTCGTATCCTCTTTGCTAAGGGGTTGCACATGGTAACGGAGGCTGACCCTCTGCTTCAATTGCCGGAATTGGGGATCCTCCAGGATCTCGTCCAGCTCCGGTTGTCCCATCAGGATGACTTGAAGGAGTTTATTCTTAGAGGTCTCCAAATTAGTAAGCAAACGGACCTCTTCAAGAAGTTTGGGGTCCAGCTTATGGGCCTCGTCAATAATCAAGACCACATTCTCATTCTGGGAGTAACAAGCTAATAAAAATTTATGGAGCTGGGATAGATATTGGCCTTTGGACTTTTTCTGACTTTTAAGCCCTAAATCCTGGCAAATATAGTGAAGGAAGTCGGTAGACCCCATCACCGGATTGAAAAGATAAGCGGTTTTGGTCGTCCCATCCAATTTGCTGAGAAGGGTCTGGACCAGGGTGGTTTTCCCTGTCCCTACCTCTCCGGTCACGACGGTAAATCCCTTTCTTTCCCCCACCGCATAGGTCAGGTGAGCCAGGGCCTCTTTGTGGCTCTCACTGAGATAGAGATACCTGGGATCGGGTGTGATTTTGAAAGGGTTTTCTTTAAACCCATAAAACTTTTCGTACATAGATTAAGCCGCTTTCTTCTCAACCTTTGGAATATTGGTCAACACCTTAAACCCAAGGGTTGCCTCTAAGTCTTCGGCATCCCTGAAAGAACGGTCCATCTGTTCCCTGAAAAAGGCCAATCCAAAACCAGAACCCATTCCTAACAAGAGGCCAAAAAGAAGAATTTTGGGAACATCGGGCTTAAAAGGTTTCTCGGGTAACCTGGCCGGGTCAATCACCTTGAATTGCTCTCCCTTCTGACGGCGCTCCAAATTCTCGGCCTGCATGGCCTCCTGGGACTTCTTTAAAAGCGTTTGATAGCTCTCCTTGGTGTTCTGATAGTCTCTTCCAATCAGAGTCATTTCTTGTTCCCGGAGCGGCGTATTTTCAATTCTTCCTCTATAGAGATTGATTTGAGCTTTAACCTTAACCTCTTCCTCTCTCAATCTTTGGATCTCCAATTCCGTGGCAATCAATTGTTTTTCCATCTCTTTGTACTGGGGATTGAGCCTCAGTGCTGACTTTCCATCCTTCTTCGCTTCTTTTGTCTCCCCTTCGGGTACCGGCAATCCGGTGGACACAATTTTTTCCTCGGCCTTTTTCTCCAACTTGTCTTTTTCAATTTTGGCTTCGAGCTCTGCAATTCTTCTTTTGACGATCATGATGTCCGGATGCTTTTCCGTATATTTGGTGAGAAGGTCTGCAAGTTGATTTTTTAATTGCTCAAGCTGGACCTCCTGAGGATCTCGTACAGGAATCAGAGGAGATCTACTCCCCTCCCTAATATTCGGACTGATATCCGGAAAGGAGGCCAAAAGAAGCTCCATATCATTCATCTGCTTCTGGATCACCAACTTTCGATCCTGCGCTGACCTCATGCTTTCGCCGACCCTCTGGTAAAGGAGCTGGAGTTGCCCCAACACTTGGAGGTTGGCATCCCGCTG
>DCVM01000092.1:0-2763 GCA_002327985.1 Syntrophaceae bacterium UBA2188 | reverse complement strand
CTTCAACGACTTCCTCACTGTTGCGGGATTTCGCCTCCGGATAAAGCTTGAACTCTGAGATCACCTGTTCCAAGCGCGTGCGACTCATGATTTCCTGGCTGATGGATTGGAGGCGGTCCTCAATTTTTGATGT
Organism: Syntrophaceae bacterium UBA2188; assembly: GCA_002327985.1. GTDB lineage: Bacteria > Desulfobacterota > BSN033 > BSN033 > UBA1163 > UBA1163. Next base: position 2,630 of record DCVM01000092.1, on the reverse strand, counting down.
CACGGTGGGTCGGACAAATGCCTCCGGAACTTTCTGCGGGGTCACCAGAATGAGTGTGCTCGCACGGTAGACTTTGGGTGCGGTAAAGGCATAGATGGCGGCTCCAGCAATCACAATGACAAAAGGGATGATGATGTACCAGATCCGCCTCAGAAAAATTTCAATATAGTCATGGACATTAAAAGACTTTTCAGGGTTAATCATGGTTTGCCCTCCGTTAATAACTGGCTGTGACTCTAAACATGGCTCGATACTCACTATAATCCCGGTCTGAAAGATTTGATCGATTTTCCCGATGGGAGACATCCAGGGAAGCCTTAAGCCATCTCAGTATCTGGTAAGAGGCGTTGCCTCCGATCGCCCAGATCTGGTCAATTGGTTTTTTACCAAGGGTTAGGGTTGCGGGATATTTGGCCCATTCGTAGCTGCCAAAAAGGCCTATGTTCATCTTTCTAAAAAGTTGATAGGTCACCCTGCCCAAGGCTCTGTGGTATTGAGTAAAACCCTCATTATCGGCGCTGAAGTAGTCCTCGGTGTATCCCCCTTGCAAAGAAAGAGTATAGGTCGTTTTCTGAGCCCGCTGTGTGACCAGGACATCGTAAAAAGGACCATCAACCGTGGACCCCCTATCCGGATCGGCCCAATAATACCCTCCCTGGATTCTTGTGCTGAGTGTGGAACTGAAGGCATGTTCAATACCAATGCTCGGTCTATAGACCATATAATCAATAGATGGATCTTCACCCAGAGAAGGATCATCGAAAATCCGCCAGAGTTGATTATATTCTGCAAAGACGGACGTCCTCGGATTAAAGCGGTAAGTGTATCGGCCCATGGCCATATGACCGGTTAAATCCGGGGATCTCTGGAAATGCCCAAGCGTGAGGCCATACTGAAAAGAAACTCCATTCCGGATATTGAACCAATAGGCGATGCTGGGGTTGATGAAATTCTCCATACTATCTTCACCCGTTCGACTCTGAATCTCATAGAGGTTGTTGACGTAATTCAGTGCAATCACGTTTTCCCGGCCAAACCGATATTGCACCGAGGGTCCAAAGACATTTCTAATATAAGGCTCCCTTTTTCCTGTTCTTGAAACAAGATATTGGCCTTCTAAGGCAGAGGAAGAATAATCCGCTTCTCTAATCTCATCCGATCGGATGATGTAATCCCTTAACCGGAAGCTCAGCCTTGGATTCACTGCATACCAGGCATTGAGTGTTCCATGGAGACTGATGTAATTATCATCGTGCTCCTTTGCATAAAAGTTGAACCCCACGCGAAAGTCCAAATCCACTCCATACTTCTCCTCAGCCGTGGGCGTTGTCCGGAATTCACCTGTGACAGGAGATTTGGGCGCAGTCGAAAACTTAATGCCCGGAGAAATCGTGGTGATGTAGTCGTAGCGTTTGATCCGGTTTGGGGTCAAATCGAGATTGCTGTTATACTCCTCCTGGGCAGTGATATAGGCTTTGAAATGTGAGAGGAGTTCTTCAGAATCTGCATGAACGATTGCTGGACACAAAATAAGAAATAGACCCAACACCAAGCATTTCATTCTATTCATTTTATTCTCCCTATCAGCCCTGCCTCATTTCGGCCATTGGTCCACACCCGATCACTTAATCCGGCACAATAATCGTGTCCCCAGCCTTGAGTATGATGTTGGAACTCTTGTCCTCCCCTTTGACCAATTTCTTATAGTTGACGGTTATCCGCTTTTCTTTCCCCTCTTCCTTACGGATGATCAATATCTTCTTCTGATTGGCCCAGTCCGTAAATCCACCGGCCAAGGGGATCATCTGAAGAAGGGTGGTTTCGCTTCGAAGTCGGTAAACACCCGGACTTTTAACCTGACCGGAAATGTAAACCTTAAAGCTATTGGCCTCCATGACCATCACGGAAACATTCGGAATGTCAACGAATTCTTTTAACTTCTTCATCAACGACTCTTTCAATTGGAGGGGAGTGAGTCCTGCTGCCTGGACCTCATCGACGAGGGGAAGGGAAATTTTCCCGTCTATCCTTACGGGCACGGTCCTGGACAGATGCTCCTCCTTCCACACATGGATGTGAAGAACATCTTCAGATCCTATCACGTATTGGTCGCTATCCGCCGGCACCTCTGCCAGAGATTGTTTCTTTAACAGAATTTCTCTGTCCGTTTGAGGGTAAGCGATCGGGGTCGACAGGCAAAAGACCGCTAACCCTATGATTCCGATGGCCACACATTTTCTCATTTCTACCTCCTCCATTTCTAAAACGTATTGTCAAAAGTTATCTCCCCTCTCCCCTTGGGGGAGAGGGTCAGGGTGAGGGGTGAGAAGGGTATTTCGGATACTCTCCAAAACGCCTTCCAAGTTGCTGAATCCCTGATTATCCCAAAATCGCAACACCTTATACCCTTCAGCCCGGAGCCATTCATCACGCATCTTATCTCCTGGATTAAGTGCATGCTGCCCTCCATCCAGCTCTACGACAACTTTCTTTTCGAGATTCACAAAATCCACAACATACCGGCCAACGGGTTGTTGGCGACGAAACTTAAAACCTTCTATCTGTCTGTCTCTGAGATGCCTCCACAGGTGCTGCTCTGTATCCGTAGAGTATTTCCTGAGTCTTCTTGC
>DCVM01000091.1:1069-8917 GCA_002327985.1 Syntrophaceae bacterium UBA2188 | reverse complement strand
CATAAAACTTTTGACAATATCAAATTCGGATTTCGGAATGCGGAGTGTAGCGTTAATGAAGGGAATGATTTTTGAATTTTTATTCCGAATTCCGCAATCTGCAATCCACAATTTACTCTGTACACCGGGGTAATCGACATAAACCACTGATCTCTTTCATCGCTTGACGAGTCAGAGAAACGGCATCGGACTCCCTTTCCCCATAGAGAGGAGATCCGATGCAAACCTCCACTCGCCTTCTCCACCCTGACCTTTCTCCATATCGAATGCCTACGGGAATAAAGGGAATGGGACGTCCAATCTCCGGTTGAAACCTTAAAATCATCTGCAGGAGCCGACTCTTCCCAATACCCACCCCATTTCGAAAATAGGTTCCCTCCGGGAAGATGACGATCTTTTGGCCGGCCCTTAATAAAGAGATCAGGGTTTTAAAAGAATCTAAGGTTCGGATGGACTGCTTACGATCCACAGGGAGGCCACCCAAAAGGGAGAGGTAACTTCGGATCAACGGATATCTGAAGAGTTCCTTTTTGGCCACAAAGTAAAGCAGTGGCTTGAAGGCAAGGCTGATGATCGGGATATCGGTCCAATATTGATGTTTAGGGAGTATAATCATTGGCCCTTGATCAGGAAGCGTTGTTTTGATTTCAGTCTCAATCCGATAAAAGAGAGAAAAGACCCCCTGGGCCACTTTTTTGGTCATAGCATAGATCATGAAATTTCTTTCCACTTTAGTAGGAATCTAAAAGGTCTTCCTCGGGAACCTCTCGAGGCATTTCTGATTTCTTCCACGCCTTCTTGGCTTGTTTGGCTGCATTCATCCCAACCTTTAAGGCATCTCGATTCAACTTCTCTGTGCCTTGGGGCACCCTTGCCAACACAGCAGATTCAATGGCCTTGGCAGAGACGATGGGAGTGAGTTGAGAGAGGGCTCCCAGGGCAATAATGTTGGCGACCACCTCCCTGTTGAATTTCTCTCGGGCCAGACGTGTAAAGGGGATCTGGAAGGCCCTCGGAGTGGGGAGTTGGGTAACAAAGGTGGAATCCACAATCAGCATACCATCCGTCTTCAGATCCGGGTAAAACTCGTCGCAGGATTTCTGGTTCATGGCCAAGAGAAGATCGAGTTTGATCGCTTTGGGATAATCGATCTCCTCTCCGCTGACAATCACCTCTGATTTGCTGGAACCTCCTCTCGCCTCTGGCCCATAACTCTGAGTCTGTGCCACATATTTCCCATCATAAATTCCAACCGCTTCCGCCAGGATGATTCCCATCAGAATCAAACCTTGCCCCCCGGAACCACTCAAACGAATCTCATACCGATTCCCCATCGTTATCGTCCCGCCATCCCCATCGCCCGTTCCCGAATCTTTTTGTACTCATCCTGATAGACGGGAAGCTGCTTGTCCACCAATACCCCAATCACGATCTTGTCCTTCAACTCCTCAGGCTTCAGGGTGTCTGTCTTTTCTACCATGACTGAATGATCTCGTTGCCATTCCATCATTTCCACGGCTGATCCTAAACGGTTTTGTTTTCCATACTGGGTGTGACAGTGAGCGATCACTTCCACCATCGAAAAACCCGGCTTCAAAATCGCCTTTTCAATCAAGCTATCCAGCAATCTGGCATGATAGACCGTGCCTCTTCCCACAAAAACCGCCCCTGCGGTCACCGCTAATTCCGAGATCTTGAAGTCTTGTTCAATGTTGGAATAAACCGTGGTTGAGGATTTCATTCCATAGGGAGTGGTGGGAGAGGATTGCCCACCCGTCATCCCGTAGATACTGTTGTTGAGAATGATGGAGGTAACATCAATATTTCTCCGGGCCGCATGAATAAAATGATTTCCACCGATCGCCACGGCATCCCCGTCTCCCATAATCACGATCACCTTGAGTCTGGGGTTGGCCAGTTTCACCCCTGTCGCAAAGGTGAGAGCACGGCCATGAGTGGTATGCAACGTGTTAAAGTCCACATAAACAGGAAGCCTCCCTGAGCATCCAATCCCCGAAACCAACACGACTTCATCCTTCTCAAAACCAATTCGATCAATAGCCCGAATAAGGGCACCCAACATGATCCCGATGCCACAGCCCGGACACCAGACATGGGGAAACTTCTTGTCGTGCCGAAGATATTTGTGAATGAGCTTAGTCACCTCTGACATCACGAAACCTCCATGATTCGATTCACGATCTCTTCAGGAGTGATGATCGTTCCATCAACCTTATTCAGGGTGAACACCTTAGCCATTCCTCGGTTGACGCGCTTCACTTCACGAGAGATCTGACCCATATTCATCTCAGGAACAAGCAGGATCTTCGAGGTCTGTAGGACTTTCTCTACGGCAGACCTCACAAAGGGCCAAATCGTCACCAGCTTGAGGAGTCCTACCTTGAAACCCTTTTCTCTCAATTCGAACACGGCTCTCTTGGCCGATCGGGCCACGCATCCGTAGGCAACGATCGTGATCTCCGCATCTTCGTTTTGAAAAAATTCGGTCATTTGAATCTCTGAAAAATGCTGGCTGATTTTCCGGTGAAGCCTAGCGATAAAGGGACCGATCTCATCCGGCCTCGATGTGGGAAAACCTCGAACGTCATGAGTCAAACCGGTGACATGGTACCGATAGCCTTCCCCAAAATTGGCCATGGCCGGAATACCACTGGGGGTATCCTCATAAGGGATATACCACTCCGGAGGGACGGTGGGTTTGACCCGATTGAAAATCTCTACCTCTTCTCCTTCCGAAAGGATCATCTTTTCTCTCATATGACCGACCACCTCATCGATCAATAAGACAACGGGTGTCCGAAATCTTTCGGAGAGATTGAAGGCCTTGATGGTCATGTCATAACATTCCCGGACCGTGGAAGCCGAGAGAACAATGGCCGGGTGATCTCCATGGGTTCCCCACCGTGCCTGCATCACATCACTTTGAGAGGGAAAGGTCGGAAGTCCTGTGCTCGGCCCCCCCCGCATGACATTGACAATGACACAAGGAACCTCCGCAATGATGGCAAAACCTAAGTTTTCCTGCATCAGAGAAAATCCTGGCCCACTGGTCGCCGTCATGGACTTCACCCCTGCCAGAGAAGCACCCACCACGGCACCCAGGCTCGCAATCTCATCCTCCATCTGGATGAACGTTCCTTCGACTTGAGGAAGTTTTACGGATAGGATCTCAGAAATTTCTGTAGCAGGAGTAATCGGATAACCCGCAAAGAAACGGCAACCTGCTCGGAGGGCTCCCTCCACGACTGCCTCATTGCCCTGAAGCAACAATTCTTTCCGGGGAAATTTCTTCTTCTTTTGACTCTGCCGCTTCACCTTTTTCCTCTAAAATCCTTTTACCCTTCGTTTTCTTCTCAACGGTGATCGCAAAATCCGGACACCGGATCTCGCACCATCCGCAGTTAATACATTTCTCTATATCCTTCACAAAAGGGTACCCTGCCTCATCTTTGGCTAAAACACCAGTCGGACAGAAAGCCACACAGATCCCGCACGCCTTGCACCAGGCCTTATAGATATCGATCTTCGGTGTTTCCCTCTTCTTTTTTGTCTCGACCATGAAAGGCTCCCCATTGAACTTTCTTCCATGGGAAGGAATGGTTCATTAGATTTGTTTCATCTATTTATAAATGAAAAATAAAAAAATTGTCAAAGGTTTTCATTCAGGCCACGACTTGGTATTCCTGAATAGGCATCATTCTTCTTAAAAGCGTACCTCCAAACGACTTTCTGGCGACGCTTTTGATGAAACCTTTCTAATCCGTTTGATCCAGGTTAATCCCCAGACGTTTGGCAGCATTTCTGAGATGGGCGAGCGCCTTCGTCTGCGCTTTCGCAGGATTACCAGAAGAAATCGCATCAAAAATGGCCACATGTTCCTGCTGAACCGCCTGGGGCAAACTTGGACGGTAGCTCGAATGGTCTCTCGCCCTCCGGATCACTTCCTTGAGCCTATCGTTTAAAAAACGCATCAAGTCCTGAAGATAAGGATTGGCGGTAGCCCTTGCAATCATTTGATGAAATTCGACATCAGGATATGTCCCATCCTTCCTTTCTTTCACTGTTTGATCCATCCGCTCCAGAACCTCCTTGAGATCCTTTAGATCCTTTTCTTTCCGCCGTTTGGCAGCTAAGGCTGCCGCGTTCCCCTCCAGGATGACACGGAGTTCATAAAGATAAGAAAGTTCCGCCAAACTTATCTCATTCAGATCTTCCAGACGAAATGGACGCTGCTTTCCAGGTTCGGCTACCCTGGCTCCCACCCATTGCTTAGAATCCAAGAAACCATCTTGTTTAAGGCGGGCAAAGGCTTCCCGAATGACGGTTCGGCTGACACCGAGGTCTTTCGATAACACCGGTTCAGAAGGTAACCTCTCCCCTGGTCTGAGATTCCCTTTATGGATCTCCGAAACCAAAAACTCGGCGACTTGTTCTGAAAGTCCGGATGCCCTTTTGAACTTCTTTTTGGTGCGAAATTGGCCCATTTCAATTCTCCCTACCATAATGGCGGAAAGCTGTCAAGAAGAAATAGTATTGTTATACAATATCAAAATATGCTAACATATGCTGAGGACCGGTGGGACACTCAGTAAACCTTTTAGTAAATCTGTTGCTTTGGATCAAAGGGGGAACAAAGAGCAGGAGTGAGGAATGGAGGACCATATAAAACAGGCTTTGATGGAAATCGTGGGCTCGGAGAACTTTACCGATGATTTGATCGAGTTGATTCCCTATTCCTATGATGCCTCAGACCATGACCATCGGCCGGAGGTGGCTGTTTGGCCCATTCGCACAGAGCAGGTCTCCCAGATACTGCTTTTGGCCAATGCACACCGCTTTCCGATCACCCCTCGAGGGGCAGGAACTGGGCTGTCCGGAGGAGCGGTTCCAGCTTGCGGTGGGCTAATGATGGATCTGTGCAAGATGAACCGAATTCTTGAAATTCGGATTGCCGATCGTCAAGTCATCGTAGAACCCGGAGTGGTCTATGCCGATCTTGAAAATGTTCTCGCTCCCCATGGTTTTTTCTTTCCTCCCGATCCCTCCAGCAGCAGTGTGTGTACGTTGGGTGGAAATGTGGCCACCAATGCAGGAGGAATCCGAGGAGCGAAATACGGAACGACGCGTGATTATGTTTTAGGATTGGAGGTGGTCCTGCCAAATGGGCAAGTGATCAGGACAGGGTCAGGATGTATCAAATCTGCCTCCGGTTTCGATTTGACTCGCCTCTTTGTTGGCTCTGAAGGAACCTTGGGTGTAATCACAGAGATCGCTCTCAAAATTAACCCCAAACCCATAGAAACGAAGACAAGCTTAGGCTCATTTTCCAATCTCAGCGATGCCGGGCAATCGGTCATCGAGATCATGCAATCTGGAATTCTTCCAAGTGTCCTCGAGTTACTGGATGAAAACACCATCCATGTTCTCAGAGAGCAGGGGAGAATGGACCTTCCTTATGTCGCAGCCATGATTTTGGTTGAAACGGATGGGTACACCGAGGCAGAGACTTCGTTCCAAATGGATAAGGTGATTGAGGTGTTGAAGAAGAATCATGCAACAGAGATCCGGATGGGGGAATCCAAGAAAGAAGCGGAGGCCTTATGGAAGATTCGCAAGTCGATTGGAAGCGTTGCTGCCCAACTTCGAACTCATAATGTCTCGGAAGACGTAACCGTTCCCCTCTCAAAAATCGTCGATCTCATCAAAGGGATATCGAATATTCTCCATCACTATGGCTTGCCTTTTGTGATCTTTGGCCATGCTGGAGATGGAAACCTTCATCCTCGAATTATGTATGACCGTTCCGACCCGGATCAGGTTGAGAGACTCCACAAAGCGGTGGAGGAGATTTTTAAACTCACCTGTCAATTAGGGGGAACCCTGAGTGGAGAACATGGAATTGGCTTAGCGAAGGCCCCTTATATGTCTCTCGAACATGATCCAGTTAGAATGGACTGGATGCGGGCCATTAAGAAATTATTTGATCCTCATAATATCCTCAATCCTGGGAAAATGGCATTGGGCAATTAATTGGTTGGAAGGGCTGTCAAAGATTTTCAATGAGTGCGGAGGCAAATTCAGAGCATTTCACTTTCTTTGCACCTCTCATCTGCCGAGCCAGATCATAGGTGACGGTTTTTCTCGAAATGGTCTTCTCGAGGGCTCTCGCGATTCTTTGTCCTGCCTCATTCCATCCCAGATAATCGAACATCATTGCCCCGGAAAGGATAAGGGACCCTGGGTTGATCACATCCTGATTCGCATATTTGGGTGCGGTTCCATGAGTGGCTTCAAAGACAGCGGCCTGATCTCCAATGTTGGCTCCGGGCGCCATGCCCAAGCCTCCCACCTGGGCTGCCAGAGCATCAGACATATAGTCTCCATTGAGGTTGGGCATCGCCAGCACATCATATTCCTCAGGCCTTAACAGAATCTGTTGAAACATGGCATCTGCAATCCGATCTTTGAGAACGATCTTCCCTTCAGGAAGATTCGTTACTTTCTGATCACCCCATTCACTCTCGATCAGAACCTTTTCTCCAAATTCTTCTTTCGCGACCTCATATCCCCAATCACGAAACGCTCCTTCAGTGAATTTCATAATGTTTCCCTTATGAACCAGGGTGACACTCTTTCGGCCATGAGTGAGTGCATGGTGAAGGGCCATCCGAACCAGACGTTTTGTTCCAAAACGGCTGATGGGCTTAATCCCGATTCCTGAATCTTCCCGGATTCTCTTTCCCAGTTCCTTTTCGAGGAAATCCCTTAGTCTCAAGACTTCGGGTGATCCCTCTCTCCACTCAATCCCGGCATAGACATCTTCCGTATTTTCCCGAAAGACGACCATGTCCACTTTTTCAGGATGCTTCAATGGACTCGGTGTTCCCAGAATGTAGGTAACCGGCCGGATGCAGGCATAGAGATCGAGTCGTTGCCGGAGTAAGACATTGATGCTCCGAATCCCTCCCCCCACAGGAGTGGTGAGTGGACCTTTGATACCGACTTTGTATTCTCGAATCATCTCAATTGTTTCTTCAGGAGCCCATTCCTTCTTCAATTGAAAGGCTTTTTCTCCCGCATACACTTCGAGCCAATGTATCTTTTTTCTGGATCCATAGCATTTTTCCACAGCCGTATCGAACACTCGCACCGATGCCTTCCAGATATCCGGCCCTACTCCATCTCCTTCAATATAGGGAATGATGGGTTGGTCGGGAACATTGATCTTTCCGTCAGCAGTATATTGAATTTTTTCTCCCGTCATCGCCTATCTCCTATTCATCAACGATTAGTCATAAATCATCAGTCAGAGTTTTAGGGTTCTTTGAATTTCCTAAATACGAGAGTGGTGCAGTTCCCCCCAAAGGCAAAGGAATTGGAAAGCACGACCTCCACCTTCATCTCACGGGATTTCCCTGGAACATAATTGAGATCACAATCCTCATCTCCCTCCTGGTGATTAAGGGTTGGAGGAACAAACTGATAAAGTATCGAGAGGATTGATGCGACCCCCTCGATGGCTCCTGCAGAACCCAGACAATGACCCACCATTGATTTAATGGAACTGATGGGAATTTTATAGGCTCTCTTTTCAAAAACATTTTTTATGGAAAGCGTTTCAACCTTATCATTGAGCGGTGTGCCGGTTCCATGGGCATTGATATAATCCACCTCACAAGGGGTCATCTCACTTTCTTCAATGGCCTCCCTCATGATGCGGGCTTCCCTGATGCCAGTGGGTTCAGGCGCCGTCATGTGATAAGCCTCTCCTCCAATGGCATAGCTTAAAAATTCAGAGTAAATCTTCATACCTCTTTTTACCGCTTG
>DCVM01000091.1:0-1007 GCA_002327985.1 Syntrophaceae bacterium UBA2188 | reverse complement strand
CCGCAAAGGACGGCTTTGCATTGACCGCTCCGGATGAGATCCGCTCCATAGCCGATGGCCGTCGCCGATGAGCTGCAGGCCGTGGTGACTGTAAATTTTGGCCCAGAAAATCCGAAACGTTCTGCAACACGATCAGTGGTAAAGCTTGGGATAAAAGGCCAGAGCAGAGAAGGTCTCGACTTCCCTTTGAGAAGAATCTCTCGGTGATAGGTCTCTGCTTCGAACATCCCTCCTGCACCCGCCCCCAGACAAACCCCAACTTCTTCTGAAGGAAAGGAATCAACTCCAGAGACCTTCACTGCCTCCTCTGAAGCGATGAGCGCAAATTGGTCTGTCCTGGAAAGTCTTTTCAATTCTCTTTTCCCGAAGAATTGATCTGGCCGGTAATCCCTTATTTCCGCTCCGATTTTGCATGGATATTTCGAGGTATCAAAAAGGGTGATCGGCCCGATACCGGATTGACCTTCTTTCAAAGATTGCCAGAACTCTTCCATATGCTTTCCGGTCGAGCAGAAGACGCCCAAGCCTGTAATAGCAACTCGTTTGGATTTCGCAGTGTTTTTCATAACATCAATTTACCTGTAGAATAGGTATGTATATCATTTTTGATAAAGGGCTCGCAAGGCAGCGATAATTTAGAAAGCATCATACTTTAAGGAGGGCTTGATCTCAACCCAAATTTTGTTGTTGACAGACAAATGTCGTCTTCGCTATACTCCCTCCTACAAGAACAAGAGTTATTTTCCCCTTCTTTTCCAATATATAAACATCTTGGTCGCTCAACATATCTATCCCATAGAGGGCTCTTCATGAAGGAATCTCTTGGAATCAACCCAGCCTCGAATTTACTCTTAAATGATACCCCAAGACGACGCCCGATCGAAGAACCTTGCTTAGGCGTCAGGAATTACCAAAATCAAACCCCTCTCCTGGTAAAATGGCATTGGCAAATGATAGGAAAGGAGGTGACCACGATTTAGCGGGAGAATAAATTCTCACAGTTCAGA
>DCVM01000160.1:1187-5529 GCA_002327985.1 Syntrophaceae bacterium UBA2188 | reverse complement strand
AAGTAAAAATCTTTTGACAATACGGAATCCTGACGTAGGAGGAAGCGTATGAGGAGCGCAAAAAAGAAACAACTTAATACAAGAGGATGGAAAGTCGGAACGGTTGCCGAGTTTCTGCAGCTTTCTCCTGAAGAATCCGCCTACATTGAAATGAAACTTGCATTGAGTAAGAATCTTCAGGAACGCCGGAAGGGAAAAAGCCTAACTCAAGAGCAACTCGCTCATCTCCTGCAATCCAGTCAGTCGAGGGTAGCCAAAATGGAAGCAGGAGATCCTTCCGTTTCGCTTGATTTACTTGTTCGTTCATTGTTGATTCTGGGTGAATCGAGAAAGAGTCTCGCAAAGATTTTATCCAAGCCGCATTCTGCATTTGCGGCATAGACCTGCCTTTAAATGGGGGACGGGTTCCTATTTCGGGCTATCGAATAAGACCTTAAATTTGAACCCGTCCCCAATTCCTCTTTTGATCATAAAGATTGCTATTATGAAAATTGAAATTATGGGTATTGATTTTCGTGGTATTTTGGCATGGGTCTTTTCCCCTCCCAATACGAAAAATGAAGTTGACAAATAAGGCTACAAAAATGTATATTTATATGTAGATAAAAAAGGGGGTATTCTCATGTCGGCTAAGACGGTGAGGATTAGAAAAGAGACTCAAGATATCCTCCGTGAACTTGCAAACCATGAAGGCAAACCGATGCAGACGATCCTTGATCTGGCTATAGAAGGATACCGGAGGCAGCGTTTCCTTCAGGAGGCGAATGCAGCTTATGCCTCCCTGAGAAGCAACCCCAAGGCATGGAAAGCGGAACTTGACGAGCGCAGGGAATGGGATACAACGATGGCCGACGGCCAAGAGGATAAATAGACATGGCTGAACCCGTTCGAGGAGAAGTTTGGCTTGTCGATCTAAATCCCGTCCGTGGCCATGAACAGGCAGGAAAAAGGCCAGGACTTATTGCCTCCGTGGATCTTTTTAATCAGGGTCCTGCAGGGCTTGTCGTCATTCTTCCCATTACGACTAAAGCCAAAGGGATTCCTTTTCATGTTGAAATCAAGATTTCAGAAGGTGGTTTAACGCAACAAAGCTTCATTAAATGCGAAGATGTAAGGTCCATCGCCAAAGAGCGTCTTTTCAAAAGAATGGGTCATGTGTCTGACGAGACGATGAAAGCAGTAGAAGACCGCCTCCGCATCCTCCTTAATTTGTAACGAGTAATTTTTTCCAGGGACACTTCCCATATTTTTCACGACCTACCAGGTTAAAAATAGGGATGTGTTCCTCATTCCCTATTGTGAACTCTCTATGAGTGCAAGAAAATTTAGGGGGATTGGGTAGCCTAAAAATTTTGCCCTTTTCATATCAATCAAACATTTTTCATATTCTTCCATTAAGTGATAAGCGATCCCGCGATAAAAATAACCCATCCCATCTTTTGGGATTATCTCGATAATCCTACTAAAATCAGAAAGCGCCTCATCATATTCCCCTTCTTGGCAATGAGTCATTCCCCGGTTACTATAAGCATCAACATAAGTTGGGTTTATTTCAATGGCTTTACTAAAATCAGAAATGGCCTCTTCATATTTTCCAATGATGCCATAAACAACCCCTCGGTTGTTGTAAGCCATAAAATGCTTTGGGTCCATTTCAAGGGCTTTCGTGTAATCAGAGATCGCATGATTAAATTTCCCCCATTTTCTATAAACAGCCCCCCGGTTGTAATAGGGTGCTGCGAACCTTGGATTTATTTCAATGGCCTGACTATATTCATCAATGGCCTGATCATATTGTTCCATTAGGCTATAAGTTATTCCGCGATTCATATAAGCCGCAATATGTCTTGGATCGATTTCAAGGGCTTTATTAAAATCGGAGAGGGCCTTACTGTATTCTCCCTTTTGGTTATAAATGAATCCACGATTGTTATAGGCATCTACATATTTTGGATTCAAGTCTATGGCCTTGGCGTAATTCGAAATGGCTTGATCGTATTCTTTTTTATTGGAAAAAACCCGACCTCTAATAAAATAAGCCTCAGCATAGCTGGGATTCATCTCAAGTGCTTTATTGAAATATAAAATTGCCTGGTCATGATCTCCTTTGTCAAAATAAGTGACGCCCATTTTATAATAAAGTTCAGCATTCCTTAAGCTAACCTCCATTTTGGAGTAAGAGACACACGGAAATAAAATTGAGACAAAGAATAAAAAGGTTATGCATATAATTTTGTTCGATAGTTTCTTCCTCATAATGAAAACCTCCTTTTGTTGTCATTTAATGCCATCGTGGTGGTGCTAACCCTCTTCTCAAATTGAGACTTCTAAAGCTCAATGGAGAATGGGACCTTTATTGGCGACAACGCCGAGAAGAATCTGCTCGCCACGCCGCTTGATCTCATCACAGAAAAAGAGATGCTTATCTTCAAGATACCTAATTTGACACTTTTTTTAGCATATGATATGGTCTCTAATGGTAATTACCGTCAGATTTTTTTCATTATTTTCGGCCCTGATAAAATCTCCTGTCTTTTCAATAGGATTTAAGGGGATGGGAAGATGATGGAAAATGCCAAGCACCCTCCCATAACAATCGACCTGAATCAATTCAGGCTCCATATTGATCTCAAAAATAGAATTAAGCTGATCCTTCATTTCAACTCGCCTTCCCGAAAGTTTTACCTTTCCTTAATTGCCTTTGTTGTTAACGAGATGAAAAGATTAGGAAAAATTACCTCCATCCCCCTCGAAGGGCACCACGACCTCGTTGCCTTGCTGAACGAAACGATTGGGGGGGCTGCCGGATCGTCAGAGAAGGAGAATTTACTGCCAAGAATCTACAGGAAATGGCAGCAGGCCCTGCCTAACCTGGAAGAGGCCCCGCTTTTCAAAGTCGTCGGAAGAAAAAAGGAATTTGAGGAAGGGATTGGGAAAACATATCCCTTCACGGAGGCTGAAAAAGACTGTTGGGCCAATCTTTTTGAGTACATGGGAAGCGAAGAACATGTCAGGCTAAGATTTTCAATAGACAGGATAGGAGCAAGCTTAGATGATGTTGTGATCGTCTATGAGGACTCTTCAAACGGCGATGCATGGAACAGGTTCCTATCGAACCTTAAAAGGAAGGACGAAAACCTGCCCGAAGCAGGAGCCATTCAATCTTCGACTGAAGCCCCTGAGCCTTCTGCATCGCCGGGAAAGGAACAGAAAACCACCCGGCAAGACCGGCGCCGCTGGACAGCCCTTGTTGCAATAATTGTTTTAATTGCAGGGGCTGCCACAATAGCCATCTGGAAACTCTATTTTAAACCTCCTTCGGTCAACAGAGCTTCCATAGAAAGAATGGCCTTTCCACTGCCTGACAAACCCTCTATTGCCGTGCTCCCGTTTACCAACATAAGCGGCGACCCTAAGGAAGACTATTTTAGTGACGGATTAACTGAGCAGATTATCACTAACCTCTCCACGTTTCAGAGGCTGTTTGTCATTGCCCGGAACTCAACGTTCGTTTACAAGGGAAAATCCGTAAAGATTCAAAAAGTGGCTGAGGATTTAGGCGTGCGGTATGTGATGGAGGGAAGTGTCCAGAAGTCTGGTGATAAAGTGCGGATCGCAGCTCAACTTGTCGATGCAATAACGGGTGGTCACGTTTGGAGTGAGCACTACGACCGGGAGTTTAAAGATCTATTCGCTTTGCAGGATGAGATCACGATCAAAATTTTGCAGGCTATGAGAATAGAGCTGACCGACGGGGAGCAAGCCCGTCGTTGGACAAAAGGAGGGACGAAAAATCTAAAAGCCTACGTATTAAATTATCAAGGAATCGGTTTCAGCGGTCGCGGCACTAAACAAGACAATGATACGGCTCGCCACTTATTTGAGGAAGCGATTGCTCTTGACCCTAAGTATGCATGTGCTTATATCAATTTAGGCATGACCTACTTTTGGGATGCGAGAAATGGATGGAGTGAATCCCCTGCTAAATCCATTCAGAAAGCGCTTGAATTGGCGCAAAAGGCTCTCGCTATGGACGATTCGATTGATCTCGGCCATTCATTATTGGGCGCCATCTACCTTGTGATGCGTCAGCATGATAAAGCTATCGCTGAGGGAGAACGGGCTGTTGCTCTCAATCCCAATGGGGCACTGGCATTTATTTATTTGGCGGGGATTGTAGGCGTTTCGGGCAAGTGGGAAGAAAGTGTTATGTATGCCAAGCAATCGATACGGTTATCCCCGTTCCCAGGCCCGCTTCAATATGATGTGTTAGGTCGCGCCTATTTCATGACGGGGAAGTATGATGAAGCTATATTCATATTGAAAAAGGCAATACAAATAA
>DCVM01000160.1:0-1113 GCA_002327985.1 Syntrophaceae bacterium UBA2188 | reverse complement strand
ATAAAGCCGATATAGAGCGGGAAGTGGCTGCTCTGCAGAAGGCAGGGTTGAAGTAAAAGATCATAAGAAAATCAAGAGAAAAAGGTAAATCCAATTCTACAAAGACCCTGCCACCAAAGACCGCTACATCGATTCCCTGCGCAAAGCCGGTTTGAAATGAATCGTTCTTGGATTGTTTTGCTTAAAATCCTCAGGCCAGCTTTAATCTTTTGATAACCCTCTCTAATTCTTTTCGGTTGATCACCCTCATGATATTGATCGAATGGCTCCAACTCGATAGAGAATTCGGAAGTCTCCGAAACGAAGCCATACCTGGCTTGTTAAAGGCCCAAAAATGAAGATTCATTTTTACAGATTAACTTTTTTTGCTGTGATGAGATTTTCTGGAGAGATGCTTTGCTTCAAGAAGGTATTCAATATCTTGTTGATCTTTGACATTTGCTTTTCTTATTTTTTTCAGCCGGATCAGATCATCAATTGACGGGATCCGAAAACTTACTTTTTCTCTTACATCCTCCTTGAGAACCGACTGGTTATAGCAGCTTTCAAATTCAATCGTCTCGTTCTGAATATTCTTAACGCTCCTCTGGAAAAAGAAGTCGTACTTCTTTGTGCCGGAGAATCCCGTGACGATAGGTTTTTTTGTGTCAGGAGTATCGGAAAGTTCGAAGTCGAGGGTCTCTGAAAGAAGGAGTAAAATTTTTTTCTTATCCTTCGGGTGGACCCATATATCATGATCTGCGGTCAGCACAGGCCCCCCGTAAAGAATAACTGCCCTTCGACCGATGATAAGGTAACGGATTTTATGGCGGTTGAGCAATCGGACCAGTTCAATAAAGCTAATCTCTTTATCCCGTTTCATACTTTTTAGAGCCAAACTTTTTAATAAATTCTTGAATCTCTTCCCACTCCCGTTCTATACATTCCAGTCTCTCAACGGGTGAAAACTTCAGGAACCAGAGAAGATCCTCTTTAAGCTGGCGTTGCCGCCATAAAGGAATATCTTTGAGGGACTTCGGATATTTAAACTTAAGCGGAGCCATCACGTCCTCCCTGTCCTATATAGAATATACCATATTTCAGGGAAAGTTTGAATGATTTTGTCAAGTTAGC
>DCVM01000120.1 GCA_002327985.1 Syntrophaceae bacterium UBA2188 | reverse complement strand
GGTTACGAAGCCCCTGCCTACCGGCAGGCAGGCGTTTCGTATATCGTCAATAGGTTAGGGTTGGGAAGCCAGTTTGGGTAAAGGGAAAGGGTTAAGTGAAATCTTTAACACCAATGACCTAACCCATCAACAAAACCGGCCTCTTAGCCTTAGCCCTCAAACTGAGCACTTTTTTAGACGATACGGACATCGTTACCCTAAACGAATGCCGAAAAACTTATTCTCGGAGGTGACCATGGGAAGCGATAAAGGAAACGAAGAGCAAGAGAAGAGTTTTGTGGTAAGGGACAAGAGGTTTAGTGCTAAGAAAGAAGAGAACGAGGAGTCTCAGATTAAGGAAGAGGAAAAGACGGAGGACACTCCCGGAGGGGATAGTTTGTCGCAAGAAGGGCCTCTTCCGGAAATTGATTTTAATAGTTTTATCTTTTCTTTAAGTACCTCCGCGCTCATCCAGTTGGGGGAGGTTCAGGATCCATTTACACAGACCATCGTTAAAAACCTGCCCTTAGCCAAACAGACGATAGACCTCATCGGGATGTTGCGAGACAAAACAAAAGGGAATCTTACCTCTGAAGAAGAGAAGGTCATCGATTATATCCTCTATGATTTGAGGATGAGGTATGTGAAAGCAGCCGGTTAAAAAAAGAAGGCTTCGCCTAATGTTGGCGATGCTTGTATCGTTTAGGGACAATGAACATTAAACGAGGAACGATGAACATTGGATAAACCTTTTTGTTCATTGTTCGTTGTCCATCGTTCATAGACCAGCATAGGCTTCGATACCAGGATTGTCACCCATAACCATTTGGCTATCATTCCAAGTCGGCCTTCTAACCAAAGATAGGCTCTTGAACCTAACCACATTTTATTATAATATGAATCCCATATGGAAACGAATAAAAGAAAAATTTTAGTGGTGGATGACAATTCAGATTTTGTGGATTTCATTAGAAAAATTTTAGAAGATAAAGATTATAAGGTCTCTGTGGCCATGGATGGAAAGACAGCGATCGAAAAGGCATCATCGGATCTCCCTGAGCTGGTCATGCTCGATCTGAAATTACCTGATATCCCCGGAGAAGAAGTATTGAAAAGGGTGAAAGAAATTAACAAGGATATCGCCGTGGTCGTTATTACGGGTTTTGGAGGAGAGCAAATAGCCGTTGATCTGATGAGAAAGGGGGCCATTGATTTCCTTTCAAAACCCATCGAGCACGAAGTCCTTCTCGCCTCGGTCAAGAATGCCTTGGACATTCGTGAAGCCCAAATTGAAGACCGACAGTTCGATCGATATCCCTCCCTTGAGAGTTTCTTTCCATTCCTGGCCCATGAGATTCGCAATCCGCTTCATGCCATTTCCGGGGCGCTTGCGATCATTCAGAGGCGATCGGATGTGAAGGATGAGCTTCTGGGTCAATCGATCAAAATTATTAACGAAGAGGTTCAACATCTGAATGAGTTCGTCCAGGAGTGTCTCAACTTTGTGAGACCTCCCAATATTGTTCGCTTTATTGAAGTGGAGATTAACGAGGTCATTTCCGTCGTAATGAATATCATCTCAAATATGTTAGAGGTGGAATCCAAAAAGATCAAAGTCGTGACTGAAATGGATCCTCACCTTCCAAAGATTTATGCCAATTACGAGGAGATCAAACAGGCCTTTTTGAATATTGTGAAAAATACGTTTGAGGCCATGCCCCAGGGAGGAGTCTTCACCATCAAGACGTCCCGTAAATCGAGTTCACCCACGCACATCGAGGTGGCTTTTATCGACAATGGGATGGGGATTAAAAAGGAAAATATGGGCAGACTGTTTAATCCCTTTTTTACCACCAAACTCAGAGGCACCGGGTTGGGACTGGCCATCTGCCGCAGAATCATTGTCGACCGCCACAGTGGAAAAATTTATATCCATAGTGAGGAAAATAAAGGAACCACCGTAACGGTCGAATTGCCCATCGGCCGTCGCTTAGGCGATACGTCAGGAGCGAGGTGATGGTATTTCAACCCACCATTTTAGTCGTGGATGATGAGCCCAACTCCCTTTTCGGGATTTGTCAGGTGTTAACCGATGAGGGATTTCAAACCCTCCCNNATCATCACTGATGAAAAAATGCCTGACCTGAGCGGGACAGAACTTCTTCAGGAGGTCAAAAAGACACATCCGGACATTCCAGTCATTCTGATCACGGCTTTCGGCTCTGTCTCCATGGCCGTCGAGGCGTTAAAAAAAGGCGCCTTCTATTTCTTCGAGAAACCCATCTTTGATAAGTTAGAAAGATTTTTGGCCACCATCCGTCAGGCCCTCAAAACCAAAGAGATGGAAAAGGAGATCGGTTACCTTCGAAAGCAGGTCATTGAAAAATATTCTTTTCCCAATATCATTGGCAATCACCCTAACATGTTGGAGATTTTTGACATCATCAGTAGAGTGGCTGAAACGGATGCAACGGTTCTGATTCAGGGAGAGAGCGGGACCGGAAAAGATCTGATTGCCAAAACGATCCATTACTACAGTCTCAGAAAAGGAAAACCCTTGGTCACCGTCAATTGCGGGGCGTTGACCGAAAGCCTTCTGACCAGCGAGCTATTCGGCCATCGAAAAGGGTCCTTTACCGGGGCGGTCAAAGATACCATCGGTCGTTTCCAGGCGGCGGATGGGGGGACATTGGTCTTGGATGAAATTGGTGAGATTCCGTACACGCTTCAAAAGGTGCTTTTAAGGGTGATTGAAGAGAAGGAATTCGAGAGAATTGGGGATAGTCAACCGATCAAAGTCGATGTTCGAATCATTTCGATCACCAACCGAAATCTCCAGGAGGAAGTCACGAAAGAAAATTTCAGAGAAGATCTTTTTTATCGACTGAGTATCGTTCCGGTGACGCTCCCTCCGCTCAGGGAGCGTGCTTCGGATATTCCTTTGCTGGTCGACTATTTTCTTAAAAAATTCCAGAAGGGAAAGGTTCCTGTCCGGATGGAGCCGGCCGTGATAGAACAGTTGAAAACTTTTTCTTGGTCTGGAAACGTCAGAGAATTGGCCAATACGATTCAGCAGATGATTGTCTTCTGCAGAAAAAATACCATTACCCTCGATGACCTTCCCCCCCATCTTTTTTTAAAGGAAGGAATGGGGCAAAGAAAAGAAGCGGGTAAAGTTGCCTTGATGAAGATGGTCTCCGACCTTGAAAAGAAGTGGATTATTAGCAAACTGAACGAGACCGATTGGAATCAAGAAAAAGCAGCCAAACTCCTCGGCATCACTCGAAAGATGCTGACGAATCGAATCCACAAGTATCAAATCAAGCCACCCAAGAATCCTCGATGGTCCAATTCTAAAATGTGGCAGTAAGGATACGAACCAAATCGATATGTCCAAACATTGGATCCTCCTCCTTGACCCCTTTCGAAACCTCCTCAATGCCTACCATATGATCTTGGAGGACGAGAGATACCTCGTTGAGACGGCATCGAATTTGGAGGGGGCCTACGAACTTTTCAAAAACAGGGAATATTCGATCATCATTACAGAATACATTCCTCCCTTTGAAGCCACCGACGAGATGATCCAAAGGGTCAAAAGGAATGTTCCCGAAACGTATCTCATCATGGTGACCAATGCGATCGTGGATGAGAAGACGTACGAAAAACTTTTTACGATCGGAGTCGATGATTTTATTTTAAAACCCTATTCCCCCGAGAAGATTCTTGTCCATATCAGAAAGGGAATCAAGCAAAGGGATCTCATACTGAAGATGGCTGCCTTGAAAAGACTGAGCCTCCTTGAGCCGATCGCCGAAAGAATTCAAAGGGTGATATTCAACCCAACCTTTTTTAGGAGTTGTATTCGCCAGGAGGTTAAAAAGGCAAAGCGTCATCACCGTTCATTTTCTCTCTTACTGATGCAGATTCCAAAAAAAGAGGAGATAGGCGATGCCTTCGATGATTTTTACATGGAACTTTTAAAAATGGTTAAAAAACATACGAGAGAAGAGGATATGGTGGGGAAAAGCAATGGTGAAATAGGGATCCTTCTTCCCGAGACAGACCAGATCGGATCTCAGGCGTTAATCCAGAGGCTGTTGACCCTCATTCACATTCATCCTGAATTTAAGTCCCGCGATGCCTTGATATCAACCCTTCAAACCCTTTCTTTTCAATCCTTTACATACCCGCATCCGTTTGCCATCCCTGATTCTCTAAAAGTTTTTTTAGAAGGGTTAGATCAGGAATCCCTCCCTCATTAACCCATATGCTCATGATTCCTCTTTTAGCTCATTCCTCAAACCCTAAGAAATGATTGAGTAAATGAGGCCTCGTGAACCTTTTGGCTCACTCATTGCGCCGAAAGGTCAATTTTCATGATATTTGAAGATTTGCCTAAAGTCTTCCTCTCTAAGATATTCTATTAAAATCAACAGATTAAAAGGAAAAAATGAAATGGCCTAACATTGGTATGGTAATTGCGTAATGCATAACACTTATACTAAAAAATTAATTTTAAGGATACCCAATATGTCAAGAGAAACGGTTCTCATTCTGGATGAAGAATTTCATACCCAATGGACATTAAAAACGATACTGGAAAGCGAGAAGTACATTGTCCTGGCTGTGGATTCCATTAAAAGGGCGCTGCAAAATTTTAAGGAATTCGAAGTGTCCAGTCTCATCACCGAGTATCGAGTCGATCATTCCCAGACCCCTGAAATCATCCGGGAATTAAAAAAGAGTTTTCCGGAGCTCTATGTCATGATGCTCACCCATGAAAATTTAGCGGAGAAGGAGTACGAGAAGATTATGAGGGCTGGCATTGATGATTTTTTTCTCAAACCCGTCTCAAGCGAAAAAATTCTCATTCACCTCAGAAAAGGTTTAAAGCAGCGCAAAATACTTCTTCAAAAAAAACGGTTAGAGCAGAAATTAAATCAAATCAACAAAATAAATGGCAATGGTCGAGAGGTTGCTTCAAGGAAAGATCATTTTTCTTTCAATAAATCCGCCACAGTAAGATTAAGTGAATAGAAAGTTGGAGTCAAAAAATGGAAACAGGTGCTCAGTTAAAGAGGATGGACGATTCAGTGGATGTCACCTATCCATTGAACGAAAAGAGTAAGGCCTATACCCTTTTTCAGAAGATTCAGGGAGCCATGCAGCTTGTTCCTAATTTCAGCGATACCTGTACGGCCATTTTGGATGCAGTGATCGATGAGATGGATGCTGAAAACTGTTCTCTGATGTTGAAAGACCCGGCCTCCGGCTATTTAACCGTCTGTGCCGCCCGAGGGAAGAATGAAAAAAAGAGTGTCTATTACTCAGGTCAATCCAGCAATGGGAAGAGATTCAAAGCAGGGGAAGGGATTGCAGGTTGGGTTCTCAAAGAGGGTCAATCAGTCATGCTGAACGATGTCAATCAAGAACCTCGCTTTGTCAGTGTGGCAGGATTGAATCATCGCGTTAATTCCCTGATCTGTTATCCTATCAAAGAAAAAGATCAGGTCGTCGGGGTGTTCAACATCAGTCATTCGAAGAAGGGCGCTTTTAACGAAGGAGATAAATTGGCCCTCTCCTATATTTCCAATCAGGTGGGGGCGGCATTAACCTCTGCCCGTTTCTTCTTGGAGATCAAAGAAATCAATCGGTTGACGAAGGATTCCAGGGAAGTTTTTTCCAAAGAGAAAGTGGTTCCCCTTTCTCCTTCTTCCTCTACGTTTGTTGAGGTGGGTGAGGTGACTCGAGAGGAAGGAATCTTTATTTACGCCAGTGATCAAATGCATCGCATCAAGGGAATTCTTGATCAGATCGCAAACACGGATGTCACGGTCCTGATCCAGGGAGAGAGTGGCGTGGGAAAGGAGGTCGTAGCGCGTTCGGTTCACCTCAATTCTTTTCGACGGGATAAACCATTTATCAAGGTCAATTGTGCTGCTCTCCCCTCCGAACTTCTGGAAAGTGAGCTTCTGGGCTATGAGAAAGGTGCCTTTACAGGGGCCTATCGACAGAAACCGGGAAAATTTGAATTGGCCAATGGCGGAACCATTCTCTTAGATGAAATTTCAGAGATGAGCCTTTCGCTCCAGGGGAAACTTCTCCAGGTGCTTCAGGACAGAGAATTTTCGAGATTAGGGGGCAAGAAGGATATCCGGGTGGATGCGCGGGTATTGGTCGCCACCAATAAGAATATTGAAGAGGGGGTCAAGAACGGTCAATTCCGTGAGGATCTTTATTACCGGCTCAATGTCGTCAATATCACGGTTCCCCCTCTGAGGGAAAGAAAAGAAGAGATTCCAGTCTTTATGGAATATTTCTTAGAAAAATTCAGCAAGAAGTACCAAAAAAAGTTGACTTCAATATCCGATAAATTGATGAAAGCGTTTCTCAAGCACCAATGGTTAGGAAATGTGCGGGAATTGGAAAATGTAGTCCAGCGACTGGTGGTCCTGGGAGATGAAAAGGCGATCCTTGAGGAATTGACACCTGTTGCCGAAAAAGAGTCTATCCCTGAGAAAAAGAAAAAGGCAGTCTGGGTTAAAAAGACGTGGCCTTCTTTAAAGGTCATCAACCGCGAAGCTATAAAAAAAGCAGAGTCCGAAGTGATCCTTAAAGCCTTACAGATGACAAATTGGAATCGCAAAAAAGCCGCCCATAAATTGAATATCAGCTATAAGGCTCTCCTCTATAAAATTAAAGAAACTGGCCTCGACAAACGATTTGTTCCCCAGGAACCATAATTTCTCACACACATCATAGACTTTATGAAAAATATACGATCGTTCAATCGTAATGGGTCAATATTTAAAAAAAACTACATTTTTTGGAGAATGAATTTGGAAAAAATGGAATTAAATTCCCATTTAAATGAAAAAAAAGGGGAAAGTGGAATAAATTTACCACTTTTTGCCATTTTTTTTCCACTTATTCTCTATTTTTTAAAACAGTCTTAAAATAATTTTATGCGATTTATAGATAAATATTATTAATTTCAATAGGTTATGAAATATGAAATAAATTTCCGTTAATTGGCATATACATTGCTGTATACCCCCGTTAGAAAATAGAAGACTTTCTAAGGGAGTAAACTTAGTTATCACCATGAATGATATTTTCGAGATCATTTTTCATAACAATCCTAAGATGAATAAAATTAAGGTGATCATTGATGAAATCGCCAAGACGGATATTACTGTTTTAGTTAAAGGGGAGAGCGGGACAGGGAAAGGATTAGTGGCTCAGGCCATTCATTCAAATTCTCATCGAAAGGATAAACCATTCGTTAAGGTGAATTGTGCGGCGATTCCAAGAGGGCTCTTGGAAAGTGAGCTTTTTGGGTTTGAAAAAGGCGCCTTTACAGGAGCCTACATTGAAAAACCGGGTAAGTTTGAATTGGCCAATGGCGGGACCATTTTGTTGAACGATATTGGGGAAATGGATATATCGATTCAGGCAAAACTGTTACAGGTCCTCCAGGACGGTATGTTTTCTCGTTTGGGAGGAGATGGAGATGTCGTGGTCAATACCCGGGTGATTGCTACCACCAAGGATCATTTAGAAAAAACGATGCTGGAAGGCCATTTCCGTGAAGACCTATTTTTCAGAATCAATGTCATCAATATCACGGTTCCGCCCTTAAGGGATCGCAAAGAACAAATCCTTCCCCTTTCACAATATTTTTTAGATGTTTATAAAAAGAAATACAGACGGGAGGTGGCGCCATTTCCACCCAAGGTGATCCATGCCTTTAAAGAGTATTCCTGGCCTGGAAACATCCGTGAATTGGAAAATATGATCAAACGGATTGTCATCTTCGGTGATGGAAATACGGTCCTGAAGACCATTTCCGATCAAGCACCGGATGATGAAAGCCATCCTCCCTCCCATGAAAAATCATCGCCCCCCTCTCAAAAAAGAAAGCAGTCTTTCAACCTGAAAGATGTGGGAAAAAGGGCGGCCGAAGTGGCGGAAAAAGAAATTATTCAGAGCACTCTGCAAGAAACGCATTGGAACCGAAAAGAAGCGGCTAAAATGCTTCGGGTGAGTTATAAGGCCCTGCTGTATAAGATTGAGAAGTATCGTTTGAATGATCTAAGAGGATCTCGGAGGACGGAGGAGGAGTTGCGTTGAAAGGTGAGATCAAACATTTTCAGCATAAAAAAGCATGACGAGAAGGAGATCACATGCAGAAGGGTGGGGATACATTTCAACAGGGAATGGGCGCCGCCTTCGGTAGAATTCTGAACCGGGACCTGTTCCTTTTTCTTCTGGACCTCGAAGTGAAGCGGGCGCGGCGTTATCAGAATTTTCTCTGCCTCATCATCTTCAAAATTAAGCAATTTTCCCGCGAGGAAAATGGAGGGGGAGTGAGGGCCTGCTATCAAGCCTTGAGCGATCTCTTCGTAGAAGAGATACGCGAAAGCGACATCATCGGTTCTTTGGAATTGGATAAATTAGTTATTTTACTCCCCTATGCGGATGTAAAAGCCGGCGACCATGTTAAATCCCGATTTGAGGATACCCTGAAATATTATGATTTTAAAAGTAAAGGGATTGAGGTGATGATCGACCAGGTCTGCTTTCCCGTCCACGGGACAGACACCATGGATCTGATCAGAATGGGTTTAGGAATAGGAAAAGGATGAAACGAAGTTCAAGAGGTCTCGGGGGGTCCATTTCATTGCTTAAAGAATTTGAACTTTAGACCTCCTGCCCCCTGGAACTCTTGAGCCCTTGAATCCTTTTAGAAGATATTGTCAAAAGTTTTATGAA
>DCVM01000030.1 GCA_002327985.1 Syntrophaceae bacterium UBA2188 | reverse complement strand
TCAAAAAGAGTTCCTTCTTTCCGAATGGAATTTTGATCTCATAATCCGGGTAGTTGGGGGGAGTGCACCATCTCGACAACTCGGGATTGAGGCCCCTGATTCCTTCCAGGGTCACTTCACAGGCCTGTGCGATCAGACGAAGATCGGTGACTTCGGGCACCTTGACTTTATCGTAGCGGAGGGGTTCTTGGTATTCGATCCCAACAAATCCATATTTCTCTGGATCTTTCGCGATCAGGGCAGCCGCAATCATCTGCGGGACATAGTCTTTCGTCTCCTGTTTCAGATATCGATATTTGGTTAATTCCCAGAAGTCCTCGGTCCGGTACCGCTTCATGGCCGTGGCAATCTTTCCTTCTCCCGCATTGTAACCGGCGGCGGCGAGATACCAGCATTCAAACATATCATAAAGGTCTTTAAGATATTTTGCGGCAGCGATGGTGGATTTCTCAGGATCTCTTCGCTCATCGATCCAGTAATTGGAGGTCAGACCGTATCGTTTCCCCGTAAAGTAGATAAATTGCCATGGACCGGAGGCCTTGCTCCTGGAATAGGCATAAGGATTGAAGCCACTCTCAATGAGCGCCATATAGACCAGGTCTTCCGGAAGACCATTCTCTTTCAAATGGTTTTTCATGAAGGGAATATATTTTTCGGATCGGGCCAGCCAATTGGCGAAAGCCTTCCTGGCGGTCGTTTGAAAGTATTGGATAAAGTGTTCCACTTGCGCATTGATCACAATGGGGATATCGAATTCCGGTCCCTGTTTAATCCGATCCTTGGGGAGGACCTCCAGGATGAAATCGTCCGTAGATTCGTCACAGATCGGAAGTTCCAGACTCCATACAGACGGCCTTGGCGTTGAGGGGAGAAAGTTGGACGGATCAGGTTCTTTGGGAGAGGCGGGGCGTTCTTCAGGAGAGGACTCTTCCGCTTCGCCTGGAGGCAAGGGAGAAGTCTCTTCTTGGATAGAGGGTGGATGAGACAGCCTTGTTTCCTGGAGAAGACTTTGGTGGGGAAGACAAGCAGAGGAGAGAAACAGGATCATCCCTGCTGCCAGGATCTTTCCGATCATGAAATTCCTCCTGAGATAATGAACAGATAGGGGGAATTAAAAAAGATTTTCACATAAATGGCACAGATCACTCAAGTTTGTCAAGTCAAAATTTATAAAAATATGCCAGAATACCCCTCAGCTCTGCTGGGGGGATGAATGGCCTCCCTCTC
Source organism: Syntrophaceae bacterium UBA2188 (assembly GCA_002327985.1). GTDB lineage: Bacteria > Desulfobacterota > BSN033 > BSN033 > UBA1163 > UBA1163. The sequence continues at coordinate 12,931 of DCVM01000030.1, read as the reverse complement.
CCCTGGGGGGAGAGGGTTAGGGTGAGGGGGAAATGATCTTATCATCACCCCCACCTTAATCCTCCCCCATCAAGGGGGAGGAAAGTTTTTTAGAGAATTTGATGCCCCGCAGCTTGCTGCGGGGTAGTTCACTTTCTGTGGTTCGTATCTAAGATGTTTCTCGATCGCCTCTTTGCCCGTCCCTTTGAGGAAAGGCAAAAATAAATGGGGTGGGGAAAAACCAGAAATTTACGGATCCATTCCGATTTTGACGGGCATGTTCCTGTCGGCGGACCACTCGACCCAGGAGCCACGATAGAGGCGGACATTGGGAAACCCGATCACATATTTCAGGGTGAAATAGAGATGGCTTGCCTCCCTCCCCGTTCGACAATGGACAATGGTTTCTTTGTCTCTCGTGATTCGCCATTCTGCAAGGAGTTTCTCCAGGTCCTCTTTTTTCTTCCACACCCTGATTTCTTCCCCCTCTAAGGTCGTTTCCCAAAATAGGTTCTTAGCCCCTGGGATATGGCCTCTCCGAATTTCTTCCCCTTCTTCGCCGCTGTATTGTTTCGGAGAACGGGCATCCAGGATCTGAACCTGTTTGGCCATGAGCCGATCACGGACCCATTTTTTATCTGCTAACGTTTCACGGATTACCTTTCCAAAAAATTTGTTAGGGAGAAAAGACGGGTACTCCTGGGTGGTGGGAAGCTTTTCCGAGACCCATTTTTCCCATCCTCCATTCAGGATCCCCACTTTTTTATGACCTAAAAAATCTAAGGTCCAGGCGAGGAAGGCCGCATTGGGATTTGATTTTTCGGAGTATAGGATTACCCACATTTGATTGGAAAGGCCTAAATTGTCTCCTAATAATCTTTCTAAACAGATGCGATCAGGAGCCTGAGCCGGGATGCCCTTTTCTGGAACGAATAGATTGTCCACGTGGAGATAGACCGCATTGGGGATATGTCCCCTGAGATAATCAAGAAATGAGATTCTCAAATCCACGATACGAATGGAAGGATGGTGGGTGAGATTTTGAAACTCCCGTGTTTCAATCAGTCTGGGATGGTCAAAATTTTTTATGGGAGGGCTCTTGGCAAAAAGAAAGGTTGGAAGAAAAAAAAAAGTTAAAATTAGAATTTCAACCGTCCGTGCAAGGGATCTTCGTTTCTCCATCACAACCTCCGAACGTTTTAAGTGGCGATCTTTCCTCTCTTCTCCTCCCATGCCTTCCGATAGAGCTGAAGATAGGTCTCAGCCGACCTTCCCCAGGAAAAATCGGCGGCCAGGGCATTCTGGAGGAGGGATGTCCAATGCTCGGGTTGATCATAAAAACGGATCGCCATCTTGATGGTGCTGAGGAATTCCTTGGCATCATAACGGACAAATTTGAAGCCATTTCCTTTTTTCGTAGCTGGATCGTAGTGGGTGACGGTATCGTCCAGACCTCCGGTCGCACGCACCACGGGGATCGTTCCATATTTCAGACTATAGATTTGATTGAGGCCGCAGGGCTCATATTTCGATGGCATGAGGAAGATATCTGCCCCCGCCTCAATTTTATGAGCCAGGTGGTCATCATAGGCGATGCGGATCCCTGCTTTTTGAGGATATTTGTGGGCGACCTGGGTAAAAAGGTCATGATACTTCTGCTCGCCGGTTCCGAGAAGTACGAATCCGATGTCGAGAGCAAACAGTTCCTCTAAAATTTCCATCAGAAGATCGAATCCTTTCTGATCAGCCAGCCGAGAGATCATCCCTAAAAGGGGGACATCGTTGAGGGAAGGGGGAAGATGAAATTCGTTTAGAAGGTCCTTTTTGCATTCCCTTTTTCCGGAAAGGTCTTTCAAGTGGTAGGGAGCGATCAGGTAAGAGTCATGGGAAGGATTCCAATCCTGATAGTCCACTCCGTTGAGAATGCCGTAAAGATCTTTCTTTCTCTTCCTCAGGATGCCTTCCAATCCATAACCGAATTCAGGGGTTTGGATCTCTTCGCTATATTTTTTGCTTACGGTATTGATGGCATCCGCATACACAATCCCTGCCTTCATGAAGTTGATTCTCTCCCAGAATTCGATCCCCTCCGGATTGTACATCTCTGCGGGGAGGCCGGTGAGCCAGAACTTCTCCTTTTTGAACAATCCCTGATAGGCAATATTATGAATGGTGAAGATCACCGCGGTATGGCGAAAAAGAGGATTGTTTTGGTATACCGATTTGAGATAGGCGGGGATCAATCCGGTTTGCCATTCATGATGATGGAGGATATCGGGAGAAAACCCAAGGTGCTGACAGAGAAGGAGGGCTGCCTTGGAAAAAAAGATGAAACGCTCAGCATTGTCAAAGTAATCACCCCTGGGGGTACTGTAGAGATATTCCCTGTCAAAAAACTCCTCCCGACCGATGAAATAGATCGGGACGTGTGGGTTGAGGTGCCCCAGATAGAGATCCGCCTTGAGCTTTTCATCCCCCATGGGGACCTCTATTTCTCCCCCCAAATATTGGTGGGGGAGTCCAGAACCCTTGACCATCCGATAATAGGGCATGACTAAGTTAATTTCAGCTCCCAGTGCCTGGAGGGATTTTGGAAGGGCTCCTGCCACATCCGCCAATCCTCCTGTCTTAGCATAAGGGACCGCCTCAGGCGTCACAAAAAGAATACGTAAAGGATGATCCATAAAGAACTCCCCAACAAAAAGAAGACATGGTCAACTTAAAACGGCACACGGGACCCTTGATCCCGGACAGGGTCGAGCCTACTCACTTTTGTCTGTTTTCCGGATGGCCTTTTCTAAACGATCCAGTGCATCAGCGGTCTTCTCTCGCAGGGAATCGGTCATGGCCACCAGGGCGTCTATCTGTTTCTTCAGGTCAGGAGAAGAGGCGCTGGTTTCGATCAGGCGTTTCATTTCTTGGGTCCCTCCTGTGCGCTGGTAGGCGAGGATGGAAACGATCAGTGCAACCACGGCTATCAGAAGCGTAATACCCTCCATAATCAAGGACCTCCTTCGATGTTTGGATTAAGATACTTTATCCCTTTCACCTTTTCAACCGATTCCTTTTCTGATTTCGGGGTAGAGAGCAGGGCCGATAGGGCTGGGGGCGTGACAATTCCCAACGACATCACGGCCTTGATCGCCTCTTCGATCGTCATCTGGGAAGGGAGGACCTTCTCTTTAGGAAGGAAGAGAAGGAATCCTTGGGGGGGGATGAAGGCCGTTGGAATAAAAACGGTGACTTTCGGCTGTTGCTCCCGGTCCGTCAATTCATTGGTCACAAAACCGAGCATATAATTTCCTTCCTGAGGAAATTGGACAAAGACCGCTTGCCGGAAAGAGCCTTTTCGCGAAACCCGAAAGGCGTCGGTCAATTGTTTTGAGGAGAGATAGATCTTCTTGACCACCGGTATATGAATGAAGAGGCGGTCTGTCCAGTGAACCAGTTTACGGCCCAAGACATTGGTGGCGATCACCCCAAAGAGATAAAGCAAGAGGAAAAAACCAATAAACCCGAGTCCAGGGATGAGATATTCCCGTTCAAAAAACAATATGGATAATCGGGGCATCAGCGGACCGAGGATATTATCCAGGGTGTTGAAGACAAACTTCAGGACAAGAAAGGTGATCCCCAGGGGCAAGATAACCAGGATTCCCGTAAAGATCTTTGCTCGAAGATGTTTTAAAATGTTTTTGATCATGGATTCGTGGGGGTTAAATTAAGTATCTTTTTCAGATCTCCCTCCTCGACCACCTCCTTTTCCAATAAGAGACGGGCCAGTTCTTCCAGTTTATCCTTCTTGTCCATCAGGATCTCTTTCACCCTGAGATAGGTATCATCGACAATCTTTTTCACTTCTTCATCAATCTGTTTGGCCGTGTCTTCACTGTATTCCCTCGTGGGGAAGAGGGAAGAAGGCAGGAACAGGGGTTTCTTCTCTTTTTCATAGGTGACGTAACCCAGTTTTTCACTCATCCCGAATTCTTTCACCATACTGGTGGCGATATCGGTCGCCCGCTGGAGATCGTTATGAGCCCCGGTCGAGATCTCCCCAAAAAAGATTTCCTCTGCCACTCTTCCACCCAGCAAAACCGCCAGGCGATCCAAGAGTTCTGTTTTCGTCATCAGGTAACGATCCTCGGTCGGCAGTTGGAGCGTATAACCCAAGGCGGAGATCCCTCGCGGAACGATGGAAATCCGACGAACGGGATCGGCGTTTGGCAGGAGGGAGGCCACAATCGCATGCCCGGACTCATGAAAGGCAACGATCTCCTTTTCCTTCTTTGACATCAACCTTCCCTTCTTCTCCAATCCGGCGATCACGCGGTCGATGGCCTCTTCGATGTCGGCCATTTCGACAGATTCCTTGTTTTTCCGGGCGGCGAGGAGGGCTGACTCGTTTACGATATTGGCCAGATCGGCCCCCACGAATCCTGGTGTCCTCGAAGCGATGACCCTCAAGTCCACATCAGGAGATAATTTGACATGCCGGGCATGGATCTTGAGAATCTCCTCTCGACCATTGATGTCGGGTCGATCCACGACCACATGACGGTCGAATCGACCGGGCCTGAGAAGAGCGGGATCTAAAATTTCAGGTCGGTTGGTAGCGGCCATGATGATCACGCCTGTATTAGGATCAAATCCATCCATCTCTGCCAAAAGTTGATTGAGCGTCTGTTCCTGTTCATCATGCCGGCCCATGGGATTGACCCCGCGTGCCTTTCCCAAGGCATCCAGTTCATCAATGAAGATGATGCAGGGGGCGTGGTTTTGGGCCTGTCCAAATAGATCCCTCACCCTTGCTGCTCCCACACCGACAAACATCTCCACAAAATTAGAACCGCTGATGGAGAAAAAGGGAACGTTTGCCTCTCCGGCCACGGCCCGGGCGAGCAAGGTTTTTCCAGTCCCGGGCATTCCCACCAAGAGAACTCCCTTGGGAATCTTTCCGCCGAGGCGTTGAAATTTTCCCGGAGTTTTAAGAAACTCCACCACCTCTTTCAATTCCTCTTTTGCCTCATCGATTCCAGCCACATCCGAGAAGGTGATTTTTTTCTCTTTCTCCGCATAAATCTTTGCACGGCTCTTTCCAAAAGACATCACACTCGTCTCCGGTCCAATTCGGGAGAAGAGGATCCTCCATAAGATAAAGAAAAAGACAAGCGGAATGATCCAGGAAATGATATTGGTGAGCCATTTGCTATCAATCTTTCCTCGATATTGAACCTGGTGGGTCTCCAACTCCTTCACCAGGTCCGGGTCTTCCACTCGTACCGTGTGGAAGGCCCGGGGACCTTTTTCGGTCTCCCTCTCGCCGTTGATCGATTCTTGGGTAATGGTCAGGGCTTTGATCTTACCCGTCCTTAAGGACTCCTTAAATTCACTGTAAGGGATGACATCTTCCACCTTTCTCGAGACCATATAATTTTGAATGAGCATAATGATGAGAAAGGCGATCACGAAATACCAGATCGTAAAGTGGGTTTTTTTCAGAATGGGTTTCTTTCCGCCGCGATCTGAGGGTGCTTTGAGTCGAAGAAGATCTCTCAGGTCCGTGGAAGTTTTTTGGTCCTTCTTCATTTAAGAATCTCCAAAGACTCTTCGATAAATATCCTCGACGTGCTTCAGATGAGTCCGGACATCGAAGAGGGAGTCGAGTTCCTTTTGGGTCATAAGACCCCGGATGGTTTCATCCTGGGAGAGAAGGGTTTTGAAATCCTCACCCTTCTCCCAAACCTTCATCGCATTCCTCTGAACCACTCCATAGGCATCCTCCCTGGAGAAACCTTTTTTGGCCAGATGGAGAAGGATCGATTCCGAAAAAATAAGACCCCCCATCTTTTCCAAATTGGCTTTCATGTTTTCCGGATAGACGATGAGGTTTTCCATCAGAGAGGTGAAGCGGTTGAGCATGTAATCGATCAGAATCGTGGCATCCGGGGCGATCACCCTTTCCACAGAGGAGTGGCTGATGTCGCGTTCGTGCCAGAGAGCAATGTTTTCCAGCGCTGCCAAACTGTGAGAACGTACCAGGCGTGCTAGGCCAGAGAGGTTTTCTGAGGAGATGGGATTCCTCTTGTGGGGCATGGCCGAAGAACCCTTCTGCCCCTTGGAAAAGGATTCCTCCGCTTCCAACACCTCGGTTCGCTGGAGGTGCCTGAGTTCGACCGAAAATTTTTCTATCGAGGAGGCAAGAATGGCGAGGGTGGTAAAGAATTCGGCATGATGATCCCTCTGAACAATCTGTGTCGAGATGGGTGCTGGTTTGAGTCCCAGCCTTTGACAGACAAACTCTTCAATAAAGGGAGGGATATGGGCAAAGGTTCCCACGGCTCCTGAAATTTTTCCGACGCTCACGGCCTCCTTGGCTCTCTCCATACGGATGAGATTTCGTTTCATTTCATCATACCAGAGGGTCATTTTGAGACCGAACGTCAAGGGTTCAGCATGAATGCCATGGGATCGACCAATCATCAAGGTGTCCTGATATTGGAAGGCCTTTTTCTTTAGCACCTCTAAAAGCCGATGGAGGTCCTGAAGGATCATTTCCGATGCCTCTTTTAGAAGCAGGGCCAGGGAGGTGTCAAGAATGTCCGAAGAGGTGAGGCCATAATGGAGATATCTTGAAAGGGGGCCGATCGACTCCCCCACATTGGTCAGGAAAGCGAGGACGTCGTGTTTCGTCACCTTCTCGATTTCATCAATTCGTCGAATATCAAAGGAGGCCTTCTCTTTGATCTCAAGAACAGCCTCTGCCGGAATCTCCCCCAATTGGGAAAGGGCCTCGCAGACCACCAGTTCAATTTGGAGCCAGGTTTCAAACTTTCTCTGATCCGTCCAAATCTTTGCCATCTCCGGTCGGGTATATCTTGGAATCATTTCGGCTCCTCATGGAAGGTATAGAACTATATTACTGAATGGTATTGAAAAGTCAATAAGAAAGGGGTTGCTGAATATTGACAATTCTTTAGTTCAAATGCATATTAGTCCTATGATCATCATCAAATCCCCACGCGAAGTAGAACAGTTGAAGAGGTCCAATGCCATTGTGGCAGAGGTCTTTGAGAAACTGAAGGGGATGATTGCTCCAGGGGTGACCACCCAAGAGCTGGATCAGGCTGCCGAGGAATATATCCTTTTAAAGGGGGCCCGCCCTGCCTTTAAAGGTTACCGAGGCTTTCCAGCCACCCTTTGCATTTCCATTAATGAGGAGGTGGTCCACGGAATCCCCGGCCAACGCCAGTTGAAGCAAGGGGATATTGTCAGCCTGGATGTAGGGGTCAATTTTGTTGGTTATTTTGGGGATGCGGCCATCACCTTCCCTGTGGGCGAAGTGGACTCAGAAGCTAAAAGACTCCTTGATGTTACGGAGAAGGCTCTCACGATTGGCATTGAGAAAGCGAAGAGGGGGAATCGACTTTTCGATATTTCCTATGCCATTCAGAGATGGGTGGAATCCCATGGATTTTCGGTGGTGAGAGATTTTGTAGGACATGGGATTGGGAAGGACCTCCATGAGGAACCACAGATTCCAAATTTTGGGGCACCCCACCAGGGGCCGAGACTCGAGAAAGGCATGGTCTTTGCTCTGGAGCCTATGGTGAACGAGGGAACCCACGAGGTCAAGGTTCTTTCTGATGGCTGGACGGTCGTGACGGCAGATGGAAAACGCTCCGCCCATTTTGAGCATACGGTGGCCATCACGGAGGATGGGGCTGAGATATTGAGTGTCCTTTAACATAAAGGATGGAAATGGTCTTTGGGTAAAAGTTAGGAAGCCAGTTTTGATTAATAGTCAAACGGGTATGGGTGTCGATGCTGGTATCGAAGCAAGAGGCTTGAAATTAGAAGTTCGAGTATCCAGAATCCATATACGAGCCTCGATACGGACTTCGACACCGACAAGCGTTGGTTCCTTTAGGGATTTTTAGGCAAAAAACATCACCCTTTAACAAAACGGGCTTCTTTACCCTTACCTTTTGACTTATATCTAAAGGAGGCATATAGGCAATGTATCGGGTGGCCAAGGATATGGTCGATTTAGTGGGATATACCCCCTTAGTTAGAATTAACCATATCATTCCAAACAAAAAGGTGAAAGTCTATGCGAAATTAGAACGGTACAATCCAGCCGGTTCGGTCAAAGATCGAATTGCAAAATACATGATTGAATACGGAGAGAGGGAAGGTCTTCTGACCAAAGATAAGATCGTCATTGAACCTACCAGTGGAAATACAGGAATCGCTCTGGCCATGATCTGTGCGGTCAAAGGATATCGCCTGGAATTGGTGATGCCGGAGACGATGAGCATGGAGAGAAGAAAAATTCTGACTGCTTATGGAGCCAAGCTCATTTTAAGCGAAGGGTCGAAGGGAATGGATGGAGCCATTGATTTGGCTGAGGAGATGGCCCAAGACTCCAGATATTATATGCCGCACCAATTCGAGAATAAATATAATGTGCTGGCCCATTACGAGACAACGGGTGAGGAGATCTGGAGGGCAACAAGGGGAAAAGTTAGGATGTTTGTCGGGGGGGTAGGAACCACCGGGACCCTGATGGGTGTTTCAAAACGGCTGAAAGAATATAACCCTGAAGTCAAAATCGTTGGGGTGGAGCCCTATCCCAATTCGAGCATTCAGGGTTTAAAGAATCTGAGCTCCCAATATGTTCCGGAGATCTATGACCCCGGCCGATTGGATGAAAAGATCAACGTGAAGGATGAGGATGCCTTTGAGATGGCCAGGGTCCTTACCATCCGAGAGGGGATCTTTTGTGGAATCAGTTCCGGGGCAGCGATGTGGGGGACATTGCAGAAGGCCATGGAATTAGATCACGGGGTGATGGTGACGCTCTTTCCGGATGGGGGAGAGAAATATGTGAGCACGCCCCTCTATGAACCCAGCAAATGTTTTGAATGTTTGCAAAAGCATCGGATCCCCACCTGCATGACCGCCGAATATATCACGGCCCTGGAATGTCTTGTCAAAAACGGGAGCTAATCGAGGAGGATTCACCATGCCTAAATTCAGTGCCAATCTAACCATGATGTTCAACGAGGTTGATTTCTTAGATCGTTTTGGACGGGCGGCCAGAGCTGGTTTTAAAGGGGTGGAATACCTGTTTCCTTATGAATGGAGTCAGGAACAACTCGTAAACGAAATGGGAAAATACCATCTTGAACAGGTATTGCATAATCTGCCAGCCGGGAACTGGCCGGCCGGCGAGCGCGGGATCGCATGCCTGCCAGGACGAGAAGGAGAGTTCCAGGAGGGTGTGGGAAAGGCCATTGATTATGCGAGGGCCTTGAAATGTCCTCGCCTGAACTGTCTGGTGGGAAAAACGCCCCTGGGGATAGCATCTGAAAAAATTCGCCAGACTTTGGTGAGCAACCTTCGATTTGCCGCCACAGCCCTGGAGAAAGAAAAGATTCAACTCCTTGTGGAACCTCTCAATAACCGGGACCTTCCTGAATTTTATTTGGTTCGCACCCAGGAAGCACTCCAGTTATTCAAGGAAGTCAACCATCCCAACCTCTGGCTTCAATATGATGTTTATCATATGCAGGTGATGGAAGGGAATTTAACCCAAACGATCCTGAAGCATTTGCCTCAGATTGCCCATATTCAGATTGCAGATAATCCGGGACGCCATGAACCAGGAACCGGGGAAATCAATTTCACCAACCTATTTCGATTCGTCGATGATGCAGGATATGGCGGATGGATGGGTTGCGAATACATTCCTGCAGGAAAAACGGAAGACGGTCTTCAGTGGATCAAGCCATATCTGTAAAGAAGGAGGAATTTATGACAGAACTTGGATTTATCGGTTTAGGGATCATGGGTAAGCCCATGGCCAGTCATCTGGTCGCCGCTGGTCACATTGTTCATGTGTGTGATCTGGCTGAGGAGTCGGTGAAGCACTTATGCTCGTTAGGGGCCAAGGGCTGTAGTTGTTCCAGAGAAATCGCACAGCGATCCGATATCATTTTTATTATGGTGCCCGACACCCCTGATGTCGAAGCCGTGCTATTTGGTGCCAATGGTGTGGCTGAAGGACTGAAGCCGGGCTCCATTGTCGTCGACATGAGTTCGATCTCTCCGATCGCCACCAAGGAATTTGCAAAAAGACTGGGGGCCTTGGGTGTGAAGATGCTGGATGCCCCGGTATCCGGTGGACAGGTCGGGGCTGAGAATGCCACCCTCTCGATTATGGTGGGAGGGCCTGTCGACGTATTCAACCAGATCAAGCCTTATTTCGAGTTGATGGGCAAGAACATCGTTCACGTTGGAGATCACGGGGACGGTCAGACCTGCAAGGTGGCCAATCAGATCGTGGTTGCCCTCACCATTGAAGCGGTTGCCGAGGCTCTGCTCTTTGCCTCCAAAGCCGGGGCGGATCCAGCGAAGGTACGGGCTGCACTGCTTGGGGGATTTGCTCAAAGCCGTATCTTGGAGTTGCATGGTGAAAGGATGATTCAACATAACTTCAAACCCGGGTTTCGTATTCGATTACATCAAAAGGATTTAAACCTGGCATTGGATGCAGCCCGCAGCATGGGATTGAGTTTGCCTAATACCTCGTTAGCCCAGACGCTATTTAACGCAGTGGCTGCCCAGGGGGGAAGTGATTTAGACCATTCGGCGATGGTGCTTGCTCTGGAGAAGCTTGCCAATCATGCCATCCGTGGATAGTTCGAAGAGAGGCTTAAAGGGGGAGGGAGCAGAAGTGGATTCGATGGCAGGAAGTGACTCTCAAGAGAGCTTGAAGGTGGGACAAGGCCTGATGTTGATCGGTGGACAATGGGTGGGTAGCTCAGAGGGCCAGTTCATCCCCGTTGAAAATCCAAGCCGGCGGGGGAATATTGTTGGAGAGGTGCCACGGGCCAAGGAAGAGGATGTGGATCGTGCTGTGAGGTCCGCTTTTAGGGCCTTTGAAACATGGAGTCGGGTGAGTCCGCGGGACCGGGGCAAGCTGATGCTCAAAATTGCTGAGGTCATTGAGGCCAGGGTGAACGACCTTGCCCGGATCATCACCCTCGAGACAGGGAATGCGATACGCACTCAGTCACGACCAGAGGGGATACTCACGGCGGATCTTTTCCGCTACTTTGGCGGGGTGGCGAGTGAGTTAAAGGGAGAGACGATACCGCTGGGTGAAAATCTTCTCAGTTATTCGAGGCGGGAACCCATCGGGGTGGTCGGCGGTATTATCCCGTGGAACTCGCCGGTTGCCCTCGGGGCCCTCAAGATCGCCATGGCCATCACCGCCGGCAACACCCTGGTCCTCAAGGCCTCTTCAGACGCCCCCCTTGCGGTTCTCATGATGGCCCGCCTCTGTTCTGAATTCTTGCCACCCGGAGTCCTCAATGTCGTTACCGGGACAGGCTCCGAGTGCGGAGTTCCCTTGGCCAGGCATCCTCTTGTCAGAAAGCTTTCGTTTACAGGCTCGCAAGAAATTGGCAAGACCGTTATGGGGGCTGCCGCAGAGCGTCTTGTACCCGTCTCCCTTGAACTGGGCGGGAAAAGCCCGCAGATCGTCTTTCCCGATGCCGATGATCCGCAGGTCGTGGAAGGAACCATCTTGGCCATGCGTTTTACACGACAGGGTCAGTCCTGTACAGCAGGCTCACGACTTTTTCTCCATGAGTCCATCTATGATTCTTTTCTGGATCAGCTTGTCAAAAAACTGGCAGGCCTCAAGATCGGAGATCCCCTCGATGAGTCCACAGACATAGGAGCCATCATCAACCAGGTGCAGTTTGAAAAAGTCTGTTCTTACGTCAGGGACGGACTTCAGCAGGAAGGCGCACGCCTGTTGACCGGCGGTCTTCCGCCAAGCGAAGGGCCGCTCGCTGTAGGCTATTTTATGGAACCCACTGTGATGGGTCATGTCCGCAATGAATGGCGGATTGCAAGGGAGGAAATCTTTGGACCGGTGATGGTCGCTATTCCATGGAGGGATGAAGAAGAAGCGATCCGCATGGCGAATCAAACCCACTACGGACTGGCTGCTTTTATCTGGACGCACGACATTGGAAAGGCAATTCGCACGGCCCACGCCATCGAATCGGGTTGGGTCCAGATCAACCAGGGCGTGGGAATCATGCCGGGTCAATCCTATGGAGGTTGTAAACAGAGTGGCATCGGACGGGAGTACTCTCTGGAAGGGATGCTCGATTCCTTCACCCAGCGAAAGAGTATCACGATCAATCTGAAGTTTTGATGGGGATGGTCCTTTAAACGTCTGGATCGGTTCGACCTAAACGATCTGATGGACTCCAGGACCTTACCGTGGTTTAGAGTTTATATTTGAATTTTCTCAATAGTTCTTTTCTCCAGGCTATTCCATCCTCTTTTTCAACCCCTTTGGGAGCGAACCCGTCAATCACACCGAGGACGCCCCTTCCCTGTTCGGACTGGGCCAGGATGACTTCGACGGGATTGGCCGTGGCACAGAAAACCGTACAGACCTCCTGGCACATCTTCACCGCATTGAGGACGTTGATCGGGAAGGCATCTTTTAAGATGACCACAAAGGTGTGACCGGCTCCAACCTTCAGGGCATTCTTCTTGGCCGCTTCCTTCAAGACCTCGTCATTTCCTTCAATACGGATGAGGCAGTCCCCGGAGGCTTCGCAGAATCCAATTCCAAATTTGGCATTGGGAACAGACCCGACCATGATCTCAAAAAGATCTTCCACCGTCTTGATGAAATGGGTTTGACCCAGAATGATGTTACATCCTTCCGGAATCTCCAATCGCTCTGTCTTCAGTTCCATGATTGATCTCCTTGATTCTGAATCCGTATTGTAAAAAGTTATCTCCCCTCTCCCCTTGGGGGAGAGGATCAGGGTGAGGGGTGAGAAGGGTATTTCGGATACTCTCCAAAACGCCTTCCAAGTTGCTGAATAGCTGATTATCCCAAAATCGCAACACCTTA
>DCVM01000114.1 GCA_002327985.1 Syntrophaceae bacterium UBA2188 | reverse complement strand
ATAAAGTTGACATTCACCTAAAGATTGTGGTATGAAGAGATAAAATTGATCCGTGTTCAGGTGGCTTAAAGCCGAAAAGGGAACCCCGTGAGAGTCGGGGACGGCCACGCCGCTGTTATCGGGTACGAAACTTGCCATATCCACTATCCTTCGATTAGGTCGGGATGGGAAGGGGCAAGGATTAGGATGATCCGAAAGCCAGAAAACCTGCCTGAATGCGCTTCACAATAGGTCTTCGACGGAGGACTGTGAAGGGTAAGGTAGGAAAAAACCCGGTCTTTCATAAGAAGGCTGGGTTTTTTTGTTTCGGATTTGGAATATGAATGGAACGCTGACCCTGAAGATCTTTTTATCTATCTCATTGGGGCTTCATCTCTGCTTTCTCTTTATTTCGGGCCTCTTTTTTCCAGACTTTAAAGTCAATGGACTCCGACACCTCAACCTTGAGGTCTCCCTTTTACCCTTGATCTCTGAAACGAAAACGCCTCCCCAACCTGTAAAGCAAGAGGTAAAAAACACAATTCATCCAGAAAAGAGGTTACTCCGAAAGGAGAAAGAAGAAGATCCTGTTATGGACATGGAGCAGAAAACCGAAACCCTTCCTGTCCAGACCGACATAAAGGTCGTTCCTGTTAGCCATCCTTTGCCGCTCCTTCTTGAAGATGAGAAATGGGAAAGAGGCAGTATGAGAGAAGAGAAAGTGACCGTAGAGTCTCATAGAGATTCTCTTGGACCCGCCGGTTCCTCAGGACAAACAAAATTGGCGATCAAAAATCCATCCCTTTCCGACGGAGAGATTCTCTTTGTTCGACCCAAGTATGCTGAAAATCCAAAGCCCATCTATCCCCAGGAGGCAAGGCGGAAGGGATACGAAGGAGAGGTCGTCCTGAAAGTGGAAGTCCTTCCGAATGGACGGGTGGGACAGATTGAGGTAAAAAGCTCGTCCGGTTATGAGTTGCTTGATCGTTCAGCCCTCATCACAGTGAGACAGTGGAAATTTGTACCGGCCCAGAAAGGGGAAAAGACCATTCCGCTCTGGGTGAATATCCCCGTCAAATTTCAACTCCAATGAAAAAGCATTTGATAAAAGCAATCTTTTGGTTGTCTCTGGTCATTTTATTTGGGACATCGGTATCCTACTCGAATCCCCTTCGGTTTATAGATGAAGTAGGAAGGGAAGTTACCTTCTCCTTTTCCCCCAAGAGGGTCGTCTCCCTGGCTCCCAATATCACCGAAATTCTCTTCAGCCTCGGGCTCGATGAAGAGATCGTAGGCGTCTCCATCCATTGTAACTTCCCAGAAAAAGCCAAAGCCAAAGTGCGGGTGGGAAGTTATATCAGTCTTGATTTTGAAACGATCGCCTCCCTCGCACCCGACTTGATTATTGCTACAGGAGCTGGAAATACCCGGGAGATGGTAGATCGTTTAGGGAAACTGGGTTTTCAGACCTATGTCATCTATCCAAAGAATTTTGATGACATCCTCCAGAGCGTTGCTCATATTGGTCAGGTGGTGAATCGGGACAGGGAGGCAAGGGGGATCATTGAGGGGATGAGGAAGAGGAGCCAAAGGGTGATCGAACAAACCCGGAACCTTACCCGGCCTAAAATTTTTATTCAGATTGGAGATGCTCCCATCGTCACAGTGGGAAGAGGCAGTTTTGCGGATGACCTCATTCGGCTTGCCGGAGGCGAAAACATTGCAGGAAGAGAGAAAGAAAGGTATCCTCGGATGAGTATGGAGGAGATTTTGAAAAGGTCTCCGGAGGTGATCGTCATTAGTTCGATGAATCCTAAAGGGGATTATCAAAAGGTCCTTCACGAATGGGCTCGTTGGAAGACGATCCCCGCTGTAAAAAATGGCCGTATCCATCTCATTGACTCGGACTTACTCGATCGGCCATCACCGCGCATTATCGATGGAATGGAGGTGCTCGCGAGAGTTCTTCATCCTGAGGGGTTTAAGAAACCAATACAAAATTAGCATTGAAAAATTATCAATGGTCATTGTTCATTGATCATTGAACACTTTGCATTGGGATTTTATGAAACTCGTCACCGCCAAAAGAGTCCTTACCCTATCCATCTTACTTTGTTTCCTTTTGATCCTTGTCATCCTTGTATCCATCACCATCGGGAGCGTAAACATTCCACCGTTTCGTTCGATCCGCATCCTCTTCGAGTCGCTTCTGGGGCTGAAGGGTGCAGGGAGCGAGACGGAACGGACGATCATTCTTTCTCTCAGGCTTCCTCGAGCGATTTTAGCAGGTTTCGTAGGAGCAGGCCTTTCTGTTTCAGGAGCGACCTTTCAGGCCCTCTTAAGGAATCCTCTGGCCGATCCTTATATTCTTGGGGTCTCAAGCGGTGCAGCAGTGGGCGCCATCCTTGCCATTCTCTTGGGGCTCAACGCCTTTTCCTTTGGACTTCCACTGGCCTCCTTCTTGGGAGCTCTCCTGACCGTTCTCGCTGTCTTCTATTTCGGAAGACAGGGTGGGAAGATTCACCCCCACACCCTCTTGTTGGCAGGAGTGATCATCGGTTCCTTTCTCTCAGCCCTGATCATGTTTTTCATTTCCGTTTCCCAGAAAGAAGAACTCCATACGATCATTTTCTGGTTGATGGGAGATTTCAGTTTCTCCAATACCCGGGCCATTCTCATCATCTTTCCTTATATTTTATTGGGTGGCTTCCTGCTCTACCTCCGCTCCCGCCATTTAAACCTCATTCTTTCCGGGGAGGAAAATGCTATCCAATTAGGAGTTAATGTAGAAAAATTGAAACTGGTTTCTTACCTCTCAGCCTCTTTGATCACTGCGGCATCCGTCTCCGTATGTGGCCTCATTGGTTTTGTGGGTCTCATCATTCCCCATTCTGTGCGACTGATTTTTGGACCTGACCATCGTCTTCTCATTCCTGCTTCCGCACTCATCGGCGCTTCTTTTCTAATTGCATCGGACACCTTTGCCAGAACGCTTCTTGCCCCAACGGAGTTACCGGTGGGGGTGATCACAGCCGCTTTTGGCGGGCCCTTCTTCATCTACCTTTTGAGGACGAGAAAGGTGATCAAATCATTATGATTGAGGCCGATTCTATTTCCTTCCGTTATCATGAAGATTGGGTGCTCAAAGAGATCTCTTTTCGAGTGGAGAGGGGAGAGTTTGTGGGTGTGATCGGGCCCAATGGATCTGGGAAGACCACCCTCCTCAAAATCCTATATCGCCTCCTCTCCCCCCAGAAGGGAGAGATTTTCTTCGAACGCATTCCCATGAAAAAGATGGATCGGACCGATATTGCCAAGAAGATTGCCGTGGTTGCCCAAGAAACTCAGATCCTCTTTCCTTTCAGTGTCCTTGAGACAGTCCTGATGGGAAGGTCTCCTTATATCGGGCATTTCATGTTTGAAAGTGAAAAAGACCTGGAAATTTCAAAAAGAGCGATGGGTTGGACGAATATTCTTCCTTTTTCTGAGAGATCGATAGACGAACTCTCCGGTGGAGAAAGAAAGAGGGTCTTTATTGCCAGGGCTTTGTCTCAAGAACCAGAGGTCATTCTTCTGGATGAACCCACGGCTAACTTAGACATCCATCACCAGATGGACTTTCTCAATCTGATCCTCACCCTCAACCGGGAGAGAGGCCTGACCATTGTCATGGCCTCTCATGATATGAACCTTGCCTCGGAATTTTGTGATCGGCTAATTCTTCTCCAGGAAGGGAGGATTTATAAAATGGGAACACCCGAGGAGGTCATCACCAAAGAGCATATCGAAAGTGTTTATGGTTGTGAGGTATGGATAGACCAAAATCCTATCTCAGGAATGCCACGGATCAGTCTTTTAAAAAAAGGGGGCATTCAAAGATGAAGCTTTGGGAGGAAATTGAATCCGCAAGGAATATGATCCGAAGGGTTATCTTTCGAACCCCGATGATCTATTCCGATACCTTCTCAAAGCTGACCGGAAAAGAGGTTTTTCTCAAACTGGAAAATCTTCAGAAGACCGGCTCTTTTAAAATCAGAGGAGCCTACTATAAACTATCTCAGCTCTCTTCCTCGATAAGAAGCAGGGGAGCGGTAACGGCCTCCGCAGGAAATCATGCCCAGGGGGTGGCACTGGCTTCTTCCCTCTTGGGAATCCATTCGACCATTGTCATGCCTGTGGGAGTTTCTCTTGCTAAGCAGATGGCCACTCAGGCCTATGGGGGAAAAATCCTCCTTGTTGGTGAGAATACGGACGAAGCCCTCCACCATGCAAAAAAAATAGCTGCCGAAGGTCAATGCTTGATTCATCCTTTTGATGATGAGCAGGTCATTGCTGGTCAGGGAACGATCGGTCTCGAAATTTTAGAAGAAGTTCCTGGCGTTGAAGCCATCCTTGTCCCCATAGGTGGCGGGGGGTTAGCCTCAGGAGTCGCCACCATTGTAAAAAAGAAAAAACCTGATGTGAAGATCATCGGCGTTCAGTCGACTCATGCGCCTTCTGCCTTTTATTCCTTGAAGAGAAATAGGATCGTAGAAATAAAGGTTAAGCCCACCCTGGCCGATGGGATTGCTGTGGGAAGGATGGGAGAGGTTACTTTTACCATCCTTCGAGAAAAAGTGGATGAGATGATCACGGTGAATGAAGATGAAATGGCCTCAGCCATCCTCCTGTTGATGGAGAGGAAACAGGTGGTGGCAGAGGGAGCTGGAGCGGCTCCGCTGGCGGCTCTCCTTTCGAGAAGATTGAAGACCCATTGGAAAAAGATCGTTCTGGTGATCAGTGGTGGAAATATTGATGTCCACCTCCTCGACCGGATCATCGAAAAAGGTCTTGCCCAAACAGGAAGGCTCTTCCGCTTAATGATTCTCCTCAGAGATGAACCAGGGGCGCTGTCAAAACTGACGAGCCTGGTCGCTCAACACCGCGCCAACATCCTGCATATCGTCCACGAGCGGGCCGCCAAGGATATTCCCATTGGATTCTCAAAAGTGATCCTGGTTTTAGAGACGCGTGGCTCAGACCATATCCGAGAGATTAAGAAGGGATTTAAAGAAAAAGGTTATCCCCTTCAGATGCTGAGTTAAAATTTCTATCCCCTAAGGACTTTAGCCGATTTCCAAGATGGACCATTCGAACCCCTTCAATGGGTTGAAGAGGAGGCTGCAAGAGGAAAACGAAACCTTCCACGACTTCAAAGCAGGCTCCTCACTTTGCCTCTCAAATGTGTTTACAAAATCTTCTATTAGTTGTACGATGGGTTAAAATAAAATGTTTCAAACCCAAATAAGGAGAAGAAGAACATGGCGGAAGGGGAGCATACCTTAGCGGTCTTTATCGATTTTGAGAACCTTGCCCTGGGTTTTAAAGGGAAAAAGGACAAGCGGTTTGAGATCCAGAAGGTGTTAGAACGTTTGGTCGAGAAGGGTAAGATCATTGTGAAGAAAGCGTATGCAGACTGGGCTGATTACGCTGAGTACAAGAAACCCCTTCACGAGTCAGCCATTGAACTGATCGAAATTCCAAAACGTGCCTTGACCGGAAAGAATTCTGCAGATATCCGGCTCTGTGTCGATGCTCTTGACCTCTGTTATTCTAAAGAACATATCGATACCTTTGTTATCGTCTCCGGTGACAGCGATTTTTCCCCCCTCGTCTCTAAGTTGAAGGAAAACGGTAAACGGGTGATCGGCCTTGGGATGAAGGAATCGAGTTCCAACCTCTTAGTCGATAACTGCGACGAGTTTATATACTATGAAGACTTAGAACGACCTTTAGGTATTCCTCCCAAGATCGAGCAGGATCTTCCTGAAAAGAAGAAAGAGGCATTCCAGCTCCTGGTAGATTCTGTGGTGGCCCTTGTCCGTGAGAATAAGGAAGTGCTCTGGTCCTCCATGGTAAAAGAGACGATGAAACGAAAGAAACCTTCTTTCAATGAATCCTACCATGGCTATCGTACTTTCAGTGACCTTCTTGAAGACGCTGAAAAGGAGGGGATCATCCGGCTCCGGACCGATGCTCGAAGCGGGACTTATGTGATCATCGGTTTTGGAAAAGAGCAAAAAATAATGGAATCAAGGGAATTGAAAGAATCCAACGAACTGAAGGAACGAAAGGCCCAGAAACCTCGGTGGCGTTCTCGCCCGCGGAAACCAAAACCGAAGGCAACACCCCCCACACCTGATGTTCCCATTGTTCCGAACACTACGGAATCGGAATCGATCACATAATCCATGGATTTTCGGTCTAAACTTCGATTTTTCATTTTCATCCTTGTCGTTCTCCTTTTGACCCTTCTTCAAAACATTTCATTCGCTCAACGAGATCTTGGCATTCCCGTGAGAGAAGCCATCGTCTGGGGAGCTTATGCCGGTCCAGGGAAAACGGGAAAAATGGATACCATTTACCTCTCTTTTGGTCAATACAAAGCCCCTCTTTTTCTTCTTGCTGTCAATCCCGATACAGGTCAAATCCGACAATTCAACGGTCCTCTCTCTTCTGAGATGGGTTCCTGGGGATATACAATCGATCACGAGAATCGGATCTATTTGGGAAGTTATTACAATGCCCACCTCCTGCGCTTTGATTCGAAGACCGAAGCCTGGGAGGATCTTGGACAACCTGGAGGAGAATCGGAGTCTTTCATCTGTAAAATTGCAACAGGAAGGGATGGGAAGATCTGGGGAGGAACGTTTCCCTCGGCAAAACTTTTCTCTTATGACCCTAAAACAGGAGCGATTGAAAATTATGGTCGTATGGATCCGGATCAGTTTTATTGTTATCCTACAGCAGGGGAGGATGGTTTGATTTATTGTGCGATCCAGTTCGAAAAGGTGGATATTGTTGTCTTCAATCCGGAAATACAAACCAGAATTTCATTGATCCCGTCCGAGGCCCGGAGACCCGGACGGGTGAACCTGTTCAAAGGAAAGGATGGAAAGGTTTATGCCCGTTTCTCCAATCCAGAGCAATGGTTTCGAATTGATAAAGGGGAAAAGCTGGTTGAGGTTTCCAGGTCCGATATCCCTTTTCCTCCAGCAGGCCTCCCAGATGGAAGAAAATTTAGCGCTATCGACAACCATACCCTCCAGGTTGAAAATCCTTTGACGAAAGAGAAGAAAGAAATTCCTCTCCGGTACGAAGCCGCAGGTTCCTATCTCTTTGTTGTCAGCACAGGGCCGGATGGTAAAATCTACGGGAGCAGCATGCTTCCCCTCCGCCTTTTCGTCTATGATCCAGACACTCGATCTCTTGCCAATCTTGGTAAGGCCGCCCATGCCAGCGGTGAGATTTATTCAATGGGGCCCCTCGATGGAAAACTCTATCTCTGTTCCTATCCTGAGGGGCGGCTCTCGGTCTACGATCCGAAGAGCCCCCTGAAATTCGGGGATGATCAAGATTCCAATCCGAGAGACCTGGGTTCCTTAGGGGAAGGGGTCTACCGGCCACGAACCATGATTGCAGGACCACATGGGAAGGTCTATGTCGGGGGCTATCCGGACTATGGAATGTTGGGGGGTGCCATCAGCGTGTATGATCCAAAGAAAAATGAAAAAAGAGCCTATCGCCACATCGTCCAGAATCAGAGTATTGCCTCCCTTGCCTATATTGAAAAAGTCGACCTCATTGTAGGAGGAAGTTCGGTGAGGGGAGGGACTGGAA
Source organism: Syntrophaceae bacterium UBA2188 (assembly GCA_002327985.1). Lineage (GTDB taxonomy): Bacteria > Desulfobacterota > BSN033 > BSN033 > UBA1163 > UBA1163. The sequence goes on along the minus strand of DCVM01000114.1, from coordinate 4,651 downwards.
CGCGAGCCATTGAAAAAGAGGCAAAGCTCATCCTCTGGGAACCCAAGGAGGAATGGAAGATTTCGGAAATCACCCCTGTTCCAGGAGCAAAAACCATCCTCTCCCTTGCTGTCACGACTGGAGGAATCGTCTACGGAATCACTGATCATGGAAAGGTCTTCTCCTTTGATCCAGAGAAGGTGGAGGTGATCAACATTTTTGATCTCGGATATCCGAAACCAACTGAAGTTTCACTTCAACCCGGATCTGATGGAAGGCTCTATGGACTTTCCAGAGAAGCTATTTTTGCTATCGATCCAAAGGATGACCAGGTATCCCTTGTGGCTCAACCTTCTGTCCCGATCAGTTCAGGGATGGCGATACTAAAAAACAAGATCTATTTTAGTTCGGGTGCTAATCTCTATGAGTTTGAAATTCCTTTGGAGTCGAACATGTCTTCTGAGTAAACCCAATATATCCCCGCCATCAAGGAGGGGGTTTTTCTTTATCCTTAGATTTGAAATTACCTTCATCTCCCATCTGAAGACTGGAGCTTTCGGGATTATACGGGATAAAATTTTTTCTCCTCAGCGCTGTCGTAGAACCTCTCTAAATTCTCTTAACCGTTCTTCCTGTTCCTTGAGTAGTGAGTGAGCCGCTTCAATTGAAATGGGTTTGAATCGTACCCGATCCCCAGGCTTGAGTTGTGCTACCCTTGGTAAATCGATAGAGATGATCGTAGCGATCTTCGTATACCCACCGGTCACCAATTCCGTTAAAATAATGATGGGCTTCCCATCGCCAGGAACCTGAACCGCACCTGATATCAGTCCCTCTGAAATAATCGATTCTTCCACATGGGATCGTCTTTCAATCTCGGGTCCTTCTAATCGGACTCCCATCCGATCGGATTGGGGAGTGACCCGGTAGGATGAAGAATGAAATGTTTCGAATCCTTTTTCTGTAAAGTGATGATCCTGAGGGCCAGGGATGGCTCTGAGAGGAACCTCTTTTTCCAAGGGGAAAATCCAATCCTTTGGAAATCGAAGCCCCAATTTATCCAGGGAAGATGGAAGTTCAAAAATGTGAAAAAGATCTCCCCGTCTCAACGCCCTTCCTTCCAAACCGCCAAATTTTCCTGAGAGGTAGGTTGACGAGCTTCCCATGATTTTTGGGACAGCGATTCCTCCGCCCACTGCCAGGTAGGTACGGCAACCTGAACGGACTTTTTTAAAGTTGATGACATCGCCTTCCACAAGAAGATGGGTTCTCCACATCTCCAACGGTTCTTCGTTTAAGGTCGGGCAGAGATCTCCGCCTGTCAGGGCTATGACCACTTCTCTTAACGCCTTTATTTTTAAACCCGTGAGGGTGATCTCAAGACAGGCCTCTCCCTCTTTATTTCCAACCAATAGATTGGCGACTCTTAGGGAGAAAGTATCTGTGGCTCCTGAAAGGGGGACACCAAACTGACTGAAGCCATAACGACCCAAATCCTGAATCGTGGTCAAAACGCCAGATTCTATGACTTCAAAAGCCGCTATTCGCTCCAATGCTCAAACTCCTTTTCTGTCACGGCATAAAATTGGACCAAGTCTCCCATTTGAAGCAGAGATGGAGGATCTTTCTCGGGGTTGAACATTTCGACCGGGGTTCGACCGAGGATCTGCCAGCCTCCAGGGCTCTCCATGGAGTAAATTCCTGTCTGTCGCTGGGCAATGGCCACAGAGCCCTTAGGGACCACAAGCCTCGGTGTTTTGAGCCGGGGCACAACCAAGGCCTGCGGAAGTTCTCCCATGTATGGATATCCAGGCATAAAGCCGATCATATAAATAAGATAAGGGATGCTACAGTGGAGTTGGATGACTTTTTCTGAAGAAATTTGGAGGACCCTTGCCACCTCTTCTAAATCAGGCCCATAGATCCCCCCATAAAGCACTGGAATGCGTGTCAATTTAGGTCCTGGGAGGGGAGTTTGTTGGAGGCCTTTTTCTATCCCTTTTAGTCTTCTTTTCAGATTCTCGATGGGCAGAATCAGCGGATCATAAATGATGAGCAAAGACCGGTAGGTGGGAACCGTTTCAATAATCCCTGCAACATCCTCCACCTGGATGGCCAGAGCCATTCTTCTGACCTTCTGGTTGATCTCGCGACTGATTTCGTCACCGAATTCAAGAAGAAGGCCACGATCACCCATCAGATAGGAGATGGTTTTAGGATAGAGGCCCATATTAAAAAAAATGCCGATTGCAGATTGAAAAGACAAAAATGATAAATCTTAAAACTTCCATTTCTCATTTGGACAAGGTTGATCACCGAGAGTGATTTCTTCAGACAAACCATTTCATTGAGATGATATTCACGCCGGCGTCTCTCAATTCCTGCCGAATCTTCTTCACCATCTCGACAGCAGCAGGATTATCCCCGTGGACACAAAGTGTATCCGCTTTGATCTCTATCTCTGTCCCATCGATGGCGACCACCTTTCCCTCCAGGGCCATCTTCAGCGCCCTTTTTGCAACGATCTGATGGTCATGGATGACGGCTCCTTTCTCTCTACGAGAGACTAAAGAACCATTGCTATTGTAGGCTCGATCAGGAAAGGCTTCAAAGGCCATGCGGAGACCATAACGTTTTCCAATCTCCCGAAGGGATTCATTGTTCGAAGAGGCCAGAGCAACCAGAATGATCTCTCGATCCACCTTGGCGATGCTCTCTGCCATGGCTTCCCATATCTTGGAATTGGCGACGGCCATATTGTAAAGGCTTCCATGAGCTTTCACATGTTGAAGCCGCAATCCTTGAGATAGAGTAAAGCCCATGAGAGATCCGGTTTGATAGACCATATAATCTTGAATCTCCTCAAGCGTGGCGTCGACATTTCTTCTACCAAAACCTATGAGGTCTGGAAATCCGGGGTGGGCCCCCACCTCTACGCCGTATTGCTTTGCCAGGGCTACGGTCTTTCGCATGACGGCAGGATCCCCGGCATGAAATCCGCAGGCGATATTGGCCGAAGTAATGTGAGGAATTACCTCTTCATCCAACCCCAGTTTATAAACGCCATAACTTTCTCCCACATCCGAGTTCATATCGATCTGGATCTTTTTTGTCATCACCCTTCCTCCGTTGGCTTGAATTGATCGAGAATCTTGAAAAACGACTTTTAACCCTCTTGATTGCAGAGATTTTGGGACTTTTTCAGAAATCTCTAAGAAAACTCTTGACAAATATTAATTTAAAAGGGATAAATAAATCAATAGGCTGAAAGGTGAAGGAGGAGGTGACGGAAAGATGGCATGTGGGATGAAGCATCCTAAGGCGAAGAAAGCGACGAAGAAGGCCAAGCCGAAGAAAAAGAAATAACAGAAGGGATTTTTGAAGGGAAAAAGGAAATATATTTTTTACTTGACATAGAAATGGATTTTTGTTATCCGTTTTCCTTACATAATATTTNNATATTTATTATCCGATTGTCCTGAAATACCATGAAAGGAGGTGAGGGTTAATGAGGAAGTGGGTGAGCATCTTTTTGGCATTGGCGATGTTAGCAGTGTTTTCCTTTGGGTGTGCAGGAGTACAGAAAGACGCAAAGATTAAATGTCCAAAGTGCGGTGCTGTCTTCACAGTGGATGAGGGAATAGCCGAGATTCAGAAGAAAGGTTACTAATCTCACACCTCGTTAAAGAAAATTAACTATCCTCTGGAGGAAAGAGAAAGACATTAAGAGGGGAAGAAGTATACTCTTCCCCTCTTATTTTTTTATGTGGAATCTTCCCCTTCCTCACCCTTTCCCTCGAGAGGTTGTATCACCATGGCGAGGAGTGGAAAGAGAACCCGCTTCAGGAACTTTAGAATTACGGTTTTCTTCTCGCTTTCTATTGCGATCCGGTCTGCAAGGTGAGAAAATGAGGCAAAGGGATTAAAATTCAGCAGAAGGGTTTTTGCTGTTCAGCTTGGCTGAAAAGAGGGTGCCCCCCAAATACCTCGGGATCAGTCGAGAGAGCTCCAGAATGATTTCATCGGCTTGCTCCTCTCCCACTTCACCCAATACATCAATGGGGATAAAGATATTTTTTGTTTTTTCGGTAGCTTTGTCTTTCTCGCACTGGCGCCATACCCAATTTCGGGTCAACACCTCTCGATCGTCCCGATAGACCAGCTCTCCTTTTGGCACCATCACGGTTTCTCCGCCGCCCAGGGGTGTAAAAGGCTCCCAACCCTCTGCAAACTGAAGATGAATATCCCCCTCAATAGTATCCAAATCATGGCCTCCCATCGGAACTAAAAATCTTAAAGAAACACTGTTGTAAAGATCCACAAGAGGATTGATTTTTGGGAAGGGATCCCCTTTTAGAACCCTTCTTGCCATGGATTCGATAGAGCTTGGGAATTTGCTTCCCGAAATACCCAATTTTGAGAAGGCCGTTCTCCACGGTTTGATCCTGGGATGCTCCTGAGCTTTGTCACCAATGAAATTTCTCTTCATCTCCTCAATAGCTGGGGTGAGAAGGTCATCCATTTCTTTAGAGGAACGGGCGTTGTCGACGCCTTTTGCCACCACCATCCCAATGGTCAGGTTAGGCAGGATATCGAACAACTCCTTCTGAATCGAGAAATACATCATTCCTCCTTGCCCCTCGAAGCTCGTAAAAGCGCAGTGGGGTTTTAC
>DCVM01000027.1:7700-32998 GCA_002327985.1 Syntrophaceae bacterium UBA2188 | reverse complement strand
CTGATGGACCAACCTTTTAAGGGCTGTCTCCTTGGTCTCCCAGGATAGATTGAGAATTCTCATATGATTTCTGACGAGGTGTAGAATTTTTATCTTCATCAGGTTGGAAAATCGGAACCTTTCCATGATCCGCTCTGCCGCTTGAACAGAGAAAGATTCGTGGTCATAGAAATGGACTTTTCCCTTCTCATTCTTTGAATAGGTATCTTGTTTACCGATATCATGGAAGAGGGCAGCATAATAGAGAGAAAGCCGATCTTCCTGAGCCAGGAAGAATTCCTGATGGTTTCGAGCCATCCATTCAAAGGCCCATGGTAATTTGTCAATCACCAGAACGAGATGAGAAAGAACATTGAGATGATGATGTTCATTCTGATCAAGATCTTCCAAACCCTTTAATTCCGGGAGAAGGGTGAAAAGCAAATGGATTTCTTGAAGGGATTTCATTCCCGTGGCTGGCCGAGGTGAAAGAAGGATTTGATCCAATTCTGCCTTAATCCGTTCACCAGGAAGTCCGAGGACCTTTTCTTTTTTTAAAGAAATTTCTTCTTTCAAGTCCTTATCCATAACAAACCCATCAAGGGTACAAAGATAACGAATCGCCCGCAGCATCCTAAGTGGATCCAGATCAATCGAATGGTTTGAGACGGTGCGGATCAACTTTTTTTCGATATCCTCCAGACTTCCTTCCACCCGATAGAAGGTGTCGTCATAAAGGGAGAAGGCCGTTGCATTGATGGTGAAGTCCCTTCGCTTTAGATCCTCATCAATCGTTTCCCCTTGTAAGAAGCTGAGGTCCATGGACATGTTTTCTTTGATCATTCGAAAAGTGGTGGTACCCCTTTCCTCTTTCCCCACCCTGAAGAAATGAAGCCGAAGGGTCTCTTCAATGGTTTGAATAAAAGGGAAGGTATCTCTTGGCAAGGCGAAGTCATAATCTTTTCCTGGTATTCCAAGCAAGAGATCCCGGAGATACCCCCCCACTAAAAAAAGGGGGATCTTTTTACTCTTCACAAGTCCGGACAATGTCAAGAGAATCGGGTCTCGATGAATTTTTTCACTCAGTTGATGGAAGTCCATTTTAAGTAGAATTTGATAAAGCCTTTTTTTTATGATAAGTTACCTATTCAAAGCATATTCGATGAAGTGGAGCCTTGTCAATTGTCAAAGACGATCCGGGAAGAGTTAGAGGAACAAGAGAAAAAAATATTCTCCCCTTTTGCAACGTTGAGCTCAAAGACCAGGGGCCGCCAAGTCTATGAAGAGGAATGTCCACTCAGGCCGGCCTTCCAACATGACCGAGATCGTATCATCCATTCCAAGTCGTTCAGAAGATTAAAACATAAAACACAGGTTTTTCTCATTCCGATGGGGGATCACTACCGGACTCGATTGACTCATGCCCTTGAAGTCTCTCAGATTGCCCGGACTATTTCAAAGGCCCTACACCTCAATGAAGATTTAACGGAGGCCATCTCCCTCGGCCACGATTTGGGCCATACCCCATTTGGCCATGCCGGAGAGGATACCCTAGATCAAATTGTGCCAGGCGGATTTAATCATGCCGAACAGAGCCTGAGGGTGGTTGACCTCTTGGAGAAGGATGGAAAGGGATTGAATCTAACATTCGAAGTCAGAGATGGCATATTGAAGCATACCAAGGGAAAGGGCGAGATCCTCTGTGAGGATCCAGAAGCCATGGCCTCGACGATCGAGGGCCAGGTGGTTCGGATTGCCGACATCATTGCTTATATCAACCACGATATTGATGATGCGATTCGTGGAGGGGTGATCTCCCCGAACGATCTTCCGAGGGATTGTCTTGGTTGTTTAGGAGATAGCCATTCCAAACGAATCAATACGATGGTCAATGATATTATCCAAGAAACCCTCCGATCCGGAGAAGGAAGACTTTCCGTTTCCAAAGAGGTTCTCTCAGCCATGTGGGACCTCCGGGAGTTTCTATGGGAACGTGTCTACGAAAACGAAACGGTTCACGCCGATTTCCATAAAGCGACCAAGATTTTGAGAGAACTGTATCACTATCTGATTGGCCATCCAGATGATTTTCTTGTGCTGACCAAAATGGAATCGTATGACACCTTGGAGAGATGTGCATGTGATTTCCTGGCAGGCATGACAGACCGTTATGCCTTTAATCTTTATGAAAAACTTTTTCTTCCTCTTCCTTGGGTGGTGGTATAAGGAAAAGAATGAAGAAGGATCATGGATATTTACAAAGGCTTCGATTTCCTTGACATTCCCAATTCCTTGTGATAAAAAGCTACCTATTATGGAAGGCGGATAGATGGTCCTCAGCCGGTAAAAGGAGACGGGGGAACGGTGAAGGAGATTTTAATTGTTGATTCGGATAAGAAAGATCAGGCAAATTTTCAGAATATTTTTGAAGCGACGGATTATCATCTCATCTTCTCAGAAAGTGGAGAAGATGCCCTTCTCCGGGTTAAACTTTTCAAACCCGACATGATCATCGCTTCCGGAACGGGTCTTCAAGAGATGGGCGGTTTGGAATTATGTGGAACCCTCAGAGGGGATCCAGACCTTAAAAATATCCCATTCATCCTCATTTCGAGTATTTTTGAGGAGATTTCAGAAAAGGATCGTCGGCGCGTCCAGGCCAACGGGGTGATTTCAAAGCCTCTCAACGACGATGAAATTCTTAATTTGGTAGACCACCTGATCGAAAAGGGGGCAATCGAAAAGAGGGGAGAGATGGTTTCGGAAAAGCAGGGGGAGTTTTTATTGGGCGAAGGTGAAGGAGAAGAGGAGATCATCGATTTGGTGGATGTGGTGGAAGAACCCGAAACGAGGATGAGCATCCATGATTTTGTGGCTACCGAGAAGACAGAAAAAGAAGAATCCTATGGAGAGATTACGCCTTTGGAATCTTGGGAAAAAATAGAGATTGAAGAAAAACTAGAAGAAAAACCAGAAGAAAAACCAGAAGAAAAAGAATGGGCCCTTCATCCTGAGAAGGGAATGGAAGAGATCGACCTCCAAATAAAGAGAGAAATGACTCCGAAAGAAGGCTCACCCGAAGAAGAACTTTTTGAAAAAATCGAATTGGAAGAAATCCTCGAAAAGGTGGAGGAACTCAAGCCCTCTTTGGAAAAAGAGTGGCCCACTGAAAAAGAAGTGAGGGAAATAGAGCCAAAGCCATTCAAGATGGAGGAGCCTGCTGAAAAATATTTAAGTCTTGAAGAGTTTGAGACATCCCTTCAGGAAGAAGTAAAAGGCTTGTCTCCAGGAGAGGAGTTTCAACCTTTTGACTTCGAGGAACTGGATCAAGGAATTTCCAAGGAAGCCATTTCCATAGAGGAGTCCATCGAGGAAGAGGAACTCAAGGAGTTGGACGAAGAGGAATTCCCAGACGAACTTTTAGAAGAGATGTTGGGAGAGGAAGAGATTCGGCCTATTGAAAAGCCGAAAGAGGCAGCCCTTGGAGAAAGAAAACCCAAGGGGATGATGGAAGAGGAGATCAAGATAGATCGATGGATGGAGGAGGCGAAAACTCGGGAGATGGATCTGGAGGAAGGCCGTCCTTTCGTTCGGGCAGTAGATCCACCCACGCAAGAAGTCATTTCACAAAAAGTCCAGGAGATGATAGAGGAGATAATCACTAAAATTGTTCCAGAGATGACCCGGAATGTCGTCAGTCTTACCATTGAGCGGATTGAGAAAATGGTGAGAGAGGTGGTTCCGGATATAGCCGAAAGGGCGATTCAGGAAGAGATCAAGCGACTTCAGAAGGGAGAAAAGGATTAAGGAGGAAGAAAGGTGCATCCATGGCCTCAAAGGTGTTGGACAAATCTTATGACCCCCACCAGGTGGAGGGAAAATGGTATACTTTTTGGGAAGAACGCGGCTATTTCAGGGCTGATGAAAATTCAGAGCAAAAAACCTATTCCATTGTCATCCCACCACCCAATGTGACCGGTGTCCTTCATATCGGGCACGCCCTAAACAATACCCTTCAAGACATTCTGATTCGATTCAAAAGGATGGAGGGCTACAATGTTCTCTGGATGCCGGGAACAGACCATGCAGGCATTGCGACTCAAAATGTCGTGGAAAAGCAGCTATTGGAGGAAGGGCTTGACCGCCATCAACTGGGAAGAGAAAAGTTCATTGAAAAGGTTTGGAAGTGGAAAGGGCAATCCGGTGGAACGATTATCAGCCAGCTGAAGAAATTAGGGGCTTCATGTGACTGGGGCCGTGAACGGTTTACTATGGATGAAGGGCTTTCCGATGCCGTCAAAGAAGTCTTTATCCGTCTCTACCAGGAAGGCCTGATTTACCGCAGCCATTACATCATCAATTGGTGCCCCCGATGCCAAACCGCCTTGTCTGACCTCGAGGTGGAACATCAGGAGACCTCAGGAAAACTTTATCACCTTAAATATCCCTTCAGGAAAAGTGATCGCTTTGTCGTCGTGGCCACCACCCGACCAGAGACCATGCTCGGGGATACGGCAGTGGCGGTGAATCCTGAAGATGAGCGCTATCGATCAGTGATCGGCGAGAAGGTCGTCCTCCCTGTGGTGAACCGCGAGATTCCTGTCATTGCCAATTCCTACGTGGATATCGAATTCGGAACAGGCTGTTTGAAGATTACACCGGCTCACGATTTCAATGATTTTGAAATTGGTTTGACCCATGGCTTAGAGCAGATCAAGGTCATTGATGAAGCGGGCCGAATGAATGAAAATGCAGGGCCTTATCAAGGGATGGATCGCTTTGCATGTCGAGACCAGATGGTAGAAGATTTTAAGCGGGATGGGGTGCTCATAAAAATCGATGACTATCCTCATGTGGTGGGCCATTGTTATCGGTGTAAGACCATTGTGGAACCCAACCTTTCCCTCCAATGGTTTGTTAAAACAAAGCCTTTGGCCAAAACAGCCATTGAAGCGGTACAGAAGGGACGCACCCGGATTATCCCTCCCGTTTGGGAAAAAACCTATTTCGAATGGATGGAGAACATACGGGATTGGTGTATTTCTCGTCAAATCTGGTGGGGACATCGGATTCCTGCCTGGTACTGCAAACCATGCGGAGAGGTCATCGTGTCCAAAGAGACCCCCGTCTCTTGCCCCAAATGTGGTTCCGATGGTTTAACCCCTGAAACCGATGTCCTGGATACCTGGTTCAGTTCTGGACTTTGGCCTTTCTCCACCATGGGTTGGCCGAAGAAAACGAAATTATTGAAGCGGTTTTACCCCACCTCCGTTCTGGTGACCGGTTTTGATATCCTCTTTTTCTGGGTGGCCAGGATGATGATGATGGGTTTGAAATTCATGGGCGATATTCCCTTCAGAGATGTCTATATCCATGGGCTGGTGAGGGACGAAAGGGGCGAAAAATATTCAAAGACCCGTGGAAATGTGGTGGATCCTCTTGACCTGATCGATCGCTTTGGTGCGGATGCTCTCCGCTTTACTCTCGCCGCATTGACCATGCCTGGAAGTGATCTCAAACTATCAGAGTCCAGAACAGAAGGCTACCGCCACTTTGCCAATAAGATCTGGAACGCATCACGCTTTGCCTTGATGAACCTTGAAGCATTCGATCTTGATGAGATGAACCAGAGGCCCCACCCAGAGAAGTTTAACCTCCCGGATCGGTGGATTCGGGGAAGGTTAAACCAGGCCATTCGAGAGGTTCGGAAATCTCTGGAGGAATACAAATTCAATGAAGCCTCCCATACCCTCTATCAATTCATCTGGCATGAATTCTGCGATTGGTATCTTGAGCTGTCCAAACTGACCCTCTATAAGGAAGGCGACCAGAAGCGTAAGGGCCTCACTCAACGCACGCTTTTGGAGGTTTTGGATGCCATTCTCCGATTGCTTCACCCTTTTATGCCCTTTATCACTGAGGAGATTTGGCAGCAACTCCCAGGGCGAAAAGAAAATGAATCGATCATGATTTCCACTTTTCCAAAAGCCGAGGAGCAGTATGATGACGAAAACGTGGCCAGTGAGATGGGGCTGATCATTGATGTGATCAATGCCCTACGAAATCTCCGTGGAGAGATGAACCTTCCTCCAGGGGAACCGATGACCACCCTCTTGCGCACTCGGAATGAAGAAACCGAAAAGAGACTTCGAAAAAATCAATCCTTCATCCAGTTTCTTGCCTTGGTCAATGAGTTTCAACTCGGATGGGATCTCGAAAAACCTCTACACAGTGCTTTGACCGCTGTCCGGGAGGTTGAAATCTTTGTTCCCATGGAACGGTCACGGATGGAAGAAGAGGCGAAAAGACTCCAGAAGGAGATACTCAAGATCGACAAGGAAAGTGCTTTCGTCACAAAAAAACTCTCCAATGAACAGTTTCTTTCTAAAGCTCCTCCAGAAATCGTTGAAGAAGTGAAGCAGAAGGCGGCAGAGTTTCGCACCCAACGCGAGAAATTAGAAGAGAGCCTGTTGAAAATTAAAGAAAGGTTGAGATAACCCGGGTGTGGTAAAATGAAGATGGATATTGATAAGGTGGCAAGACTGGCTCGCCTCGAATTGTCTGAAGAGGAAAAGGTCACTTTCGGGACCCAATTGGAACAAATTCTCACTTATATGGAGCAGTTGAACCGGCTCGATACCACCGGGGTGGAGCCAACTTCCCACGCCATCCCTATCCATAATGTCTTTAGAGAAGATGGGGTCAAATCTTCTTTCCTCCAAAAAGAGGTTTTGGCCATTGCACCGGATGAAGAGGATGGACATTTTAAAGTCCCGAAGATCATCGAGTAAAACCATAAAATGGAATAATGGAAGGGTGGAATGGTGGGGCAAGAGAAAAAAACAAAGAATCAAGAGAGATTTCTAATCATTATTCCAATATTCCATCATTCCAATATTCCCCTATGAAACAGCTATGGACCTCCATTCATTAACCATCCACCAGTTGCACGATCTTTTGGTTAGGAAAGAGGTGACCTCAAGGGAAGCAACGGAGGCCCTCTATCGCAGAATTAACGAGGTGGATGCTCATGTCAAAGCCTATCTCTTGTTAACCCAAAAAGAGGCCTTCCATCAAGCCGATCAGGTGGATCGTCAAATTGTTAGGGGAGAAGAGATTGGAGATCTTGCTGGCATTCCTCTCGGGCTGAAAGATATCCTTTGCACGAAAGGAATCCAAACGACTTGCGCCTCAAAAATTTTAGAAGGTTATATTCCTTTTTACGATGGGACCGTCATTAAAAAACTTAAAGAGAGAGAGGCCGTTTTTTTGGGAAAACTCAATATGGATGAGTTTGCCATGGGTTCTTCAACAGAAAACTCTGGATTTCAAATCACCCATAATCCCTGGAATCTCGAACGAATCCCGGGGGGCTCCAGCGGAGGTTCAGCCGCTGCGGTGGCTGCTGATGAATGTATTGCAGCCCTGGGCACCGACACAGGGGGTTCCATACGGCAACCAGCCGCCTGTTGTGGAGTGGTTGGGTTAAAACCAACTTATGGAAGAGTCTCCAGATATGGATTGGTGGCCTTTGCCTCTTCATTGGATCAGATCGGTCCGATCACAAAGGATGTAGAGGATTGTGCCATCCTGATGAACGCCATCAGCGGTTATGATCCACATGATTCGACTTCAGTCAATACGGAGGTCCCGAATTATAAGGAGTCACTGAAGAAAGAGGTCAAGGGGATTCGAATCGGCATCCCGGAGGAGTATTGGGTAGAGGGAATGGATCCGGAGGTTGAGAAATCCGTGAAAGAGGCCATTGATCTGTTCAAAAAGTTGGGAGCAGACATACAGAGCATCTCCCTGCCTCATACGGAATATGCTGTGGCCATCTATTATATTATTGCCACAGCCGAGGCCAGCTCTAATTTGGCGCGATATGATGGAGTGAAGTATGGCCTCCGTATCAAAGGGTATCGGGATCTGATGGAAATGTATACCCAGACCCGCGCGAAAGGATTTGGAAAAGAGGTCAAGCGACGAATCATCTTAGGAACGTATGTCTTGTCGGCCGGGTATTATGAGGCCTATTATCGGAAAGCATCACAGGTGAGAACTTTGATGAGAAAGGATTTTGAAGAGGCCTTCCAAAGGGTGGATGTCATTGTGACGCCCACTGCCCCCACCCCCGCTTTTCGAGTTGGCGAAAAGACAGAAAACCCCCTCCAGATGTACTTATCCGATATTCATACCATTCCAGTGAATCTAACAGGAATTCCAGCGATCTCTATCCCTTGTGGGTTCAACCACGAGAACCTTCCTATTGGATTGCAGATCATGGGAAAACCCTTTGGTGAAGGGATGCTCTTGAGGGCGGCTTACACTTTCGAACAGAACACTGATTTTCATCTCAAAAAACCAAGCCTAACTTAAATCCGTCCATGATTATTTTGTGTTTTCCTTGATCCAATTGAGGTAGGAGAGGGAACCCTCATTAATAGGGAGGCTGATGATTTCAGGGACAGTATAGGAATGAAGGGACTTGACCTTTTTCTCTAACTCCTCAAATCTTTGGCTTTGTGTTTTGATAATTAAGAGCCATTCCTTTTCGTCCCAGATCTTCCCTTCCCATCGATAGATGGAGCGAACCGGAGCAATGAGGTTTGCGCAGGCGGCCAAGCGCTCTTCAACCAAGGCACCGGCGATCTTGAGTGCCTCTTCCTCAGAACTGCAGGTCACTAATACCACAATGGGTTCAGCCATAACTTTTAGGAAATCCAAAATTCGAATTTCGTGCCTTGGATTTAAGTCGTAACAAGTGAATCATGAAAGCTCGCCATCTTTTTTTCATCCACTTGGCCATCTTGTGTCCAGCCTCTTTTCTGGTAATAGATATCAAGGATGGCCTCGTAATCCTCCCGTTTTAAGATCTTCCCTGCATGAGGCCCTTCGGTCATGGGTAAGTTGAAGACCCTTTCTGGAGGATAATCGTCCTTTCGAGAGATCCCGAATTTCATATTGATGGCCCGGGTGAGATCATAAAGATCCTTTGAACGCTGTAGAAGTTCATTCAATGTCGTCTCGATACCTGTGACGGCTGAATAGAATTCTGCATACTGATGTTCATCAAAACCCAGTTCAATCCATGGTAACCGGCAGACTCCTAACATGTCGAACAGGGGCCGAAGTGTCTGATGGTAGATCACCAGATCAGCCTTTTTCTCCAGTGGCCAATCCATTCCCATCTCTAGCTCCTTGGCAATCGTCCAGGCCCGTGCATGATGGGCTCCAATATCCGAGGTGGCATATCCCAAAGCCATGGAAATGGCGATTCGCGCATCATAAGCGGATTGTTCCAACCCTTTGACCTGTGAGATGATGGGTTTCAATTGAGGCCACTGTTTGATCACCCCGAAGCTGCCTTCAGCGAGAATATTCCCAATTCCTTTTCGATGGGCAATTCGTTGGACAGTTTCTAAAATTGCCTCTTCCTCTCCCCACTTCAGGTTGAGACCCTCTAAGTCCTTTTCAGAAAGAAGTCCTGTTTCCTGAGCCTCCATCAAGACGCCGATCAGATTTCCAGCCGTGATCGTGTCGATCCCGAGTTCATCACAGAGTTGATTGGCTTTAAGGATCGCTGCAAAATTTTGGACTCCGATATTGGGACCAAACATGCAAGCCGTTTCATACTCTGGTCCTTCCACCACCGTCCCTCGATATTTTCCTTCTTTCACCAAACAGACATTCCCGCAAGCCATGGGACAGGCAAAACAAGAGGTGTCGCCGATCTTATATTTTGAGAGCATTTCATAGCCATTAATCTTTTTGGCATGCTCAAAGACGCCCTCCCTGAAGTTGTAGGTTGGCATCACCCCAGCTTCATTGACATAATCGATCACCGACATGAGGCCTTGCTCCTGCCAAAAAGCAAAATTTTTATTCTCCCTCAGGCTTCGAAAAGAGGCCTCTGAAGCTTTTTGGAGTCTTGGAAGATTGAAGACCGGAAGATCTTTGGACCCCCTGACAGCAATGGCCTTGAGATTTTTTGACCCCATGATTGCCCCCATGCCCGTCCTTCCGGAGTTTCTTCCCCAATCCGAAGTGACACAGGCAAATCGGACTCCATGCTCTCCTGCAGGACCAATGGTGGCTATCTTAATATGTTCATCCTTCAGATCCTCCTTAATGATCCCTTCGCTCTCTAAACTCCCTTTCCCTTTCAATTTCTCATTCGAAATTACTTTTACTTCTCCATTATCGACCCAGAGGTAAGAGAGGGCCCTGGCCTTTCCCGTTATGGCGAGGGCATCTATACCAGCCTGTCGGAGTTCTGTACCAAAGGAGCCCCCCATGCTTGAATCCCCATAGATCCCGGTCTCAGGAGAAATGGAGATAAAGGATGTTTTTCCAGAGGCAGGAAGGTAAAGACCAGCCAAAGGGCCGGGGGAAATCACCAACAGATTTTCCGGGCCGAGCGGGTCAATCCTTTGCTTTTGCAGATGATCCCAAAGCAGTTTAGCCCCGAATCCCCTTCCACCGATATATTTCGAAGCAAAGGCTTCATCAAATTCCAATGGTTTTGCCTCACCTCGATCGAAATCGACCCAGAGAATCTTCCAGAAATACCCGCCTTTAATCTTCCGCTTTTCCCTTTTCGATGTCGGCATACCTTAGAACCTTCCTTTCTCCTTTTTCAACATACTCCACTTCCTTCATGTGCCCATATTTCAAAACGCTGGTCATCCTTTGGGCCTGACCCAATACATGCTCAGGTAAAAAAAGAAGCGCATTTTTAGGACAGGCCGCGACACAACGTGGATTTCCGTTACAGAGATTGCATTTAAAAGGTGTCTCGATCTCCTCATGAAGGAAGACCGCACCAAAAGGACAAGAGATCACACATTGCTGGCAGGAAATGCATTTTTCGTTGTCAATATCATAGACCCCGTCTTTGGTAGTGATGGCCCCGGTCGGGCAGTTTTCCATGCATTTGGCCACCTTGCATTGCCGGCAGACAATGGGCATTCGTATGATCGGGTGCGGGTAAACGACCATCACCCGAATCGCACTTTTTTTGGGGTTGTTTACTCCGAAGCGGTGTATGGAACAGACCAACTCGCAAATCTTGCATCCAGAACATCGTTCAGGCACGACAGCTAACTTCCAAGACATGTTTTTCTCCTTGCTCCTGGTCTCAATTTTTCTTACCCAATACTTTTTTAAAAACCTTCAGGACTTTCTCGATCTCTTCCGCAGAGACATCCAAATGGGTGACTAAGCGAATTTGGGTTTTTCCGAAAGCATGGATGAGAACCCCTTCCCGTTTCATGGCTTCGGCCATCTGGACGCCTGTCATCCCTGTATCGGTGACGTCAAAGATGACAATATTTGTTTCCACTTGCTTCGGGTCGATGGAGATTCCTTTGAGCTCTTTCAAGCCGACTGCCAGACGCTTCGCATTCTGATGGTCGTCTTTGAGCCGTTCAAAATGATGGTCCAATGCATAAATTCCGGCCGAGGCAATGATTCCCCCCTGACGCATACCCCCTCCAAACATTTTTCGAAAGCGGTGAACACGATCGATGAAGGAGGGTGAACCTGCCACTAAAGATCCAATGGGAGCTCCCAATCCTTTGGAGAGACAGACCGATACCGAATCTGCAAATTGGGAGTATTCATGGGGTTTAATTCCGGTTGCCACGGAGGCGTTCCACAGCCTGGCTCCATCGAGATGGACAAGAAGGGCCTTCGATTTCGCCAATCGATAGATTTCAGCCATTTTTTCAAGAGGGTAGATGGATCCCCCACCACGGTTATGAGTATTTTCAACACAGATCAGTTTGGTCACAGGAAAATGGTGGTCAGCAGGTCGGATTATCTCTTCAATCTGAGAAGCTTGGAGAATGCCCCTGTTCCCCTTGAGACACTGAAATTGGACGCCTGAAAGTGCGGCTCCGGCTCCCCCCTCAAAATTATAGGAATGTGAAGAAGTTTCGATGATCACTTCATCCCCGGGCTGGGTATGGGATTTGATGGACAACTGATTGGCCATGGTCCCTGAAGGGACGAACAGGGCAGCTTCTTTTCCGAGAAGATGGGCCACCTTTTCCTGCAGGGCATTCACCGTAGGGTCTTCCCCAAAGACGTCATCGCCCACCTCTGCCTCGACCATCGCCTTTCTCATAGCAGGAGTAGGCCGGGTGACGGTATCGCTTCTGAGATCAATGAATTCTTTCATGTCTCCTCCCAAAACGCCCCATTGAAAGTTTAGGGACAGAAGTTTTTCTGTCCCTTCCTAGTCATGATTAACCAAACAAAAAATACAATTTTAAACAGGGGGTGTCAAGGTTTGAAGAGGGAAAAATCTCTTGCATTTCATTGAGTGATGCGTTAATTTGATTTTTGAGTCGGTTAGAATTTCTCATCCCTTTTAAAGACATTCAGAAAGGGAAATGCTGGAACGTCTGGATCACCCATCCAATCGATATTCTTAACCTTATCTTCAATTCTTAAGGAGCTTAGATGGAAGGTGTTTATGTTCTATTAGGGTTGGTCATTGCCATCGGAGCGCTTTTTATTTTCTTAATGGAGAGGAGATGGAAGAGGTTACTCGAAGAGGTTAAAACAGATCAATCCTCACAAACCATCTGGCTCTCGATGCAAAACCAGATCGAACAACTCAGGATCCAGATGGGGGATGGTCTCAATAAAAATATTTCCGTATTGACCGAGCAACAGAGAGCAGTCAATGAGCAGTTGAGGGGCATCACCGAGCAAGTGAATCGACAACTCCTTAACTCCAGTGGGGAAATCAGTAAACGCCTGGATAATGCCGCACGAGTGATTGGGGATGTTCAGAAGAATATCGGAGCGCTTTCTGAGGCCAGTCGACAAATCTTCGAAGTGGGAAAAAATATCGCTACGTTGCAGGACATTCTGCAGCCACCTAAATTGAGAGGAGGGTTGGGAGAGCAATTTTTAGGGGAATTGCTGTCGCAAGTCCTCCCTCCTCAGTGCTTTACCCTCCAACATATGTTTTCCAGCGGGGAGAGGGTGGATGCAGTAGTGAAACTGGGTGAAAAATTGGTTCCGATTGACTCTAAGTTTCCACTCGATAATTTCAGACGAATACTCGATAGCAAAACGGAGGAGGAGAGGAAAGGGTATCAAAAGGCATTTACCCGGGACGTCAAGAAACACGTCGATGACATTTCCAGTAAGTATATCTTGCCTCAGGAAGGAACTTATGATTTTGCCCTTCTTTATATTCCAGCCGAAAATGTCTATTATGAGACCATCACCAAAGATGATTCATTTGGAGAAGAAAAAGGAATTTTGAATTATGCCTTAAATAAAAAGGTCATCCCTGTCTCCCCTAATTCTTTCTATGCCTACCTCCAAGTGATTGTTCTCGGATTAAAGGGATTACAGATTGAGAAGGATGCCCAGAAGATCTTGACATTGCTAACCAGTTTGAAAAAAGACCTTGGGGGCTTTCAAGATGATTTTCTATTGGTGGGAAAACATCTCGGCAATGCCATGAATAAGTTTGAGGAAGCTCGGAGGCGATTGGACAAATTTAATTTTAAATTGGAACAAATTGAGAGCCAACCTTCTTTACCCCTGCCGGATAAGAACATGGAAATTAAAAATGAGGAATCATCATCCAATCATTGAGGGGAAAATGGTTCCAAATCGGGAAGAATGCTTGAGGCTCATGGGAGAATATGGGATGTTAGAAAACATTGTTTTCCATAGCCTTCAGGTGGCAAAAGTGGCTTTGTTTCTTTCCATCGAGTTAAATAAAAAAGGGCATTGCATCGATCTGGCCCTTGTGGAGGCAGCCTCTCTCTTGCATGATCTGGCCAAAACAGAATGCCTCAAGACCAAGGAGGACCATGCCCGAACAGGATCTCAGCTTCTCAAGGAAATGGGTTATGAGAGGGTCGCGGGGATTGTGGCACAACATATTTGGTTAAGAAAGGAGGGGGAAACCCCATCCGTCTCGGAAGAAGAAATCGTCAATTATGCGGATAAACGGGTCATGCATGACCGGATCGTTTCATTAGAGGAGAGATTCGTGGACCTTAAAGAACGATATGGCGAGAATGTAAAGGCCATGGATTATTTGAAACGATTGCAGAGGGAGATTTATGGCATCGAGAACAAAATCTTTTTTATTTTACAGGTAGGCCCCGATGCGCTTGATCAGTTATAACGAAAAAAGATCCTTAGGAGCTCTTTCTTTAAACAAGAGGGGGGATTCATCATTTAAAATTCATCGACGGGGAACGCTTGGATGACAGACTTCTCTTTTGAACAAGGCCCCATTCGTCCACCGAGCGAAGCCAATAGTCTCCTTTTACGGATCACGCGGAACTGCCCCTGGAATCGCTGCGAATTTTGCCATACCTATAAGAATGAGAAGTTTAGTCTCAGGACGGTGAAGGAGGTGAAAAAAGATATTGAAACCATTGAGGGGATGGTTTCAGAGATCAAGTCTTTATCCTGGAAATACGGGTTCGGCGGGGTCTGTGCAGCACCTTTGGTCAATCTCATTTTACAAGATCCACGACAGGATTCAAACGGTTTGCGCCAAATCGCCTTATGGCTTTATCATGGAGCTAAAACCGTTTTTCTTCAGGACGGGGATAATTTGATCCTTAAAACTGATCCACTGGTCGAGATACTCACCTATTTGAAAAAAACATTTCCTTCCATCGAGAGGATTACGACTTATTCACGAGCCAAAACGGTTTCAAAAAAGAGGGTGGAAGAACTTCAGGATCTCCATCGCGCTGGACTGTCCAGAATTCACATCGGGTTGGAATCGGGGTATGATCCCCTCCTTCAGTATATCAAAAAGGGAGTGACCGCCCAGGAACAGGTTGAAGCGGGAAGAAAGGTGAAGGAGTCTGGAATCTCTCTTTCAGAGTATGTGATCCTCGGATTGGGGGGGAGGGGGATGTGGCAAGAGCATGCGGTGGAGACAGCCAATGTCCTCAATCAAATTAACCCTGATTTCATCCGGGTGCGGACATTGAAAGTTTTAAAAACAATGCTCCTTTATCAGAAAATCGAAAAGGGGGAATTCATTCCATTGAAGGATGATGAGATGGTGGAAGAAGAAAGAGTTTTGATTGAACATTTGGAGGGAATCACAAGTACCTTTGTCAGTGATCATATCTTGAACCTCCTCCAGGAGGTGGAAGGGAAATTTCCGGAAGAGAAGACAAAAATGCTCAAGCTCATTGAGCGTTATCTCATTCTTCCTCAAGAGGAAAAGAAAAATTTTCGGTTAGGAAGGAGGGCGGGTGTTTATCAGTCTCTAGATGATCTTTCTGCCCCCGAACTCAGAAACCAGGTCGAAAGGGCTCTTAACCAGATCGAGTCAAAGGGTTTAGGAGACTTCGAGAAGGTCCTCTCTGATTTGATGGAATCGTTTATTTAAGGTCTCTGGAAAGAGTGACCCTTTTCGATTTTTAAAGATCTCAAATAAAAAACTTGACTTTTAAAATATCGATGGTTTATGATGAGCATCATTTTAATTCGTCCAAGACCTATTCATCTTAGAAAAAATTTCCAAATAAAAAAGGAGGTGATTTAAATGACAAAGGCGGAGTTGGTCGCCAGTATCGGAAAGGAGGCCAAAATCTCGAAGGCGTCAGCTGAAAAAACCCTCAATGCATTTACCAACGCAGTAACCAAGGCATTAAAGAAAGGGGATAAGTTGACCTTGACTGGATTTGGGACTTTTTCTGTGGCGAAGAGGAGGGCCAGGACAGGGAGAAATCCACAAACCGGAAAAGAGATTAAAATTCCTGCCACCCGGGTGGCAAAATTTAAAGCAGGGAATCTGCTAAAAAAAGCGGTCAAGTAATCCTTAATAAACTAAATACTTTTTTTAGAATATCAATGAGAGGGGAGGAGTTAAAATCCTCCCCTTTTTTTTCCAATAGAATTATTTAAAGTTATCGCCACAGAAGTTTCTATAAACAGGTTTTAAACAATGCAGTTTGAAAAATATTTGAATGGACCACAAGATATTGGGTTTCGATAACCCAAAAACACAAACATGCAATATATTGAAATTATTATGGAAAATATAACTCGATTTTGGATCCCGATTATTTTCTTAAAAATTATAAAGAGATATGTTTCTTTATCACGGCTTTTTCCACATGTTTTCCACATAGGGAGGGAGTGGTCTTCCAGGCATTGATTTTCCTGCATTTGAAGAGTGGTCCGCCTTCTCTCCTTTGATCTTAAATCAAATGCTCCTTTCACAAAGCGGAAACAAAGGTGGAATCGATTAAAGATTGAGTCCGATCCTGCAAAGGTAGATAAATTCAATGATGGATTAGAATCGATTGTTTCTGAGCCACAGATATGGGCTTCCTGGGTTAACTTGTCCTTTAATTTTTTGCTGAGGATTGTCAATCATTGAAGAGTAAGAGACAGGAGAAAGGTTTACAATTGAAAGAGGGTGGGATTTTTGTTATCTTTTGGGTACACCTGAAATGGATTCATTGATGGACAGAATGATAAAACATGTTATTCTCGGGACTGCTGGACACATCGACCATGGAAAAACATCCCTCGTGAAAGCCCTCACCGGTGTGGATACAGACCGGCTGAAGGAAGAGAAGGAGAGAGGAATCACCATTGAATTGGGATTTACTTTCCTGGACCTTCCCAGCGGGATACGATTAGGGATTATTGATGTGCCAGGACACGAAAAGTTTGTAAAGCATATGGTGGCCGGTGTATGGGGAATTGACTTAGTAGCCCTGGTCATCGCTGCGGACGAAGGGGTCATGCCCCAGACCAAAGAACATTTAGATATTTGCAGGCTTTTGAGAGTAAATAAAGGCCTGATCATTTTAACCAAAATTGACCTCGTTGATCGGGAATTAACCGATTTAGTCAGAGAAGAAGTGTCGGAAATCGTACAACATACATTTTTAAAAGAGGCCCCCATCCTTGCTGTTTCTTCCATCACGGGGGAGGGAATTCCCCAACTTCTTTTAGAGCTTGATCACCTTTCAAAGGATATTGAGGAGAGATCATCGAAGGGGTTATTCCGGTTGCCGATCGACCGCGTCTTCATTATGAAAGGTTTTGGAACAGTGGTCACAGGGACCATGATTTCGGGAAACCTTTCGTTGGGCGAAACGGTCCAAGCTCTCCCTGCTGGCATAGAGGGGAAGGTTAGGACTCTGCAAGTCTATGGTCAAAGTGTAGAAAAGGCCGTGGCAGGGGAAAGGGTGGCCGTGAACCTTCAGGGGATAGAAATTTCGGCCATTGAGAGAGGGGATGTTCTCGTCAGACCGAATACCCTAAAGCCGACCCAACTCATCGATGCCTATCTTGAATATTTACCAGATGCTCAAAGGCCTTTGAAGCATCGGACCAGGCAGAGATTTCATGTTGGGACCACTCTGGCGAATACAGCCATCTTTCTCCTCGATCAGGAAGAGTTGGCTCCAGGAGAAAGTGGATTTGTCCAACTGAGGTTGGAGCATCCTGTGGTGGCCTTGCCTCAGGATCGGTTTGTCATCCGCGGTTCTGCAGCCATCCAAACCATAGGGGGAGGGGTCGTACTAGACAGTCATCCTGAAAAACATAGAAGGTATGTTCGATCGGTGATGGCTGACCTAAGCCTCCTTAAAAATGGGACAAGCGAACAAGCTCTTCGGCAACATATTTCCCATTCAGGAATGGGAGGCATTAACCTGGAGGATCTATTAAACCGCGTTGAAATGCCATCCGGAGAAATCCAGTCCATCATCAAAAAGAGTGTAGAGAAAGGGAATCTCCTTTTCATCGATCCTGAAAAATTAAAAGTGATTGAGAAAACACAGTATCAGAGGTTAAAAGAGAAGGTCCTGGTACAATTATCCGAATTTCATCAACGATTTCCAATGAAATCTGGCCTCTCCAAAGAGGAATTGAGGACGAAACTCCCTCTGGAGGTAGACGTCAAACTCTTTCAGATCCTCATCCATGAGCTGATTCAATCGAGAGAAGTGATCCTGGAAAAAGATAAGCTAAGGCTTTCCGGTCACCAGATCTCATCGATGGATACGAAAGGTCTGGTCAAGCGGGTGGAGGGAACCGTACTGCAAGGAGGACTCCAACCCCCATCTCCAAAAGAATTGTCTGGGCAGTGGTCAGAAAAAGAAGAAGAGGTTCGAGCTATTTTTGAACATCTTGTTCATGTGGGAGTATTCGTCAAGATTAAAAGTGAAATCTATTTCCATCGGGTTCCCTTTGAAAATCTGAAAGAAGAATTGGTCACCTACTTAAAGAAGCATCGAGAGATTACGACCCCGCAATTTAAAGAGATGACCAAGGTGTCAAGGAAATATGCCATCCCCTTGATTGAGTACTTTGATCAGATTAAATTGACGCTTCGATTAGGTGAAAAAAGGGTGCTCCGGGCCACTTCCCAAAATCTCGAAAAAAAGATATGATCTGATCTAAGAAAGGTGATGTAAGATGACCAGGACAAAGAAAATAATAAAAAAGAAATTAAAAGAACCTGATGAATTCATTACGCTCACCGAAAGAACCTATCTTTTTATCACCCATCATTTTAAGAAAATCGCAGTCAGTGGAATCATCGTCTTGATATTGGTATTCTCTTTCTTTTTCTATCAGAGATGGGAGAGGAAAAATGAGGAACACGCCTATAAGACATTTTCTTTGGCTTTTGAAACTTACGAGAGGGTGAACTCTCCATACCAGGAGGGATCACCCCAGGAGGTTAAGAATGTCATAGAGGAATTGAACGAGGTCATTAAAAAATTTCCAAAAACGACGTACGGAAAACTCTCTTTTTTGTATAAGGGAAACCTTTATTTCAAATTAGGTGAATTTGAAAAGGCTATTCAAGCCTATGAAAGCTTCCTCCAAAAAGCGGATAAGGAAAAACTCCATCGTTCTTTTGCCATGCAAGGCCTCGGGTATTCTTACGAGGGGAAAAAGGAATATGAAAAGGCAGTAAGCGCTTTTCAAAAGGTAATCGAGTTGGGTCAAAGTTTTCAAATGGGGGATGCCTATTTAGGAATGGCCCGATGTTATGAAAAAATGGGAAAAAATAAGGAGGCAATAGAGAATTATAAGCATTTCTTAAAGGTTTCTCAAAAATCCCAAATGGCCAATATTATTATGAAAAAAGTATCAAATCTTGAGAAGTAGGGGTTGACTAAGTAAAATAATTCACTTGACAAAATTTTGTATTATTATATATTTGTGATAAAAGTAACAAGTTCATTTTTATAGGGGTGAATCATGAAAAAAATATTGAGTGGAAATGAGGCCATTGCAAGAGGAGCATTTGAGGCAGGGGTTAAGGTAGCTGCTGCTTATCCAGGGACTCCCAGCACAGAAATATTGGAAACCATTTCAAAGGAGTATAAAGATATTTATTCGGAGTGGTCCCCCAATGAAAAGGTGGCGTTGGAGGTAACTTATGGGGCCTCTATGGCAGGGGCAAGGTCTCTTGCCTGCATGAAACATGTTGGAGTGAATGTGGCCGCAGACCCTTTTATGACCCTCTCCTATGTGGGTGTAAACGGAGGGTTAGTCCTCCTGACGGCGGATGATCCAGAGCTTTACAGTTCCCAGAACGAGCAAGATAATCGAAATTATGCGAAATTCGCAAAAGTACCCATGTTTGAACCGAGTGACAGTCAGGAAGCAAAGGACTTCATCAAATTAGCTTTTGAAGTCAGCGAGAGATTTGATACCCCTGTGATGGTAAGAAGTGTTACCCGAATCTCCCATGCCAAAGGTATTGTTGAATTACAGGATCCTGTTATCCCTCCGGTACCGATAGGAATCAAAAAGGATACTGCCAAATATACAATGCTTCCCTCTTATGCCCGTGTTCGACATGTGGTCATTGAGGAGCGCCTTCTTAAATTGAAAGAATTTGCCGAGGAATTTCCAGGAAATCGAATAGAGATCAATGACCCTCACATTGGGATCATTTCAGCTGGGATTTCCTATCAATATGCGAAAGAGGTTTTCCCAAACCATTCATACCTCAAATTGGGCATGGTATGGCCTCTCCCGAAACGGTTGATCGGAGAGTTCTTTAAAAAGGTGAAGAAGGTATATATCGTAGAAGAGTTAGATCCCTTCCTGGAAGAGAATATCAGGGCTATGGGGTTTAAGCCGAAGGGAGGGAAAAATCTATTCTCCATGTGTGGTGAGTTAAACCCATTTCTTGTAGAGAAAGGAATGTTGAAGAAGAAAATCAAGTCCTTCAAGCCTCTCTTCAAAGAGACGCTTCCACCGAGACCACCCAATTTGTGTCCCGGATGTCCCCATCGAGGGGTGTTTCATGTCTTGAAAAAATTGAAAGTCTTTGCATCGGGCGACATTGGATGTTATACGTTGGGGGCTTACCCTCCTCTGAATGTCATTAATAGTAATATCTGCATGGGATCAAGCATCGGCGGTGCTCATGGTATGGCAAAGGCATTGGGTGAACAGGGGAAGGGGAAGATTGTTGGAGTCATTGGAGATTCCACCTTCCTTCACGCCGGAGTCCATCCTCTCATGGATGTGGGGTACAATAGAAGCTACGCCACCATCATTATCTTGGATAATCGGACCACCGGAATGACAGGTCAGCAAGAGCATCCCGCAACCGGATATACCATTAAAGGAGAGAAGGCCCATCGGATCGATTTCATTGAATTAGGCCATGCATTAGGCATTGAGAATCCGAGGAAGGTGAATCCATGGAATTTGGAAGAGACAGAGCAGGTCATCAAGGAAGAGCTCGAAAAGGACGAACCTTCTCTGGTGGTGAGTGAAGGCCCTTGTACACTCCTTCGAAGGGCTTTTAAGAAATATAATAAACCTCTCCAGGTGGATTCTACCAAATGTGTGGGGTGTAAGACCTGTGTCAACTTGGGATGTCCTGCTATCTCTTATCAGCTTGTAGAAGGGGAGATGGCGGTGACTGCCGATGGGAAGAAACGCAAAGGCATTGCTTATATTGAACCGGGCCTATGCCCGGGATGCCATGTTTGCTATCAGGTATGTAAATTGGGGGCCATTAAGAGCCAGGAAGACAAACCGATCTTTGGGTTTGAGACAGTGTAATCAATGGGTAAACCAAATGGAATGCAGGAATAATGGAATATTGGGAAACCGAATAGACCCTTCATTCCATTCACCCAATATTCCGTTATTTATGATTCTTCGATAGGGGGAAAAAATGGATCAAAAGACCACGAATATATTGGTTGCCGGCGTTGGAGGGCAGGGGGTGATCTTGGCGAGTGACATCATGTCCGAAGTCTTTATGGAGGCAGGCTATGATGTAAAAAAGAGCGAGGTTCATGGAATGGCCATGAGGGGGGGAATTGTTACCTCTCATTTCCGTTTCGGGAAAAAGGTTTATTCCCCCCTGATCAAAGAAGGAGAAGCGGATATCCTTTTCGCCTTTGAACAATTGGAAGGTCTTCGATGGGTTAATCATTTAAGGCCCGACGGTAAGATTGTTATGAATGATCATAAAATTAATCCTCCGGCAGTCAATTTAGGGGAAATGGAATATCCAAAGGCCATACCCGAGAAGATCAAATCTAAACTTAAGGATTTCTATTTGGTGAAAGGGAGCGAAATAGCACTCCAGTTAGGAGATGCCCGTGCCGCCAATGTAGTGCTTTTG
This sequence comes from Syntrophaceae bacterium UBA2188, assembly GCA_002327985.1. Taxonomy (GTDB): domain Bacteria; phylum Desulfobacterota; class BSN033; order BSN033; family UBA1163; genus UBA1163. The sequence goes on along the minus strand of DCVM01000027.1, from coordinate 11,379 downwards.
GGGGCCATCTCAAAATTTTTTGAGGTGAATGAGGATCTCTGGCTGAAGACCATTCTGGATGTCCTTCCTCCCAAAGTTCACGACTTGAACAGAAAGGCATTTTTTGCAGGGAGAGATCAGATTTCTGTATCCTGAAGAAATAACGTTGATAAGTTAGTGGTTAAGAGGTCAACCGAGTGGCCTCCCAATATTTTAATTCAGAGGCTTATGCGATCGCCATTATTCGACCTCCGTTGGACAAAAAAGAATGACCGGACGAATCCACCTCCCCCGTTTTTCCCTCAGGCATACCCTCGAATGCGGCCAATTTTTCAGATTTACAAAGAGTCTTGATGCCTACCTCATCCAAACCTCGGATCGGGTTTTTTCCATCAGGCAAAGAGGGGATTCCCTTTTCTATGAAGGCGTTGAAGAACCTTTCCTGATCCAATTTTTCAGATTGGACGAAGATTTAGATTTGATTTACAAAAAGATCGATCAGGATCCGGTCATTCACCAAGCGATCAAAAAATATCAAGGAATGAGATTGATTCGACAAGACCCTTGGGAATGTTTGCTCTCTTTTTTGTGCTCTTCTGCCAAGGCCATCTCCCACATCCGTTCCATGATTGAGGTTCTTTGCAAATCTTCCGGGAAAAGGGTGGTTTGGCGAAATCTCATGAGTTATAGATTTCCAGAACCCCATGCGATGGGAACCCCTCTCCAATTAGACCCGGTCCGGGCAGGATTTAGAACGAAATATTTGGTGAAGGTTGGCCGCTGTATCGATCGGGAGCAACTTCTCCTGCTAAAAGGGTTATCCTATCAAGAGGCGAGGAAGCAAATGATGACCCTTGCCGGAGTGGGGAAAAAGGTAGCCGATTGCACACTCCTTTATTCGCTGGATTTTCTTGAAGCCTTTCCGATGGATACTTGGATTAGAAAGGGGTTAAAACAGATTTATTTTAAAGGGAAAAAGGTGGGAGAAAAAGTGATGGAGGAGTTTGTCGCCAATCATTTTGGCCAATATGCCGGATATGCCCAGCTCTACCTTTTCCATTTCTGGAGAAACCATCCCCCCCTTTAGGTTAGGCCTTCACGATTTTTTTCTTCCACTGCTTCATATTCTTCGTCACATTTCGAGTATCGATGACAAGGGGTGTATACCTCATCACCCATGAATAATCAACAGAGCTGTGATCGGTGACCACGACGGCCGCATCGATCCTTTGAAGCAACCCCTTAGTGAGCGGGGAAGATTTCAACTTAAAATAATATTTCCTAAACCGAGGAAGAACAGGGATATGAGGATCGTGATAGAGAATGACCGCTCCTTTTTTTTGAAGAAGATCCATGATGGCCAGGGCAGGGGATTCTCTGGCATCGTCTACATCTTTTTTATAGGCCACTCCCAGGATCAATATTTTTGCTCCTTTTATACTTTTTCCTCTTCCGTTGAGGGCATCTTGAATCTTGGCGACCACGTAATAAGGAACGTGGACATTAATTTCTCCTGCCAAGAAAATAAATCGTGTCGTAAAATCGTATTCGCGAGCTTTCCAGGAGAGATAATAAGGATCGATGGGAATACAATGACCTCCCATTCCAGGGCCGGGATAAAATGGGGAGAATCCAAAAGGTTTGGTACTGGCCGCTTCGATGACCTCCCAGATATCAATCCCCATTCGGTCTGCTAACATTTTCAATTCATTCACTAAGGCAATATTGACGCTCCGATAGATATTTTCAAGGAGTTTGGTGAGTTCTGCCACCCGAGGAGAAGAAACGGGTATGACCTTCTTGATGATTTGACTATACAGGGTGGTGGTTACTTTTTGGCAGGAGGAAGTCACGCCGGCCACGACCTTGGGAATGTGATGGGTCGTAAATATTTTGTTTCCAGGATCTTCTCTCTCCGGGGAAAAACCAAGGAAGAAATCCTTCCCCACCTTCAAACCCCGAGATTCCAATCGGGGAAGAACCAACTCTTCCGTAGTCCCGGGATAAGTGGTACTCTCCAAAATAATCAGCTGACCTTTTCTCAGATTCTCGAGGATGGCTTCGGTCGTTTTTTCTATATATTGCAAATCCGGCTCCATTTTTTCAGTCAGAGGGGTTGGGACACAGATTAAGATACAATCGGACTCACCCAGGCGGGAAAAGTCATCCGTCACATTGAGATAGCCACTCCGAACAAATTTGGAAATTCTGGAGGAGAGGATCGAACTCAAATAGCTCCTTCCACGTTTCAAGGTAGCTACTTTTTTTGAATCCACATCGAATCCCAAGACGTTGAACCCTTCCTCACAGAACCTTAACACCAGGGGAAGACCCACATACCCCAACCCGATGATTCCAATCCACGACTTTTTCTGAAGGATCTTTTCGAGGAGTTGCTCCGATGTTTTGTTTTTCATATTAATCCAATGAAACAATGGAATATCTATCTTCCATTATTCCTTTCCTCATGATTGGTTAGTTTTTGTAAAAGGTTTTGATTCGATCCACGACTTTCATCTGCCGATCTTCGGTCAATTCAGGATAAATCGGTAAGGCTAACACTTCTTCAGAGGCTTTTTCTGAAATAGGGAGGTCTCCTCGGTGATATTTTAGAAAGGAATAACATTCCTGCAAGTGGAGGGGGAGAGGATAATAGATGTCTGTTCCCACTCCCTCTTCCATGAGAAATTGTCTGAGCCGGTCTCTTTTTGGTACACGAATCACATACTGATGGAAGATATGGCGGTTCTGATATTGGATGGTCGGTCGTTGAAAGCCATGGACCCAAGAACAAAGGTCCTGGAATAAAACCTGATAACGCTCGGCCTTCTTTTGTCTCTCCGCGGTCCATTTCTCAAGATACTTGAATTTCACTAAAAGGATAGCCGCTTGAAGGGTATCCAGGCGGCTGTTGACCCCAATGGATTGATGGAAATATTTGGGTTGACTTCCATGAGCCCTAAGGAGTCGAACTTTTTCCGATAAAGCAAGATTACTGGTTACTACCATTCCTGCATCCCCGAAGGCCCCCAAATTTTTAGTCGGGTAAAAGGAAAAGCACCCAAGGTCGCTCATCTGTCCTGCCCGACGTTCCTCCGAATCCGCCTTAGGTTTATACTCTGCCCCCAAGGCCTGGGCCGCATCTTCAATAACAAACAGTTTTCTCGCTTGAGCGATTTGAAGAAGAGGGTCCATGTCAGCACATTGTCCGAAGAGATGGACAGGGATGATGGCCTTTGTTCTCGAAGTAATTTTTTCCTCAATTTTAAAAGGGTCGATATTATACGTCTCTGGATTGATATCGACAAAGACAGGGGTGGCTCCGAGACGGGAAACAGAACCCGCTGTTGCAAAAAAGGTGAATGGAGGAAGGAGAACCTCATCACCAGGTTCGATTCCCAATGCCATTAAGGATAAGAGCAGGGCGTCTGAACCCGAGGCAACCCCCATGGCATATTGGGTCCTGCAGTATTGAGCAATGGTTTTTTCCAGGGTCTGGACCTGAGATCCCATGATGAATTGCTGGCTCTGAAACACTTCATCCAGAGCAGATTTAATTTCATTTTCTATGGATTTGAACTGGAGGGTTAAATCAAAAAAGGGGACTTTCGCCTTCATCTATCCTCTCTCCTCGAAATGAAAAAAACCATGGGGTTTAATTAAGATAAAAAAAATGGATAGTCAAGGTCATTTTTCACCG
>DCVM01000027.1:0-7682 GCA_002327985.1 Syntrophaceae bacterium UBA2188 | reverse complement strand
ATGAAGAATATGGGATTAAATCGGCTGGTGGTGGTGAACGGTTGTTCTCCGCTCCATCCAAACGCCTACCGATTAGCCTCAGGGGCGGAAGATATTTTGGAGAGGGCGGAGGAGGTTTTTACGTTGAGAGAGGCCATCTCTGAATTGGGGTGTGTGGTCGGGACGACCTCACGAGGGGGAAAGGAAAGAAGTCCCCTTCTGACCCCGGAAGGCATGGCAAAAAAGCTGGTTTCACTTTCCTTAAAGAATTCCATTGGTTTCGTCTTCGGTTCAGAGAAAGAGGGATTGACCAACGAAGAACTCTCCCTTTGTCATCTCTATGTTAGAATTTCTTCGAAAGAACCCTTCTCATCCCTCAACCTCGCACAAGCTGTAATGGTCATCTGTTATGAAATATTTAAAGCCTCGGCCGAGATTCCAAAAAAATCCACCTCATTGGCCCAAGTCGACCAACTGGAAGGGATGTTTGAACACATGGAAAAGACACTCATCCAAATCGGGTTCCTGGATTCCAACCCCCCCAAAAAAATCATGCGTGTCCTGAGGCGTTTGTTTGGAAGAAGTCAAATGGATGAAAGGGAGGTTCGGATCTTTCACGGCATATGGAGTCAAATTGACCGTCATTTAAGAAAGGGGAAAAAGGGGAAATAAAAAACCCTTCCCCGGATCAACAGGGGGAAGGGTTCATCTTCGGAAACGGTGTAGATTTTTAAAAGGGACCTACTTTTTCATAAAAGCGCTGATGATGTCAATCGGCACGGGGAAGATAGTGGTTGAATTCTTCTCCGTAGAAATCTCCGCTAAGGTTTGAAGGAACCGTAACTGAAGGGCTGTAGGATTGGTACTGATCACATTTGCAGCCTGCGTCAATTTTTCTGCAGCCTGGTATTCACCCTCGGCATGAATGATTTTGGCTCTCTTCTCCCTTTCTGCTTCTGCCTGGCGGGCAATGGCCCTCTGCATATTCTCCGGCAGATCTACCTGTTTGGTTTCGACCAGAGAGACCTTGATTCCCCATGGTTCTGTGTGTTTGTCCAGGATATCCTGGAGCGTCAGGTTGATTTTTTCTCTCTGGGAAAGCAATTCGTCCAAATCCGCCTGTCCCACAACGCTTCGAAGAGTTGTCTGGGCTAATTGTGAAGTGGCGTAGAGATAATTCTCCACTTCAACCACAGCCTTATTTGGATCCATAACGCGAAAATAGACAACGGCATTCACCTTGATGGAGATATTGTCATGAGTGATCACATCCTGAGGGGGGATATCCAACACGACTGTTCTGAGGCTTATTCTTAACAATTTATCAACCCCAGGGATGATGATGATCAATCCTGGACCCTTTGCGCCGATCAGCCTCCCAAGACGGAAAACAACCCCTCTTTCATATTCCCTGAGGATCTTGATGGCTGAGGCAGCGATAATGACCAAAAAGACGATGACAAAAAATAAACCTGATGGAAGACCTGTTAAGCCCATATGATTTCCTCCTTATTCAATTTTTTTTACCTTCAGTTTTAGATTGGTCACACCGATGACTTTAACCTTCTCCCCCCTCTCTATGTTTTGGTCAGTGAGTGCATTCCAGAACTCTCCGTGAATGGAGACTTTTCCTTCAGGAGAGAGACTTGTTGAAGCCATTCCTTCTTCTCCCACGAGTCCTTCCATTCCAGTCGTTGGCTTTGTCAGACGTGCTCGGATGGCCATGGTCACAGCAAATATAAAGAAGGCAGCGCTGACCAGAACAGCGGGGATGATGACGCTTAAAGAAACTCTCATATATTCTGCCGGGCTTTCGATCAGCATCAAGGAACCCAAGAAGAGAGAGATGACACCCCCGACGGCCAATAACCCATGACTGACCACTTTGATTTCTGCAATAAACAAGATAATAGCAAAAAGAATCAATGCTAATCCTGCAAAATTGATGGGAAGCATCTGCAAGGCATAGAAAGCGAGGATCAGAAAGATTCCCCCTACCACTCCTGGGAGAATGGCTCCAGGGTTTGAAAGTTCAAAGAAAACGCCGTAAATCCCTAACATCAGGAGGATATAAGCAATGCTGGGATTCGAGATAATATCCAGAAACCGGTAACGCCAGCTCATCTGTACGGTTCGAGGTTGAACATCCTTGGTCACGAGGGTTCGGGTGATTCCATCTAACTTGATGACCTTTCCATCAATTTTTGTGAGAAGGTCCTGTAAATTTGGGCTGATAAAATCGACGACATTGAGTTTCGCCGCTTCTTCTTCGGTAATGGAGACGCTTTTCCGAACCGCTTTTTCAGCCCATTCGACATTTCTTCCTCTTGTCTTTGCCGTCGTCTTGATATAGGAGACCGTATCATTCACAATCTTTTCGCTCATCGTTTTACTTTCTTTTCCCTCACCCAATGAGACGGGATGGGCTGCACCGATATGTGTGCTCGGGGCCATCACAGCAATGTGAGCAGCCATGGTAATGAAGACCCCTGCAGAAGCAGCCCGTGCTCCACTCGGAGCCACATAGACAATGATTGGGATATTGGCGGTGAGGATTTTTTTGACAATAATCCTCATTGATTCCATCAATCCTCCAGGGGTATCCAACTGAATAATGAGACACTGGGCGCCCTCCTGCGTGGCTTGATCGATTGACTCAATGATAAATTTGGCCGTGGCAGGATTGATGATACCATCCACCTCGATCGTAAAAACGGGGGACTTTTCCTGGGTCATTCCAGGTATTCCGAAAATCAACAAAAGCTGTAAAAAGGTTGCAAGGAATATTAAGACCTTAAATTTCTTCAATTTATTTCTCCCTTGGGTAAAAAATATCCTAAAAATGGGTGATTGTCAAATAATTCAAAAGAGTCCAGAAGAAATTCAGAAACCCGGATTAGGCAAACTCTAAATTCTAATTTTTAAAAGATCCTCTCCAAGAACGATCTCCCCCTCATACGTCTGTCTGCATTGATGAACGATATCGAATTGGTCGCAGACCGGATAGAGATGGGTGAGGAGAAGTTTTTTACAACGCGATTCAAAGGCGATTCTCCCTGCAAGAGAGGGAGTAAGATGGCCCTCCACTTTTCTCTCATCGGGGAAGGAGCATTCGAGAACAAGAAGATCCACTTCAATACCCAGATCAATCATATTTTGGCAATAATCCATATCCCCAGAAATGGCGATGGATTTTCCGTTCTTGAATTCAATTCGATACCCGACGCTCCCGGAGATATGAGCCACAGGTTTTGAAAAGATTTGGATATCTCGGTAAAGCAAGGGTTCTTTGTGTACTTCTTTGACAGTCAGAGGGTATGATGGTGGCTTTATCCATGGGGCATAGAGTTTTTCCAATTCCTCAAAAAAAAATTTAAACCCGGGCCCCCCCACACATAAAAGATCTTTTTCTCGTGGAAAATCTCCGTATTTGCAGGCAAAGAGGATTGGAACGAGATCTGCGGTGTGGTCTGGGTGGAGATGGGTGTAGAGAAGAAGGTCAGGATCTTGATAAGTGATTCCGACTTCTAACATTTTCCTCAATATGCCAGGCCCACTATCGATTAATAGTTGAGTGCTACCCGAGGTGATCATGATTCCCGGCGATGCTCTTCTTAGGGAAGGGATGCCGGTCCCTGAGCCCAATACGATCAGTTCTTCCAATGGAAAACTCCCCTGGGGAATGGCTATAAGACTAACACGAAATAGATAAAATGCAACTTAATTATTTCTCTTGGGCATTCATAGGGCTGTTCCTATGGATTGACATCCAACCTCCATTTTTATAGTTTATAAAAATATGCCAGAATACCCCTCAGCTCTGCTGGGGGGATGAATGGCCTCCCTCTCCCCTGGGGGGAGAGGGTTAGGGTGAGGGGGAAATGATCTTATCATCACCCCCACCTTAATCCTCCCCCATCAAGGGGGAGGAAAGTTTTTTAGAGAATTTGATGCCCCGCAGCTTGCTGCGGGGTAGTTCACTTAAAAAAAGGATCGTTCGATGGACAGACCAATTGAAATTGACGGATCTTACGGGGAAGGGGGAGGACAGATCTTAAGAACGGCTCTGGCACTCTCGGCCATTTTAAGAAAGCCTTTCACCGCCCATCATATCCGATCAAAACGAAAGAACCCTGGCCTTCAAGCCCAGCATTTAAAAGCGGTAGAAGCGTTGACGCAAATGACCGAGGCTGAGACAGAAGGAGTAACCTTCGGATCACAAAAAATTACTTTTTTCCCTAACAAGATTCTCCCGGGGGATTATCGATTTGAGGTGAGGACTGCCGGGTCTGTCACCCTTCTGCTTCAAGCGATTTTTCTTCCCCTCTGTCTGGCTCAAGGAAGTTCCCGCTTGACCTTGGTGGGAGGCACCCATGTTCCGTGGAGTCCCCCCTTTCATTATTTCTCCCGAGTTCTTCTTCCCACGCTCAAGGGAATGGGAGTTTCTTCGAATACTTCGATTGAAAAGTGGGGTTTCTACCCTAAAGGAGGAGGGAAAATTGAATTAAACATCGTTCCGACCCCCGAATTGAAACCGATTTCGTTACTCGACCGAGGCCCTGTCCAACGGATTCACGGCCTCTCCGCGATCTCTCACCTCCCCCGGCAAGTCGCAGAGAGACAGAAAGAGCAAGCCTTAAAAAGAATTCGGGCAGAAATCCATTCTGAGGCAGATATCTCGATCCAGTATGAGGTTCCCTCGAATGGCCCGGGTTCATTTTTGTTTCTATTAGTCGAACATGAAAGGAGTCTGGCCGGATTTTCGTCTTTGGGGTCAAGGGGAAAGCCGGCGGAAAAGGTGGCGGATGAAGCTGTAGATGCCTTGAAGGTCTTTCTTAGGTCCGAAGGAGGAATCGATCCTTACTTAGCAGATCAGCTGATCCCTTTTTTGGCTCTGGCCAAAGGAAATTCTTCGTTTACCACTTCACGGATCACCGAACATCTCCTTACCAATCTATGGGTCATTCAACATTTTCTGAATGTGACCATCTTAAAGTGGGGTGAAAAAGGGGAGGGTGGAAGAGTTGAATTTCTCAATAAATAGAAAGACTTGACTTCATTCATTCGCCGTATTAAAATCAGTTGAAAAGGAGGAATAAATTAACAGAGTCTACGGTCACATCATCGGTTTAAAGCCGAATCAACTTCGAAGAATTGAACATATCTATCGAAGAAAAATCTCTCCTCAAAAAATAGTTACGCCTGAAATCGCTCGCCTGCTGATAGGACTTTCAAATGAAATTAGAAGACAAATCGGTATTCTTGTTGATCGGAGAGGATCCATTGAAATGGTGATGGTCGGGAATCAGAAAGGGATTACGATTCCAGACCTCTCTCGATATCGAACAGGGATCCTGCGGTTGAGAGGTCTTCGACTGATTCATACCCACCTCCAAGGAGAATCTTTGACGGAGGAAGATTTGACAGACCTTGTCCTGTTGAGGCTGGATATGATGATTGCCCTTCTGGCCGGAAGGAACGACTCCTTGGGGAGAATCCATTTCGCACACCTTCTTCCCAATAATCCTGTGAAAAAAGTCTTGGAAATAGGTTCCCCCACCTCTTTGGACCATTTAAATTTTGATTTTATCAAATGGATTCAATCCCTCGAAGATGAATTTCAACGAGGACAGGGATCGATTCCCCAGAAGGGGGTTAGGGATAAGGCTATTCTCATCAGCGTCAGCAAGGAAAACCGTGAAAGATTGGAAGACTCCATAGAGGAATTGAAGGAACTGGCTGAGTCGAGCGGGGTCTTTGTCGTTGATTTCATGATTCAACGACCCCAGAACATCTCTCCTACAAGCCTGATGGGAGAAGGAAAGTTAAAAGAGTTGTTGGTCAAGTGTATGCAATGGGGAGTCGATTTGATCATTTTCGATCAAAATTTGACACCCGGCCAGATGGCCACAATTTCTGATCTGACTGAGTTGAGAGTGCTTGATCGGACCCAACTCATTTTAGATATCTTTGCACAGCGGGCGCATACCCTTGATGGGAAGATTCAGGTTGAACTGGCCCAGTTAAAATACTTACTTCCCCGGCTGGCAAGAAAGACATTGGCTCTTTCCCGGCTGACGGGTGGGATTGGGGGAAGGGGACCAGGGGAAACGAAATTAGAGATCGATCGTCGAAGAGTGTCGGACCGAATTCATCTCTTGGAAAAAGAGATAGAAAAGCTGAGCCGGAGAAGGGAACAGAGGAGGTCGAGGAGATCGAAAACAGGAATCCCCATTCTTTCCATCATCGGTTACACCAATGCCGGAAAATCGACCCTTTTTAATCTTCTGACCAAGAGCCAATTCCAAGTTGAAGATAAACTTTTTTCTACCCTCGATCCTGCAACCCGGAGATTGAGGTTTCCAAGAAATCATCAGTGGGTCATCACGGATACCGTTGGGTTCATTAAAGACTTGCCAAAAGACCTGATGGGTGCCTTTCGTCCGACTTTTGATGAATTAAATGAATCTGATTTATTGATCCATCTGATCGACATCAGCCATCCTCGTTTTCCCGAACAGATTGAGTCGGTTGAAAAAATTCTTTTTGAGCTCAACCTGGATCATCTCCCCAAGATCCGGGTCTTTAATAAGGAGGATAAGATTACTCCTGAAGAAAGGGAAGTCGTCTGCCAGAAATATGGAGGCGTCTCGATCTCCGCTTTTCACCCCGAGAGTCTTGAAACGTTATTCCTTGCATTGGATCAAAAATTATGGGAAAGACACCCTGATTCTGAAGGGAAGAATAAAGTCAGGTTGACAAATGAGGATTCGTCTGATATATCAAGTCGAAGTTGGATGAGGGAAGTGAGGAAAAACGATGGGGAACCATTTTATAGAAATTGAGGAACGCTTGACCTTTGACGATGTGTTGCTCGTTCCAACCTTTTCTGAATTGTTGCCTAAAGAGGTAGATATTGGTACGCAATTAACTCGGGCGATCCGATTAAATATTCCATTGGTGAGTGCGGCGATGGATACGGTGACGGAATCCCGGACCGCCATCTGCATGGCCCAAGAGGGGGGGATTGGAATTATCCATCGGAATATGCCGGTCTCTGACCAGGGCATTGAGGTGGATAAAGTAAAAAAATCCGAAAGCGGGATGATCCTCAATCCCATCACCATGGACCCCGAGCAAAAAATTTTTGAAGCGTTAGAAATCATGAAAAAGTATCGGATTTCAGGTGTCCCCATTACAAAAAATGGAAAACTGGTTGGAATCCTGACGAATCGGGATTTAAGGTTTGAGAAGCGGTTGGATGAAAAAATCTCTGTGGTCATGACCAAAGATCATCTCATCACGGTTCCGGTTGGAACCACCCTTGAAGCGTCCAAGGAAATCCTTCATAAAAACAGAATTGAAAAATTACTGGTCGTCGATGGGCAAAATAATCTAAAGGGCCTCATCACCATCAAAGACATTGAGAAGATGAGGAAATATCCTCATTCCTGTAAAGATCCATTGGGTCGGCTTCGGGTGGGAGCAGCGATCGGTCCTGGCAAAGATAGGGAGGCAAGAACCGAGGCATTGATTAAAGCGGGCGTCGATGTCTTAGTGATTGATACGGCCCATGGCCATTCCAAGGATGTGTTAGAGGCCATCCGGGATACCAAAGAAAATTTTCCGGATTGCCAACTCATTGGAGGAAATGTGGCCACCCGGGAAGGGGCATTAGCCCTGATCAAAGCAGGGGTCGATGC
>DCVM01000041.1:3146-3602 GCA_002327985.1 Syntrophaceae bacterium UBA2188 | reverse complement strand
ATTCACTTATTCACTCATTAACTTATTTCTTTAATTTTTTTGGAGGTGAATGCATCATGGTGATTAAATCTTGTCTAAACTGTAATTTTCACGAAATAAAAAAAGATGGAAAAGAAGAGATGAGTTATTGCCAGAAAGAAAACTGTTGGTCTCGGTACTGCAAATGTATCCTTGCAAAGGCCCTTGAAAAATATTTAAAAGAAGAATCCTCTCGGATTGAAAACTCCTGGTCAAGCCTTTAAATAGCCATAAATTATTTTTCCTTATTCTTTCTTCTTATTCCCTTGAACCATCCATAATTCAAAATTCATAATTTATAATTCATTAAACTTAACCTTAACGTTGCAATAAAACACCAAAACAGACTCGGCGGGGACACTGGAAGAGCCTTGTAGCGGAACCTTTTGAATGTCAAGCACAGGGTCCACCAACTTTGCTGGAGTTCACTTTCGGTGA
>DCVM01000041.1:0-3108 GCA_002327985.1 Syntrophaceae bacterium UBA2188 | reverse complement strand
AGGCGAAAAATTTCATTTACCGTCTCAGAAAGACTATCTAAAGGAGTACGAACGGCTGAAGGAGGTGGTAGATCGACAGCGTGCCTCAGGCCGGGAGATTGTCGTAGTCATGGGAGTCGGGTTTGTGGGCGCGGTCATGGCTGCAGTGGTCGCTGACGCTGAGGATGGCAAGGGAAATCCAACCAAATTTGTCATTGGGATGCAACGCCCGAGCACTCGAAGCTTCTGGAAAATACCCCTGATCAACCGGGGGCTGTCTCCGGTCAGTGCTGAAGATCCTGAAGTGGCCTTGATGATTGAACGGTGCGTCAACAAGAAGAAAACGCTGATCGCTACGTTCACCTACGACGCCCTTAAACTTGCGGATGTGGTGATCGTGGATGTCCAGTGCGACTACTTAAAAGAGTCCCTCGGCAATGTGAGAAATGGACAGGCGGAAATGAAGGCCCTGGAGGAGTCGTTCGAAATCATTGCTCAACACATCAGGCCTCAGGCCTTGATCCTGATCGAAACAACCGTGGCTCCCGGGACAACGGAGCAGATTGCTTACCCAATCATTAAAAAGATATTGAGAAAACGCAATATCGAAAAAGAGCCTATTTTGGCCCACAGCTATGAGAGGGTCATGCCGGGGAAACATTATGTGGCAAGCATTCGTGATTTCTGGAGGGTGTGTAGCGGGGTGAATGAAGAATCCACCAAGAGGGTCGTTCAATTCTTAAACGAAGTCCTGAACACGGAAAAGTTTCCATTGACCGTACTCGATCGACCGATCGAATCTGAGACGGCAAAGGTGGTTGAAAACAGCTTTCGGGCAACCCTTCTGGCTTTTCTCGATGAATGGAGCCTCTTCGCAGAGCAGAATGGGGTCGATTTGATTAAGGTCATCAAAGCCATTAAGGTTCGGCCCACGCACAGCAACATCATCTTTCCCGGTCCTGGTATTGGAGGCTACTGCCTGCCCAAGGATGGCGGCCTTGGCCTCTGGGCCTATCGTCACATCCACGGATTTGAAGATGATATTTTTAAAATCACCCCCTTGGCCATTGACATCAATGATACCCGGTCTCTTCACGTTGCCCAGCTTACCCGTGATGCACTCCGAAATATGGGTCGGCCGATTGCCTCTGCTGAGATTTTAGTCCTGGGAGCTTCCTACAGGGAGGATGTTGGAGATACCCGGTACAGCGGTTCCGAACTGATCGTACGGCGCCTCACTGAGATGGGAGCGGAATTGAGAGTTCACGACCCTTATGTCCTTCACTGGTGGGAACTCGAAAATCAGGATGAGTATCCTGCTTCTTCACATGGCCTGAAGAGATTCTTTAGGGGTCAGGAGAAGCTGAAAGATCTTCGTGTCGAACAGGATTTGAAAAAGGCATTGCAAGGGACCGATGCGGTCATTTTTGCAGTAAGACATCAGCCCTATTTAAATCTTGATCCGGACGAAGTCGTCAAGCATGCGGGCGGCCCCATTGCCGTCATTGATTGTTTTGGAATCCTTGAGGACGAAAAGATCAAACGTTACTTCGAGCTGGAATGTGAGGTGAAAGGGTTGGGCCGTGGCCATGTCAAACGGATTAAGGATCAGGTCCGTGAAAAAAAAGAGCAAATGCTGAAGACATCAGGGAGACGCAAGGTTCACGTTGCAACTGGTTTAAAATAGTCCCGCATTACTTATAAAAATATGCCAGAATACCCCTCAGCTCTGCTGGGGGGATGAATGGCCTCCCTCTCCCCTGGGGGGAGAGGGTTAGGGTGAGGGGGAAATGATCTTATCATCACCCCCACCTTAATCCTCCCCCATCAAGGGGGAGGAAAGTTTTTTAGAGAATTTGATGCCCCGCAGCTTGCTGCGGGGTAGTTCACTAACCCGGTTTCAGTTAATTCATCATTCATAACTCAAAATTCATAACTTGTTCTAACAGCATCACTGCATCACCGCAGCACTTATTTCCTTATTAACTGATTTCCTTATTCCCTTAATCCCATGACCCGGATTTTATTATCCATCCTTATTTCTGTTTCAATCCTTGCCATATTCACTTCATGTTCTACGATTGATTCAGAAACAGCAAAAAATATTATTCTCATGGTTCCTGATGGAATGAGCCTTTCGAATGTCACGGCTGCTCGCATTTATAAGAATGGCCTGGATGGAAATCCGCTTCATCTCGAAACCCTACCTGTGATTGGTTATCAACGCACTTATTCCAAAAATTCAACGATTGCCGATTCCGCCTCTGCTGCCTCAGCCTGGGCATGTGGCGAAAAATTCAACAATGGCGAGATTTGCAAGCATGGTGAAAATGGAAGCTATCCCCAGTCCATCCTGGAGTTGGCAAAAAAGAAATCAAAGGCAACCGGTCTGGTGGCAACGTCTACCATCACCCATTCGACCCCTGCCGCTTTTGGGGCCCATGTGACAGACCGACGTTGCGAGAACGACATTGCAAGGCAATACATACAGGTGACCCATCCGGAGGTGATACTGGGAGGAGGGAAGGAGAAATTCGACTCATCGACCAAAGACCCCTGCGGCGTTTCCGGAAACTTTATTTTGGAAGCCAGGGTCAAAGGCTATGAAATAGTCTATGATAAAGCCGAAATGGAAAAAGCCCTATTCAGAGGAGTGCCTAAGATACTCGGGCTGTTCAATCAAGGACATATGATTCCTGAATATAGGCGGACCCCTGATACCGCTGAGCCCAGATTACCTGAAATGGCGTCTACGGCATTGGCTATTCTGGAGAGAAACAGCCAAGGATTTTTTCTGCTCATTGAAGGCGCTCAGATTGATTGGGGAAATCACGCCCATCATTTTGAATACATGATGAAAGAGCTCCTCGCCTTTGATGAGGCCGTCAGGGTCGTTTTAAAATGGATGAAAGAGAAACCTTCAAGAAAAAGGGAATCACTCCTGATCATCACGTCTGACCATGAGACAGGGGGCTTTGCGGTGGTTGGGCCTTCAAATGCCCGCTCTGAGAAAGGGGATTTAGCTAACATTGATGTCGGGTGGATCAACAGAAAACATACGGGTGGCGATACCCTCATCTGGAGCCAGGGCCCGGGGAGCCAACATTTGGGAAAGGCTTTGGACAACAC
>DCVM01000013.1 GCA_002327985.1 Syntrophaceae bacterium UBA2188 | reverse complement strand
TGGTTGCTCGGGATGAAAATCCAAGGGCGGATACCACGTTGGACCAGTTGGCCAAGCTCAAGCCCATACTCGGAGGGGTTTGTACGGCTGGGAATTCCTCCACTGAGAATGACGGCGCAGCGGCCTGCGTGATCACCTCCGAGGAGACGGCAAAAAAACTTGGGAGTAAACCATTGGCCTCGATCAAGGCTTTTGCCGTAGCGGGTTCAGATCCCTGCCGTACTTACCTGACGGTGCCCAAAGCAGTGGAGAAGGCACTGGAAAAATCCGGTCTCAGTCTCAACCAGATGGATCTAATCGAAATCCAGGAGGCGTTTGCCGCACAGGTTCTGGCAGATTTGAAAATGATGAAGCTGACGGTAAAAGATTATCCGAGGGTTAATGTCAATGGATCGGGCATCTCTCTCGGACATCCGATCGCCTGCACGGGTACGCGGGTGCTGGTCACACTGCTTCACGAGATGAAACGTCGTAACAGCCGTTTTGGCCTGGAATGCATCTGCGGTGGGGGCGGCTTGGGTATTGCAGCCATTTTGGAGGGGATATAACCTTTCCGTGCCATGAAATACCAGAGCAGGTTTATCTGCCTGCGCCTGTCTGACAATAGGCAGGGATGAGGAGATATTTTTTAAAGGTATCATTAATGGTAGACTTTTTTTCTTAACTTCTCCGTAAGGTCAGAGACATTTTCATATTCGATTTGATTCAGTGGCTTCATGATCTCGGGAAGAGGGAAGCCTTTTTTATAGATAAGGATCGCCTCTTTGCCTAAGGCCAGGGCGGCGCCAATTTCGAGAAGGGGTTCTGTTTTTTCTGGGGTCGAAAGATCATAGATCCCAAATTTGGCGTGTCTGATCTGATCGATTCGCTGTTGAAGGGATTCTCCTTTATCAGAGCCTTCTCCCACCAAAATCGGGCTCAGTCCGCTTCCTTCAAAGGCGTTTTGGATGGCCTCCATGACATCGGACCCTTTGATTCCAGAAGAAATGAAATATTCGCCTTTGAGAGAGACCTCCACGGTCTTCGGTGTGGTCTGAATTTTTTTAAAGAGGGTTCGATCCAGGGTCAATTCTTTTATGCCTGACAGAAGAATGTTTTTTGCATTCTCGAGATCCCTTTTATACCGGGAGGCATTGATCTTATCAATCTCAGCCGAAGCAAAGGCTTTCACACTCATCTCCTGAAATCGGAGTGCAATAAAATTTTGGTAGCGGGCCGATTTAGAGCCAAATACCTTCTCTAAAATTGTTTTGGTTTCGGAATGCCAGTGCTTAAAATGTTCATGGTCCGCATGAAGACCTGCCATTTCTTCCAATCTGTCTAATTGGTCCTTGATCAGGGTAATGGGATCCCTCTCTGTCATCTTCCAGCCTCTCTATTCCTACCTACGGCAGGTCTAATCTGTGTAATCCCTTCATAATCTATGTAATCAGAGATTTCTGGACTTTTTCAGAAATCTCTTAAAGGTGAAGATAGCAATGGATGAATAGAATGTCAAATCTTTTGAAGCTTCAATTTCCTATTGAGAATAGGCTCTTTTTGTGATATAGGATGACTTATGCTGAAAGGGAAAAAGGTTGTTTTAGGGATCACAGGAGGGATTGCGGCTTATAAAGCTGCAGAGTTTGTCAGGCTTTTGGTCAAGCAAGAGGTGGATGTCCATGTTGTCATGACCGAGCATGCTCAGAAATTCATGGTTCCACTCACCTTCCAAACCCTATCCGGAAATCCAGTTGTCACCGATCCTTTTGCTCTGCTGGAAGATACAAAAATCGGCCATATTGCATTGGCTGATTTGGCAGAATTGGTTGTCATTCTCCCTGCCACAGCAAATATCATTGGAAAGATTGCCAACGGAATTGCGGACGATTTTCTCTCCACCATGGTGATGGCGACCAAGGCGCCAGTTCTTTTTGCTCCCTCTATGAATGTCAATATGTGGGAAAATAAAGCCCTCCAGAAAAATATTCAAACTCTCCTCGGGGCAGGCTACCATTTTTTAGAACCTGGAGAAGGGGAGTTGGCTTGCCATTGGTATGGAAAGGGGAGGCTGCCTGAATTAAATGACGTGGTAGAGGGGATGGAAGATATTTTATCTCCAAAAGATTTGAAAGGAGAGCGGATCCTGATCACCGGGGGCCCCACCCAGGAGCCCATCGATCCTGTGCGGTTTATCACCAATCGTTCCTCCGGAAAGATGGGATATGCCCTGGCCAAGATGGCCAGGCGTAGGGGCGCAGAGGTTATGTTAATCACCGGTCCTGTCTCTTTGCCTCTTCCACGGAAAGATATCAAATTAGTACCTGTCCGTTCAGCCGAGGAAATGAGAAAAGCCGTTTTTAGCCATTTGGGAGAAAGTTCTGTTGTGATTAAGGCTGCGGCTGTCTCAGATTATCGTCCCAAGACGGTCAGCGACAAAAAAATAAAAAAAGGTCGTTTCGAGACCCCCCTCATGTTAGAGAGGACGAAGGACATCCTTGAAGAGCTTGGAAAGAGGAAAGGAAATCGTATTCTGATCGGATTTGCCGCCGAGACAGAGGATTTGATTTCGAATGCTAAGAAGAAATTGCAGGGGAAACATCTCGATTTTATTGTGGTGAACGATGTGACCAAGCCAGGAGCCGGTTTTGCCTCGGATACCAATCAGGTGAAGATCGTTTATTCATCGGGCGAAGTCAGGGATCTTCCCCTGCTGTCAAAGGAAGAGGTGTCTCAGGTCATTCTTGATGATACGGTTAAATTATTGAAGCAAAGAAGGGGTTCCAAAAAGAAGTAATGTTTCTTTGTTAAATTAACCATCCGCCTTTTTCTCTGCCTTTTTCTCTGCCTTTTTCTCCTCGACTTTTCCGCTTTGTCCTTTTTCTGTTCCCTCCTTCTCTGTCTTTTTGCCTTCCTTTCGACTTTTTGAAGGATAGTCGTTTACATAAAAACCAGATCCCTTCAGGACAAAGTTGGTCGCAGAGATCAGTTTCTTGGCTGGCCCCAGGCACTTCGGACAGGTTACTTTACATTCTTCATCTATTTTATGAAAGATCTCGAAGACCTCATTACACTGGCGACACTGATATTCATAAATCGGCATCTCCGGACACCTCCCCATTAGGCCTGTAACTCGACTCTGGTGCTGAATTCCTTTTTTAACTTTTTTAACGCTTCACTTTCAATCTGCCTCACCCGCTCCCTTGAGAGCTTGAGGTGATCCCCAATTTGTTGAAGGGTCAGGGGTTCGTCAGCCATAATTCTGTTCTTAATCACATAGACCTCTTTCTCGTTTAAACGTTTCATCGCATTCTGGACCTCGCGCGCGCGATTCCTTTTTTCCTCCTCCTGCGCCATGGTCTCTTCTTGATTGGGACCCTCTTCTTTTAGAAGATCGAGGTGGGTGAGTTCTTGACCTTCGTCAAAGGGGGCGTCGAGAGAGAGGTCTCGGGCAGCCATCCTCTGCTCCATTTCAATAATATCCTCTTTCCCCACATCTAAATCGTGAGCCAAGAGTTCATATTTTTTTTCATTTTCTCCATCGGCTTCCAATGCCTTCCTGACTTTTCCAATTTTATAAAACAGTTTCTTTTGTGCCTGAGTGGTTCCTATTTTAACTAGGCTCCAGGTTTTAATGATATAATTTTGGATATAGGCCCTGATCCACCAGATGGCATAGGAGATAAATCGGAATCCCTTGTAGGGATTAAATTTTTTCACGGCCATCATCAAGCCAATATTTCCCTCTTGAATAAGGTCTAAAAGTTTGACCCCATAAGACTTGTATTCAAAAGCAACCTTGACAACAAACCGTAAATTTGATGTAATTAATTTCTGTGCAGCATTAATATCATCGTATTTACGATATGTTACAGCAAGTTGATATTCTTCCTCTTGGGTTAAGAGAGGAAATTGATTGATTTGAACAAGATAAGATTCCAAGGAATTTTTAACAACTGGAAGATTAGGATTTGCCATTTAAAACACCTTTCAGACAAATTAGCACTCTCATTAAAGAGTGCTAATAAAAATTATAATACAGGTTCCTTAAAAGTCAATAAATTTTTATAAAAATATGCCAGAATACCCCTCAGCTCTGCTGGGGGGATGAATGGCCTCCCTCTCCCCTGGGGGGAGAGGGTTAGGGTGAGGGGGAAATGATCTTATCATCACCCCCACCTTAATCCTCCCCCATCAAGGGGGAGGAAAGTTTTTTAGAGAATTTGCTGCCCCGCAGCTTGCTGCGGGGCAGCTCAACGTTGCTATCCTCGAAACGAGAGACAATCATCCTTTCAGGATTATTTTAATAACTCATGAGGTAGGAGAATATGCCATCCAACGAAAAAAAAGAACCAATTGAAGTTTTAAAGGATAAGTTTCGTTCCTTCTTCGGTCCCCGAGACCTCCAGAAAAAGAAGGATGCCTTGCCCCCCAAGACTCATTTCAGTATCTGGTATTTCCTGAT
>DCVM01000015.1 GCA_002327985.1 Syntrophaceae bacterium UBA2188 | reverse complement strand
GACTGACAAGGGATATTGATATTACCCTCGGGGTGGGTGTTCGTGAATTAAATAAACTCAAAGAGACCATTTCCCCCCTAGATCTCAAAATCCTTGTCGAAAGAGATGAGGAGTTCGTGGAAAGGAACATGGTGCTCCCTACTTTGGACGAAAAAAGTGGTATCCGGGTTGATTTTATTTTTTCATTCTCTCCTTATGAAAGGCAGGCCATCGAGAGAGCGAAGGATATTAAATTGGGCAGATCTCTGGTTAGATTTGCTTCTCTTGAAGATGTGGTAATCCATAAGGTCATTGCAGGAAGAGCAAGGGACCTGGAAGATATAAAATCCATTCTTCTGAAAAATCAAAAATATGATTCAGATTATATCGAAAAGTGGCTTAAAGAATTTGACAAATCGTTAACCGAGCAATTCTTAAAGATTTTTAGAGAAATAAAGGAAAAGATTGGTTGAGTGCGATTTTTAGGGTTTGAAATCTTTCAGCGATTGAAATAATTAAATATGATTGGTGGCAATACAGGGAGGCGAGCCTTAGACGCTGCGTTTAAATCACGCAGATCATAAACTTTTGCCCTAAAAACCAGCATTATCCTAACATGGTTAGTATTTGAAACCCGCATGTTCAACCATGCAGTTCCAAACTACAAAAATCCCCATCCATTAGTAATTACCCTCCAAATGTGCCTGTATCCAGACGGCACCTTAGGAGAGCTTATCAAGAAATGGAGCTTGGAGCAAGAACTTTTCCAAGGGGTATTTTCCAAGGGGATCTCGCTAAGATGATCGGAGTGGATGAGATAACGATAGTCTATTGGGAGAAGGGGAGGCCTAAGCCAACAAAGGAAGGTTCACTGGATTAAACACCATTTAGGAGTTGGACTGTGAAACTTTTGATATCCTTGTGGCTAAAAGCTCTGGTTATAAAAAGGGAGGTAGTGTAGTCACTCCCAATAGCTTTAATAAAATCTAAGCCGTAGTGGACTCCTATTGAGCTTTTTTCTTAATTTGCCTGTGTACATGCTTAAAATTTTACTCACTGGATTTTGGTTCAAGATGAACCGTAATCTTGGCCAAGCACGCTTTGGCGATAGTCAGTCGCATCATCTCTGCACTTCCCTCGGCAATGCGGCTAATTCTGTGGTAACAATAAACCGCTCCAAGTCGATTTTCTTCAAGACATCCAATACCTCCAAGTATCTGAATAGTGCAGTCGATTACCCGACATGCCATCTCTGGACAGTAGGCTTTTGCCATGGCCGCCTCCACGCGAACATCTTCACCTTTTCACACCTCATAAACTGAATCCCGATGATGCTAAGGTTATTTTCCACCCCATTGACTACGTGGTATTCGATGGGATGAAGAAAGAGTCAATCAAAAATATAATCCTTCTTGATGGGGAGGAAAAGAGGACGGATCATCGAATCCTCCAGAAGAGCATTGAAAAAGCTGTCGAACGCGAAAACTACGAATGGCAAACCTTAAGGGTTCAGGAAGATGGAAAAATCAAAGCGGAATGATTGTCATTGTGTTGTTTTTTTTGATATAGTGGGGCAAATTCCGGTGGGGGGTTAAATATTGGAAAATATCAGTTTCGAACTTAAGCCTATTCTCAAAAGGGATGGGCTTTTTTGTTTTCTGGTGTGGCCTTAGATATTCAATAGGTCTAAAGTTATCACAAATTGTGATATCTTCAAGGTGGCCAAATGAGGACACTTATTCCTGTAGAGGTGATTGAGCAGCGGATCCTATTAATCCGGGGACAAAAGGTTATACTGGATGCTGACCTTGCAATGCTTTATGGTGTTCCAACCCGTATTCTTAACCAAGCAGTGAGACGAAATCTAAAGCGTTTCCCTCAAGACTTCATGTTTAAGCTTTCCTAATTTGAAAAGGATCAAGTGATCACAATTTGTGATCACCTCAAAAATCTTAAATATGCTAAAGCCCTGCTCAATGCATTCACCGAACATGGGGCGATTATGGCGGCTAGCGTTCTGAACACCTAAAAGGCCATCCAGATGAGTGTATTTGTGGTACGTGCGTTCATTCGTATGCGGCAGATGCTCATTGAGCAACGGGGCCTTACGCGCAAACTCGCTGAGTTGGAAAAAGAACTGACCATGAGACTTGATACCCACGAGACTGCGATCAACGAAGTGTTTACACAAATTAGACGATTGCTGAGTTCACCCCCAGAGCCCGAACCACCCAAGAAAAAAATAGGATTCCTGGTGGAGGAACCCAAAATTCCCTATATCAAAAAAAAGAAGAGGAAAAATTAGGTGTTACGACTAATACCTTGTCTGCCCACTGAAGCCTTTTGGCGTAAGGAGGCACTACCTGTCCTCCGTAGTCCTGCAAGGCGGGACGAAGGATGGATACTCTCTGCTTTTTTTACGGACACGTTTTTAAAAAGGCCCCGGAGAAATTGAAGGGTGAGGGCAAATAAGATTTCTGAAAGGAAAAATAAGTGACAAAATTCAACTACGTCCCCGTCCCTGACTTTGGTTAAAAAGATTTTGACAGAAGTAAAATCCCAAAATCTTCAATTAGAGTTGAAATTTGATTTGAATAATAAATGAGAGAAGGAATAGATCGTTTGTCAAATGGGTGCCGTTTTTGGTCAGGTTTTAACCAGAGCAATTGACTTTAATGAATTAAATTATTTCTGTGATATAATAATCAAGCCAGAATTTACTGTTTACTTTCAAAGCATTACACTATCCGCCATGACTGCCTGCCGGTGGGCAAGGGCCCTCTGCTCTTTGCAGTTGGCTATGGCACACAAAATGCTAACTATTTGTAATTCCGTTGTTTTTCTGATATAGTGGCCAACAAATAATTGCTATAAGAAATCAAGAGGTTTAGATTTTCACCTTCCGACTTACGACTTCCGCTTTACGCTTCGCGGTAAGAAAGGTGGGGGAATGTGGAAAAGGATGATCGAATAAAAGCCTATTCTCAAAAGGAATGGGCTTTTTGTTTTATACCGCCTAACCCCTTGCGTTTCACGTTTTACGGTAATAGAAATGAGAGGGGATGAGGAAAGAGAGTTGAAATTTGTACCTAAAAGAGGTACAATTGTATCCACAATGAGTACATTCTCTGAAACCAATAACCTATCTAAGACCCTGTTTAGTAAGACCCGTCGGGCAGTTCTCTCGTTACTCTACAGCAATGTCGAAGAGGCTTTCTACCTCCGCCAAATTGCTCGGTCCGCTGGAGTTGGACTGGGTGCAGTGCAAAGAGAATTAAAGCAGCTTTCAGGCGCTGGAATCATTCAGCGCATCGTCCGTGGCCATCAGGTCTATTACCAGGCGAATTCCAGATGTCCTGTATTTCAAGAACTGAAAGCCTTAGTCGTCAAGACGGTTGGGGTGGGGGCTACACTCCAAGCTGCTTTGGCCCCTTTGGGTGACCGTATCCATGTGGCCTTCATCTATGGATCCATCGCACGCAGCGAAGAACAGATGGATAGCGATGTGGATGTCTTAATTGTAGGCAAGGTGACATTTGGCGAAATTGTCTCATCTCTCAGAGAGGCTCAAACGACCATTGGTCGAGAGATCAATCCAACCGTTTATCCTCCTGCAGAGTTCCGGTCAAAACTGGCGGCAGGGCACCATTTCCTCGACGATGTCTTAAGAGGACCCATGTTGTTCCTCATCGGAGACAAACTTGAGCTTGCAAGACTGGCTAAAAAACCACTGGCTCATTGAGCATCAAACGAGTCGGCAGGAGATTTTGGACTTGCTAAGCATGGCAGATCGTGACTTGGCCCAATGCCAAGCGGCCAACCTTAGTCCGGACTGGAAACTCAATATCGCTTACAACGCGGCATTGCAAGCGGCAACGGCGGCCCTTGCCGCTGCTGGTTATCGGGCGGCGAGGGAGGCTCATCATTACCGTGTGATTCAATCGCTTGTTCATACCATCA
Organism: Syntrophaceae bacterium UBA2188; assembly: GCA_002327985.1. Lineage (GTDB taxonomy): Bacteria > Desulfobacterota > BSN033 > BSN033 > UBA1163 > UBA1163. The sequence goes on along the minus strand of DCVM01000015.1, from coordinate 5,180 downwards.
AGGCCGACGAAAGCCTCATTGGTCAATTGGATAAATTCCGAAAGAAAAGGAATATAGGCAGCTACGAACGTGCAGGTGCAGTATCTGAACAAGAGGTAAAAGAAATGGTTGCCTTGGCCAAAGATTTAAGGGACGAGGTCATCGCTTGGCTTAAGAAAAACCATTCGGGGCTTTTATAAAGACGGAAAGATGGTTTTTTTTACATCGTGAGGGAAGTACTTGGACTTAATGGCCTCAAGTGAAACGCACCTTAAACAGAGTGCTCCTTAAGCATAGCGATCCTTCAACGTGGGGTTAGTGTTTATGCCAGCAATTGCACCGATTGAAGATTTGAGGGCTGCCCAGGAAGAACTTCTTGCAGCAAAGGATATTGACGAGTTAAAAAAAGATTTTAAAAAGTATCGGCGAATTGGGTGGAAAAACATCTGCAAGTTGTGGCTCGAAGAAAGCACGCCTGAAAAATTGAAAGGTGAGAGGAATCAGATAAGGGAAGGCTGAGAATGAAGAGGGAAATGGCAGATTACAGCACTATTGACATAACAACTTTAATTCTTACAGTCCGAGGTAAAAGAGTTATTTTAGATCGGGATCTGGCTGCCCTTTACGGGGTTCCTACCTTTCGTTTTAATGAAGCGGTCAAACGTAACCGCTCTCGGTTCCCCGAAGATTTCATGTTCCAACTTACACGCGATGAAGCAGTCTCTTTGATATCGCAATTTGCGATGTCAAAGCCTGGTCGAGGTGGCCGACGAACTTTCCCATACGTATTTACTGAACACGGCACAGTTATGGCTGCCAATATTTTGAGATCTGCAAAGGCCGTTCAGATGAGTGTATTTGTGGTACGTGCGTTCATTCGTATGCGGCAGATGCTCATTGAGCAACGGGGCCTTACGCGCAAACTCGCTGAGTTGGAAAAAGAGCTGACCATGAGACTTGATACCCACGAGACTGCGATCAACGAAATGTTTACACAAATTAGACGGTTGCTGAGCCCCCCATCAGAACCCGAACCGCCCAAGAGACGAATAGGGTTGGACCCCGTTAGAGATTACAAATCATGTACTATGTTTATGTAATAAAGAGCAATAAGGATAAACAGCTTTATACAGGATTTACAAGGGACCTGCAGAACCGCCTCCGAGAACACAATACAGGTAGAGTGTTTTCAACAAAAGGAAGGGGCCCTTTTGAGCTTATATATTATGAAGCATGTTCGAACGAACAAGATAGTTTAGCTCGTGAGAAATACTTGAAATCAGGAATGGGCAAGCGATATTTAAGAAATAGATTGAGGCGGTTCTTATCTCTAACGGGGTGAAGAAGCTAAAGTTCCTTATATCACCAAAACGAAGAGGAAGAGTTAGGTGTTATAAAGATAAAGAAGGATTAGGATTTGAGGATGGGTCGTATTGTGGCTTGAGTGGCATACTCCAGAACAATGGAAAGGGGAGGGAAGATGAAAAGGGGATTGAAAAGGCGAATGTATGATTGCAAGACCTGACCCTCTCCCCTTGGTCGCGGTTTTGATGGAAACGAACCCGCGAAAAATTGAAGGGTGAGGGGGTCGGTGAATAGTGTAGACCTGACACCGGCACTCTGCACGCCCAGGGTCGGAATACATCTCCTGGCACAATGATAATGTATTCCGTGGATGATCAATAATTAAAAATGATTACCGAAGCTGATACCTGCAGAAAGTATGTCCTCCCAAAGCTCACCCAGGCTGGTTGGGATAATGAACCCCATTCCTTCACAGAGGAAAAAACCTTTACAGATGGCCGTATCGTAGTCACAGACCAAAAAATCAAACGCCAGAAACAAAAGCGAGCCGATTATCTTCTTCGTTACACTCGTGATTTCATGATTGCCGTTATTGAGGCGAAAGCTGCGTTTAAAACCCCAAGTGATGGGCTTCAGCAGGCCAAGGATTATGCCGAAATTCTCGGATTAAAATTCGCCTATTCAACCAATGGTCATGGCATCATCGAGTTTGATTACCTTTCTGGCCAAGAAAGAGAGGTTCATTCATTTCCAACCCCAGCCGAACTTTGGACACGTTTACAAGCTGCTCAGAAATTTGATGACAATTTAGGAAAACGTCTCCTCACACCTTCCTTCCTTCAAAGCCAAAATACCCCTCGTATTACCAAGAAATTGCAATCAACAGGGCCATCCAATCAATACTTCAGAATAAATCCCGCATTCTATTAACAATGGCTACAGGGACTGGCAAGACTCTCGTTGCCTTCCAAATCTGCTGGAAGCTTTGGAACGCTCGTTGGAATAGGACCGGGGAATACAGGCGCCCTAAAATTCTCTATTTGGCTGATAGAAACATCCTGGTTGATGATCCCAAAGATAAGACCTTCGCTCCCTTTGGGGACGCCCGCTGGAAGATTGAGAATGGAATAGTTAACAAGGGCCGTGAGATTTATTTCGCAACCTATCAGTCTATCGCCAAAGATGAGAGGCGCCCTGGTCTCTACAAAGAATATTCTCCAGACTTCTTTGACCTTATTATCGTAGATGAATGCCAAAGAGGAAGTGCTCGTGATGAGAGCAATTGGCGAGAGATCCTTGAATATTTTAAACCAGCTTACCAGTTGGGGATGACAGCGACACCACTTCGGGAGGACAATCGGGATACCTACCGATATTTTGGAAACCCGATCTATACCTATAGCCTTCGTCAAGGGATTGATGATGGATTCCTTGCTCCCTATCGAGTGCACCGCGTGATCACTACCTATGATGCTGCTGGATGGCGCCCGAGTAAAGGCGAACTCGATCGTTATGGTCAAGAGATTCCAGACGAAGAATATCACACCCCAGATTTTGAACGCATCGTGGCATTACGCGCTCGAACTGAGGCTGTCGCTCGGCACCTAACGGAGTTTTTTAAGAAAAATGATCGATTTGCGAAAACAATTGTCTTCTGTGTGGATCAGGAACATGCTGATCGGCTTCGAAAAGAGAAGAAAGACTTTTTCGACCAATATGGCCCCGAGGCTAAAGTTATACTAAATGAGCTTTTGGATAAATATTCCGATTATGGAACTGCTCAGTTTGTCATCCCTGATGTATTGAGAGTTCCTCCAATTTCTCAACATGGAAACGTAATAGAGATTGCAGCCTTCTTTGGCGGGGCAGAAAAGTTAAAAGAAGCGGTAAATCAATTACAGACATTACTATATGCTGCATAGAAGTGTCCCTCATCCTTCACCTCCTTCCTATCTACAGGGGAGGGTAAGCCTGCCTGCGGAAGCTTCGGCGAAGGTAGGGGTGGGGTGAATTCTGGAGGAACTTTAAAAGAGAAATATAATAAAACTTGACATATTGTAAATTGGAAGGTATAGTTCCAATATGCAAACTTATATCAAACGGATCATTACAGCAAACATCGAACAGAAATTGGAGAATATGCCTGGGGTCGTCATCCTCGGTCCCAGGCAATGCGGGAAATCCACGCTCGCTAAGGCTATTATTTCTGAAATCGGAGGCGCGGTCTATTTAGATCTTGAGCGGCCATCGGATGTCAGCAAATTAAGAGATCCTGAAGCCTTCTTCAGCCTTAATAACGATAAGTTAATCTGCCTTGATGAGATTCAAAGGGTTCCTGAGCTATTTCCCGTGTTAAGAAGCGTCATGGATGAAAATAGAAAGAATGGACAGTTTATTATACTTGGTTCTGCTTCGCCTGATCTGATTCAACAGAGCTCTGAAACACTGGCAGGAAGGATATCCTATTTTGAACTGACTCCGTTCGTTTTAAAAGAAGTTTCTGAGGATCATCATTTAAAAACGTTAAGAAAACTCTGGTTAAGAGGTGGTTTTCCAAGAAGCTACCTTGCGCCGAATGAGAAAGAAAGTATCGAGTGGCGTCTCGATTTTATCAGAACATTTCTTGAACGGGACATCCCGCAGCTTGGTTTCAGAACCCCTGCCAAAACGATTGAGCGCTTCTGGAGAATATGTGCTCACTTGCATGGACAACTTCTGAACAGCTCGAAATTGGGAGAGTCCATGGGAGTAAGCCATCATACGGTAAGGTCTTATATAGATATGCTGGAACAGTCTTTTGTGCTCAGGGTTCTTCGGCCCTATGAATCCAATCTGAAAAAGAGACTGATTAAATCGCCGAAGATCTATATCCGAGACAGCGGGATATTGCATGCGCTTCTCAGTATTGAAAACCACAATGATCTCCTCGGCCATCCTGTTTATGGCGCTTCCTGGGAGGGGTTGGTCATAGAGAATATTCTTTCTCTTTTGCCGAACTGGAAGGCTTCCTTCTACCGTACTTCCTCCGGTTCTGAAATCGATTTAATTCTTGAAAAGGGCAATAAACATGTGGCTATCGAATGCAAAGGATCGACTTCTCCAAATCTGAATCGGGGGTTTTGGAACGCAGTGAGCGACCTGAAGTTTCAAGAAGTGTGGATTATTGCTCCTGTTAAAGAAGCGTACCCCATAGAGAAGGGGGTGATGGTGGCACCACTTCATCAACTGATTGACCACCTCATGTCGAAAGAAAGGTAAACTCTCACACCTCCCTTTGGAAAAGGGAGGTGTGAGGGATTTCACAAGACGATTTTAGACAGCTAAATTTATATCTCCTTGCCAATTCCATAACCATTGTCATAACGTTGTTTTTTTGATATATTGGGGCAAATTCCGGCGGGAGATTCAAATATTTAAAAATTTTGGGATTGAACTTAAGCCTATTCTAAAAACGAATGGGCTTTGGGTTGTTAAGGCAATAAAATGCTTCAGGGGAATCTCTTCATCTTGAAATCACAATTCGTGATTTCAAAACAACTTGTTTTCTTGTTTAAGGTCACAATTTGTGACCTTAAAGGGCAAGACGATTTAAATTGACAAATACATATAATATGCATATAATAGAATGAGAGTCGTTTGGGACGTTAAAAAAAAGGCCGCGGCAAACATTCGGAATCACGGGATCGAGTTCTCCCATGCTGCGACGGTGCTTGATGACCCGATGGCCGTAACGATTGAAGATACCCGGCACGGTGAACAGCGTTTTGTAACCGTTGGAGCAGATATTATAGGTAGGATTTTGGTTGTTGTTTACGCCTATTCGGGTGAAGAGGAAATCAGGTTAATTTCCGCCCGGAAGGCAACTCCAAAGGAGCGGAGGATTTATGAGCAAAAAG
>DCVM01000068.1:4457-12848 GCA_002327985.1 Syntrophaceae bacterium UBA2188 | reverse complement strand
TAGACACAGGGACGTAGTTGAAAATTAGCACTTTTCAGAAATGCATCTGGGGCTTGAAAAATTGAGATTTGTTGGCATCCATAAAAAAGTTGGCCGTTCAAAATGCAGAATGCGGATTTTGGAATGCGAATTTAATTATAACGGAAGAATGATATGACTATTGGCTTTCTGGTCAATTGGGGGAATCGTGCAGTTTAGTCCTGCAAAAGCTTTATTAACCGGTATGTCACAGATGTGGTACGTATGGTTAATTCTCGCTCTCATCTTGATTGGTAGATTGATATTCTACCTCTTAGAAAAGCAAAAATTGGCCCGGTCGGGGATCGTTGATATCGATAAAATGGATGGAAAGACATTTGAGAAGTACCTCAAAGTTTTTTTTGAGAAGCTTGGATATAAGGTGGAGCGAACGAAGTACATCGGGGATTATGGAGCCGATCTTGTTGCCATCAACAATGGGGTCAAGACCGTCATCCAGGCAAAGCGGTACAAGAATAGGGTTGGAATAAAGGCTGTCCAAGAGGCTGTGGCATCAAAGGGATACTACAATTGTGACAAGGCGATGGTCGTAACGAATAGTTATTTCACCAATCAGGCCAAAACCCTCGCCTCCAGAAACAAAGTTGAACTTTGGGACAGAAAGCTCCTCGTTAAGCACTTGCTTAAAATCAAAGGGGACGAAGGAACCAATAAATAAGAAGCTTGGGTGTCGCGTCTACACTATTGACAGGTGGCATCCTTAAAAAAGTTGGCCCAATTGTTCTGTCATTGAGTTTTTGGGTTATTTCTTAACCGTATCGACACCACCTCCAATATTTTGGTACCGTCCATTCCAAGTAACTCCTTTTGACAAAGAATTACAAAAGAGATAAGATTACGCAAAATGCGTTACGCGAGGTGCGTAATATGAAGAATCCTTTTCAATATGGTGATGTGGTCGGTGGGGATGCGTTCTGCAATCGCAGGAAAGAAGTTGGAGATCTCTTGAGAGCAATGGAAAATGGAGAGAAATTATTTGTCTACTCCGAGCGACGCTTCGGCAAGACCTCCTTGGTGCGATTTGCCCTTGATAAACTACCAAAGAAACAATATGTGAGTGCCTATGTGGACTTGTGGCCTACGGATGGGGCACTTTCTTTTGCAACGGTTACGGCGAAAGCCATTGCAGAATCTATGAGCACCAGGGCAGAGAAGATATTCGAGATAGCAAAGTCCTTCTTTGGAAGGCTATCACCGAGCATGACCATAAACGATCAGGGAAGGCCAGAGGTTACCTTCGGTACCAAGCGATTCGGCGAGCCAGGTCCAGAATTGGATGAGGTACTTGAGGCGCCTCGGAAGATTGCAGCTCAAGGAAAGTGGAGAGTAGTGGTTGTCTTTGATGAGTTTCAACAGATTCTGGAATACGGTAGCGATAAGGTTGAGCGGCAACTACGAAGTATCATCCAGACACAGACCGATGTCTCATATATCTTTCTTGGTAGCCGGAGGCATTTGATTCAAGAGATGTTTTTAAACCGATCGCGTCCACTTTACCGTGCGGGGGGACATTATCCTTTAGGCCCGATCAAGGAAAAGGACTGGCTGCCATTTATCCGGAAGAGGTTCTTGGATGGGGGTAAAAAGATTGATGAAGAGCAGATTCATTCAATTTATCGTCTGACAGAAGGGCATCCTTTCTACACTCAACATCTGTGTCACGTTTTATGGGACATTTGTGAAAAGAAAGAACCGATTTCAGAGGATTTGATTGAATCGGCTGTCAGGACTCTTCTCGCCCATGAAAGCTACGCCTATACCACGCTTTGGGAGTCTCTTGTTATTAATCAACGTAGATTCTTGAAGGGATTGGCATCTGAACCGACCGGGGTGAAACCTTTTGCATCAGATTTTATTCAACGCCATGGTTTACGGTCGGCATCGAATGCTCAAAGGGCGATCGAATACCTTCTGGAAAGAGATGTCATTGACCGTGATAATAGCTCATTTATTATCATCGATCGGTTTTTCAAAATCTGGATACAGAAAACACAAAGCGGCTAACAGTGGGAGTTAGCAGGGAGTTAAGTTATTTAAGAAACCTTAGTTTCGGAGATGATTTGCCATCCAAATAGTTTGGGGAAAGTTCTTATATTCACTTTGAAAAACAAGTAGATACAGATTAATTATTTAAGACTTAGGTGTCCTCACTAAAAAAGTTGGCCCATCCCAATGCGGAATTCGGAATGCGGATTGCGGAATTGAAACCGCTTGAAAACAAATCTTCCAAATGCGGATTTCGGCCTCCGGCTCGGAGAGATTGCGGAATTGAAAACTAAAAACAGCCTGGCGCATCCATCCTTCGTCCCGCCTTGCGAGACGGTGGAGGGCAGGTAGCACAGAGCACATAGCGTCTTTTTTAGCAAAGCTAAACTTCTCTTTAAGGCAAAATGATGCCAACATTGGAAGATGCAATTTCATTGGCAGTAAAGGCACATCGGGGTTGCAAGGACAAAGCTGGGAGTGCCTACATTCTCCATTCGTTAAGGGTTATGTTGCGCATGAAAACTAGTGATGAGAGGATCGTTGCTGTGTTGCATGATGTTATCGAGGATACGAACTATACTCTGGAAGATCTTCGAAAAGCTGGATACTCCCAAAAGATTTTACAATCCCTTGACTATCTGACGAAGCGTGATGGTGAAGACTATGATCAATTTATTAAGCGGGTAAAGCGTAATCCTCTGGCACGAAAAGTAAAGATTGCTGACCTCAGAGATAACTTGGACCTGAGAAGGATTAAAAAGCCAAAGAAACATGACTTTATTCGTATGGAGAAATACTGCCGCGCCCTGTTAGAGTTGATGAAGACATAGGGATTCCTTGGTGAAAAGTGAGAGTCAGATGGGATAAAAATGAAAAATAAAGACATTATGGAACAAATCTTTGATAGGTTCGATCCCACCATCAAAAACTATTCTCTCTTCAGGAAAAAGAAAGGCTGGTTGAACTATCTTAGGGAGGATATAGAATTGCCCTTTAAACCAGAAGACTTGAAGACCCTTATTTTTGAATTACTTGTTAAAAAGGAGAACAGACCACGAGGGAAAAGGTTGTTCAGGCTTCGACAGCGATATGAGTTTACCACCAATCCTGACAGAAAGCCATTTCGACCTGAAGAGGCCCTCGAACGTTTCATAGTCGTATCAAACAAAGATGACTTTTTTGGTCAGGTTCCGATTCGTGGCGGAAAAGAGTCAATCGATATAGGTATCAAAGAAGTTGATGCCAAATTCATCTTCGTTGAATTGAAGTCCTGGAAGAGTGGTGATTCACCCTCTTACGCCGTACTGGAGAGCCTTAAGAATCTTATTCTGTACAGGATCATTTGCGAAAATAAAGACACATGTTCCTCCTATGCCACTGTTCCTATATTTAATGACATTGAGCTCGTTATCCTGGCACCCGAAGCTTATTATCAAACGTATCGCCTGACTTCCCAACCTGAACACGAGTCTCGTAACAACCAGGCAAAAGTGCAAGAACTATTGAATGGGATTGCACACGTATTCGGCACAAAGATTTCACTCATGTCCCTTCATCTGTCAGAAAATAAATTCCTCACATACTGTAAGCAAGCATTTGATGTGAGAAATAGAATTGGACCGAAAAGACTGCCTGTTGTTACGCTCGACGGGTCGATTTCCACACCGGAACTAAAAAGAGACCAATGGCAGCTTCTTGTTAATTCCTCTTAGGAGCAATAAAAAACTTAATGAGGTGGCTAAGTGAAGTTAATTATCCATCGGGGTGCTCATGAGGTGGGTGGGAGTTGCGTGGAACTTAGCTTCAAAGGCTCTACGATCCTGCTGGATGTTGGCCTTCCACTTTCCCATAATTACGACGACGGTATAGATTCCAGTGTTCCCCAGCCACTTTTTCAAGACCTGAGGCAAGGTGTAAAGAAAGTAGACGCTGTGATCCTTTCACATGCTCATTTGGACCATTATGGACTTGCTGGTGTGTTACCGCAGGGAATACCGGTATTTTGCGGAGAGGCATCGGTCGAATTGATGGCGCTTTCCAAAGAGGTAAGCCCTAGGGGTATCCCTATGTTTAAATCCGAGGCTTTCCGAGATCGAGAAACATTCCAGGTCGGAGATCTTTTAGTAACACCATACCTCATGGACCATTCAGCCTTTGACTCTTATGGTTTTTTAGTATCTGCAGGAGGGAAAAGCCTCTTCTATACGGGCGATTTTCGTGGCCACGGCAGAAAATCGAGACTTTTTGCACTCCTCTTAAAAGATCCACCAAAAGTTGATGTTCTTCTCATGGAAGGTACCCTGTTCGGTGAGCGTTCAGAGGAACGGGTGATTTCGGAGTATGAACTTGAAAAGAAGTTCGTAAAGCTGATCGAGGAAAGTAGCGGAATAGTGCTCGCCACTACTGGGAGCCAGAACATAGACCGTTTGGTTACCATCTTCAAAGCTGCTAAGCAAACGAAGAGGATGCTGATTATAGACTTCTACACTGCCGAGGTCCTGGAAAGACTTAAAAAATACGCACGGTTACCACAGGCTTCCTGGCCAAGGATCAAGGTCTGTTATCCGCAACGGATAGCCGATAGGTTTGAAAGAATTGGTTTAAAGGATATTTTGTCAAGACACCGCAAGAATGGAATAAGTTGGAGGCGGCTCAAGGAAATTGAGGGAAGGGTGGTTATGCTGATCCGGGCCGGATTCCTTTGGGATCTGAAGACCTTTTTGGATCTTAAGGGAGGCACCTGGATTTATTCTATGTGGCATGGATACTTTGATCAAAGCGAATCTTTGAGAAATCTAAGAAAATACTTTAAAGAAAAGGACGTACGAATTGAGGAACTGCATACCAGCGGCCATGCTACAGTCTCCCAATTGATTGGACTGGCCAACGCTTTAAGTCCCAAAATGATCATTCCGATTCATACCTTTCATCCGGAAAAGTCCAAAGATCATTTCTCAAATGTTAGGCTGGTGGATAATGGAGAGGAATTGGATATTTGAAACCAGAAACCTTAAATGGGAGAAAAGCAAGGGATATTTTAGGTTTATTGACGTCTTTTTCTGTCAGTTGAAGCTTAGGTGTCGCATCTACACTATTGACCGGTGTCATCCTTAAAAAAGTTGGCCATTGTTTGGTCATTGGATCATTGCATTATTTGGTAACCATAGCAGAAGAGAGCCTTTAGTGGTTCAAGATTTAATAAAGTATGGATGCAGCTTGAAAAATAAGTTGGGGTGGAGATGAAAGAGGACGACATTATAGATCGTGCCTTTCCCAGGGCGGAACTGGACAAACATCTCAAGAAGAAATCGAGTCCGTCCGGACCGGGAAAAAGCTTGTAGCAGTCTCAAGGGCCGGACTTCTGTTGTTTGACCTGTGTCCCTCAAATACAAGGAGGAGCTGGAAATGAACCTGTATCGTCTTTTGCAGAAGCGGGTGGGTGAGGGGAAGCCTGTGCTCGCTGCGCTGATCGGTGCCGGAAAATTCGGTTCCATGTTCCTGTCTCAGGCGAGGCGCACCAAGGGGCTGCAGGTCGCGGCCGTGGCAGACCTGTCCCCGGAACGAGCGAGGGAATCCCTTGCCCGCACGGGGTGGCCGGCGGAGCAGTTTGCTGCAAAATCCGTGTCCGAGGCGAGGAAGACGGGCGCCACGTTTGTCACGGAGGATGCGATGGCGGCGATTGGCGGTGAAGGGATCGAGGTGGTCATTGATGCCACCGGCCACCCGCCTTCCGGCATCCGCCACGCACTGGCGTGCTGCACTCAGGGCAGGCACATCGTGATGGTAAACGTGGAAGCCGATGCTTTGGCCGGGTCGCTACTGGCAAGGCACGCGGCGAGGGCGGGCATCGTCTATTCCCTGGCCTACGGCGACCAGCCAGCCCTCATTTGTGAAATGGTGGACTGGGCACGGGCTGCAGGCTTCGAGGTGGTGGCAGCAGGAAAGGGCACCAAGTACCTTCCGGTTTACCATGCGTCCACTACCGAGACAGTGTGGGGCTACTACGGTTTTACGCCGGAGATGGTGGCCAAAGGTGACTTCAACGCCCAGATGTTCAACTCCTTTCTTGACGGCACCAAGTCAGGCATCGAGATGGCCGCTGTGGCCAATGCCACGGGGCTGACGCCGGCGCCCGGGGGCCTGGAATTTCCGCCCTGCGGTGTGGACGATCTGGCTCGGGTTCTTCGGCCAGCAGCCGAAGGCGGCCATCTGCACCACCGCGGGCAGGTGGAGGTGATCTCCAGCGTGGAGCGGGACGGCCGCCCGGTTTTCCGGGACCTGCGCTGGGGCGTTTATGTCACCTTTGCCGCGGACAGCGACTATGTTCGACGGTGCTTCAAGGAGTACGGACTTGTGACGGACGACACGGGGAATTACAGCGCCATGTACAAACCCTTTCACCTGATCGGCCTGGAATTGGGCATCAGCGTGCTGTCGGTGGCGCTCCGACGGGAACCTACAGGTTGCCCTACCGGTTTCCGGGCAGATGCGGTGGCCACTGCAAAAAGCGATCTCAAGGCCGGGGAGACCCTGGATGGGGAGGGCGGGAACACGGTGTGGGGCAAGCTGATGCCGGCCCGGGATTCGCTGGCCCTCGGGGCCTTACCAATCGGGCTGGCGCACGGCATCAGGCTCACGCGACCCGTGGCAGCAGGCAGGGTGTTGAATTGGGCGGACGTGGCTGCCGAAGACAGCGAGGCGGTGCGCTTCCGCCATGAAATGGAAGCGGTCTTTACCAAGGAGGCGAAGGATCCTGCAAAATAAAAGAATAATTAAAGGTGTCTGGTCTTGAATCTTGAGAGAAGTCTTCTTTTGAAAAGCACAGAGGGTCACCCCTAAAAAAGTTGGCCCATTTCCAATGCGGATTGCGGAATTTGGAATGCGGAATGTAAAGCTAAAACCACAGGAACACGCAGAGCGCCAAGGGCATAGAGCAAAGCGAACAGATTAAAACTCGAAACAAGTTATTAGGTCATTGGGTAATTGAGTTATTGGGTCTCAGAATCGTTGAGTAGTAGTTGACTGAATTTTTCAGTCAACTTTTCAAGAGTATTTCCGACTTCATATTGAAGTCAAGGCCTCCTGCCACTTCTAACTCCATTTTTCCGTTAAAAAACTCCATCTCAATTATTGCACCAAATAAGTTGATAAGAATCCAATCCTTTGATAAAATATTGAAAATTTAGTGGTCAGGCATAGATAATGAAAGAATGATATATGAAAATCCGTGATATTATAAGGTTGATAGAAGCAGAAGGCTGGTATTTGGTTGAAACAAAAGGGAGTCATAGGCAATANNCACCCTTAATAGCATTTTAAAGCAGGCAAAACTGAAGGAGGTCAAGTAAATATGTATCGTTTTCTTATCGTGATCGAAAAGGCAGATGGTAACTATTCAGCCTACTCACCCGATCTACCTGGGTGTGCGGCGACAGGAACTACTCGTGAAGAGGCAGAGCAGAATATGTACCAGGCTATCGAAATGCATATTAATGGATTACGAGAAGATGGGTTACCCGTCCCTGAATCAACTTCCTTTGCAGAGTATGTGGCTATACAGTAAAATATTTGGAAATTCTATCCTCATCGCTATCCATCTCTCCATGAAAAGGTGTCATCCATAAAAAAGTTGGTCATTCCCTGCAGCTCAAGGCTGAAAGGTGAAAGCTCAAAGCAAGATAAGACATTGGGTTATTGAGTCACTCATTGGTTATTGCGTGAGAATAGCAAAGGAAGATAATTCATAATGAAAAAGGGTGGACATTATGATGCCTCGGGTTTGATCGAGGCTCAATTTGAACCGGGCTCCCACGGTCGAGTGCTCAGAAATTTGTTAGGGATCAAAAGTAAGCGAGAGATGGATCATGTCGAGGCACAAGAGCAGTTGCGCACACTGGAGGAATTGGTGAGGATTTACGATCAGACTCATCGTTTCACTGCGTCGGATGTGCGTAAAATCCATAAGATGTGGCTTGAGCCCATTTATGCGTGGGCTGGAAAGTATCGACAAGTGAATCTCAGTAAGGGGGACTTCCCGTTCGCTGCCGCAAATCAGATTCCAAGATTGATGGTGGAGTTTGAGAAAGGACCACTTCGTGAATATACTCCTTGCCGGTTTACTGAAATGAGTGCAATAGCCAGAGCCATCGCCGTCGTCCACACCGAATTATTATTGATCCACCCATTTAGAGAAGGAAATGGACGGGTCGCCCGTCTTCTGGCGATCTTGATGGCTTTACAGGCAGGACTACCACCGTTGGATTTTGGTAATATAAAGGGTCGGAGAAGGCAGGAGTATTTCAGGGCCGTACAAGCTGGTTTAAATCGGGACTATAAGCCTATGGAGACGGTCTTCAGCGCCGTGAT
>DCVM01000068.1:0-4433 GCA_002327985.1 Syntrophaceae bacterium UBA2188 | reverse complement strand
CCTTTTAGATAAGGGTTTGTTTGAATTAAAGGCTTCCTATTCACATAATAATAATATCACAAAATATCGATTTAATCTACATAATAGATCAGTGGAAAATGAGGGACATCAGGGCTTGGGATTCAGAAATTTAGATTTGGTGTCATCCATAAAAAAGTTGGCCCTTTTCAAAGGCACGCAAAGGGCATAGCGAATAGAGAAAGGATTAATGCTTGAAACAAATGATTAAGTCATGCTTGGGTCATTGGGTTATTGAGATATTAGTAAGTTCAGGGCTAAAAGTTTAAGGCTCTTGACATTGCGTACGTTTTCATGTACGTTGATTATTGAGGTGATCCATATGACAACCATTAAGGCCACGGAAGCCAGGGCAAACCTTTATAAATTGCTTGACCAGGCTGGAGAATCCCACGAGCCGATCCAGATCACGGGTAAAAGGTCGAATGCTATCTTGATCTCCGAGGAGGACTGGCGATCCATTCAAGAAACACTCTATCTCTTATCGATTCCCGGCATGAGAGAATCTATTCGGAAAGGTCTCAAGACATCCGTTAAAAAGTGCAGCGAGAAGCCTGGATGGTAACGTGGAGGATTGTCTATACCAAGCAAGCCCAGAAGGATGCAAAGAAGATTGCCGCGGCAGGCCTGAAACCAAAAGCTGAAAAGCTACTTGAAATCCTCTCCAAAAATCCTTTTCAGACCCCTCCACGCTTTGAAAAGCTGACCGGAGATCTTTCGGGGGCTTATTCCCGTCGTATCAGTATTCAACACCGACTCGTCTACCAAGTTCTGGAAAAAATCAGGACCGTCAAGGTCATTCGAATGTGGACTCATTACGAATAGAGGACGGGGTGGCATCCCTAAAAAAGTTGGCCATTTCAAAATAACGCAAAGTGCAAAGGGCATAGCGCATAGCGTTAAAGCTCAAAGCAAGAAAGGTCATTGGGTTATTGAGTCAATAATAAGCTGAAAGCTGAAAGCTCCCGCCTATGCTGAAGATTTGGCGGGCAGGCAAAGCTCGAAGAAAAACCAAAGCGCAGACTGGCCGGCAAGGTGCGCTGCCGAGCGCACAATAGGAAATGATTAATTCCTCTCCGGGAAGCACAATTTTTTGAGGTGCTTCCATTTTGTAGTCAATTTCCTCATCCTCCCACACGTCTGTTGTCGACCGAAAAGAACTTGACTTACACATAAATATGTGCAAAAATAAGTAAGGTTGGAATTTTTAAGAAAGGAGGCTTCTCATGGAAAGGCAAAATATTACCCTTTCGTTACCCAAGGAGATCCTGAAAAGGGGGAAAATGCTGGCGACCAAGAAGGGTATTTCTTTAAACCAACTGGTCCGAGAACTGCTTCAGATGACTGCTGAAAATGAAGAAGGGTATCGTACTTCTGCTGATCGGCAAATAAAACGAATGAAGGAGGGAATTCCACTTGGCACAAAGGGAAAGATTTCCTGGGAGAGAGATGAATTATACCAAAGGTAAATTTTTTGTCGATACCAACCTTCTGGTTTACGCGTACGATTCAAGTGCAGGTAAAAAATGGAAAACTTCTTTAGAAGTTCTTTCTCTCCTCTGGACACACCGTACCGGGGTTATCAGTACACAGGTCATTCAGGAACTTTTTGTGAGTTTGACACAGAAGGTAAAAAATCCAATTCGCCCCGAGATGGCAAAGGAGATCATTTTTGACCTCGTTCAATGGCCGCTGGTTGTGAATGATGGGAAAAATATTCTTCGAGCCATTGATTTGCAAATAAAATACCATCTTTCTTTTTGGGATAGCCTCATTCTTCAGGCTGCCATTACCTCAAAGTCTGAATTCCTTCTTTCAGAAGACTTTCAAGATGGACAGGTCATTGAGTCTGTTACCATTGTAAATCCATTTTTGATATAAGATGAAATAGGTTTCAAGTCTTGAATCTTGACATTTCTAAAATATGACGGCATCCCTAAAAAAGTTGGCCATTTCAAAATAACACATAGCGCAAAGGGCATAGCGCATAGCGTTAAAGCTCAAAGAAAGGTAAGTCATTAGGTTATTCGTTCCGCATCGATTTCATTTTGAACCAGGCACTTTCAGAAATATCCTTCACTCATTCTATCTCGACGGCAGAATAAAATTCGATTGACATTGTAATATAAAAAGATTACATTTGTAATACAGAAATATTACGACCTTTATGGATATCTCCAAGATCTTTAAGTCAAAAACTCGAAAAGAATTATTCAGACTGTATTTTACCAATCCGGATCATGAATATTATCTCCGGGAGTTGGAGCGTATTCTCAATATCCCTGTGAGCATGATTCGAAAAGAACTGGTCCATCTTGAGGAAGAGGGCGTCTTCCTATTCAGAAGAAAGGGCAATCTGACGTATTATCTTCTTAATCGGTCCTATCCCCTATTTGATGAACTGAAAAGCATCGTATTTAAAACGATCGGCGTCCAAGGACTATTGAGGGAGGTTTTGAGCAAGATAAACGGGATTGAGGTTGCCTTCATTTACGGCTCTTTTGCAAAACACGAAGAGGCTGCAAAAAGCGATATTGATCTACTTATTATCGGAAGATTCAATGACTCCAGATTGTTAAGAGAAATAAACAAACTGGAAAAAGTTTTAAAAAGGGAGATCAATTACCGTATATTCAGAAGAGATGAATGGAAGAAGAAAATGGACGAGAAGGATCCGTTTGTTATAGATCTTCGTAAACATCCTAAGATATTTGCTGTTGGGGGCCAAAATGACTTATGAGAAATTCTTGGAAGATCTCTATCAAAGGGATTGTTGAGGAAACAAAAGGCCGATATAAGAGCAGTCGAAAAATTGATTTTACGTGCGCACAAGGATTTGAAAACAGCAAAAGCCAATTTAGATATTGATGAAGGGATTGCTTATAGGGTGGCCTATCTTGCGATGTTACATGCGGCAAGGGCATTTATAAAAATATGCCAGAATACCCCTCAGCTCTGCTGGGGGGATGAATGGCCTCCCTCTCCCCTGGGGGGAGAGGGTTAGGGTGAGGGGGAAATGATCTTATCATCACCCCCACCTTAATCCTCCCCCATCAAGGGGGAGGAAAGTTTTTTAGAGAATTTGATGCCCCGCAGCTTGCTGCGGGGTAGTTCACTTTGTTGAAGGGGTTCCGGCCGGCGGACGGGTATCAGCATAAAACAGTAGTGGAGTTCATGTCCCATTTCTTGGGTAGAGAGTTTAAGGTGATTGTGGAGCAGTTTGACCGGATGCGAAGGAAAAGAAATATTTTTACCTATGAGATTGATATTTCGATTTCAAAATCAGAAGCGTCTAATGCTTTGGAGAAGGCAAAAAGGTTCGTGGATTTGATTAAAGGAATAATTCAGAAAGAAAACCCTCAAATGGGATTCAAATTTTAGGGGGAAAAAGGGAGTGTCCTCCCTAAAAAAGTTGGTCATTTTCAATTGCGCCTGGAAAAACATCTTGCATCTGTGTTGCGAATGTGACACAATAGAACCATGAAAACAGCAGTCGTCCACGCACGCATTGAACCGCAAACAAAACAAAAGGCCGAAGGGGTCCTTCGCAAGCTTGGCCTTACTCCCACGGAGGCGATCCGGATCTTCTACAAGCAGATTTCCATCCGTGGCGGTCTGCCTTTCCAGGTCGCGATTCCGAACAAGCTTACAGCGGCCACTCTGGAGAAGAGCCGCCGCGGCGAAGACATTGAGGAATTCGAGTCCTTAGAGGCCATGTTCAAGAATTGGGAGAAATGAAGAAGGTCTCGCAGGCCAAGCAGTTTTCCCGGGATGTCAAGCGCATGCGGAGAAGGGGAAAGGACCTACGCAAGTTGCAGGAAGTTGTCAAACTTCTGGCTGAGGACACTCCACTTCCACCGAACCACAGAGACCATCCACTCACCGAACCGTGGCAGCCATCGCGTGATTGCCACATTGAAGCCGACTGGATCTTAATTTACACCGCAGATAAAACCTCTCTTCGACTTGAACGGACCGGCACGCACAGCGACCTTTTCAAGAAATGAGATCTTACAACAAGTCGCTTAAACCGGCAGCGCTAACGCGCCGCGGCTGAGCTTTTCGTTATCCTCACTTATGTCCCTCTGGGGAAAAGTAATTGAGGGACGTCCATTAACATAAAGCGAGGTCATGATGAGCAAGGACGTCATTCTGATCAGTGGATAAGATAGTCCTTAGTTCCTCAATGGCATCACCCGTCCATTTCAAGGAAGCATAAGCACTGGCCAAAAAGAATCGGCCGTCATTATCGGATGGGAGGAGTTTGAGATATTCTTCATAAATCTTCACGGCCTCCTCAAACCACCCTAATCTCAAGAAACAGTAGCCAAGTTCATTGAGAATGGTTGTTCTACTCTCTGGTTCATCTTCCAATTGAAGGCACCGCTGTAATTTTATCTAAATATGCCAGAATA
>DCVM01000128.1 GCA_002327985.1 Syntrophaceae bacterium UBA2188 | reverse complement strand
TTATATGGAATCAAGCTAATTTCAGAATAAATTTTTATATGGGTCGAGGGATATCCGCATCGTTCATTTAGGATCGTAATATACACCGTTTTTAGAAAATAGGAAACTGAAAGTTTCAGGAAATTCTCGGTGAGTTTGGAAACTCATAAAGTGATGCATCCCCCTGTTGCAGAAATGGACAATTGGCTCTTCGTTTAATATAATTTCATAGCTTCTTTTAAAACAATGAAGATCCTCCTCATTCAACCGCCCGTCTGTGATTTCTATCGGACTTCCATCCGGACGCAGCCGATTGGTCTGGCCTATCTTGCTGCATCATTGAAAACAGATGGTCATGAGGTCGAGATTCTTGATGGTCAGACAGCAAGGAAGAGATCCATACCCATTCCTTCAGAACTTTCCTACCTTAGGGATTTCTATCCCTTTGATGACCGAAGTCCGTTCAAACTCTATACAGGTTATTATCATTTCGGAATGAACTCAAAAGAGATCGAGCAAAAGATCAAAGATTCAAAGGCGGATGTTTTTGGAGTGTCCTCCTCCTTTACCCCCTATCATGGAGAAGCCCTTGAGATGGCGCGGATCATCAAGAAGTGGGATGAAAGGAAAATCGTTATCATGGGCGGGGCCCATGTCAGTTGTGATCCGGAGGGTGTTCTTCAAAGCCCCTTAGTGGATTATGTGGTTTTAGGAGAGGGGGAGGTTCGGTTACCTCTTCTTTTAAAGCAGATTGGAAAGAAGGAAGCCAAAGACATCAGAGGCATCGATGGAATTGGGTATCGAGAAGAGGGAGAAATAAAAATCAATCCTCTTCAAACCTTTATCCAGGATTTAGATATCCTTCCTCCTCCGACAAGGGAATTTCTCGATCTGGGTCAATACCGGATAGGTAAGAAGCGGTCCACGATGATCATCACCAGCCGAGGTTGCCCGCATGAGTGTGCCTATTGCTCCACTCATCTTGTGATGGGGACCTCTTTTAGGACTCGAACTCCAGAGGCCGTCCTTAAAGAGATGATCGAGTGCCGAGAGCGATATGATATCCAGGCCTTTGATATCGAGGATGACAATTTCACCCTTGATCAAGGGCGGGCGAAAAGATTGATGAGCCTTATGATCGAACGTTTTGGAGAAGGGAAAATCGAGCTTTCCGCGATGAACGGTATTTCGTTTACCTCTCTGGATGGAGAGCTCCTCACCTTCATGAAAAGAGCAGGTTTTCATACGATCAATCTCTCCTATGTCAGCATTGATCCCACAACGAAAGTTAAAATGAGGAGGCCGAAGGGAACTTCTGAATTTGATCACATCCTCAAGGAGACAGAGCAGGTTGGCCTTCATGTGATTGCCTATGCCATTCTTGGAATGCCCGGACAAACGATTGAGGAGATGGTGGATACCTTCATCTACCTAATGGGGAGAAAGGTTCTCATCGGCCCCAGTGTCTATTACCCTACACCCGGAACCCCTCTTTTTAAGAAGTGTAAAATGGACGGCATCCTTCCCGCTCATCCTTCGCAGTGGCGATCAAGCGCCCTTCCCATTGAAACAGAGGAGTTTAGCCGACTCGATTTGTTAACCCTTTTTCGCCTGGCAAGGGTGATCAATTTTATCAAGGGGAAGATGGATAGAGAAGAGTTGGAGGAGGGGATGACCTGGAGAGAACTCCTTCAGGTATTAAAGGATCAAAAGGGAAAAGAGGGATGGATGGATCTGATCCTATTGCTTATCAATGAAAAGAACTTCTACTCAATTAAGAGAACTCAAGGGAAGCTATCTATAATTCGAGTGGAGAGTTCAAGAAGAGTGTTGGATTATTTCTTCAAGAAAGCCTTGGAGAGTCCTATTCTAAGAAGTCGAAGCGATTAGATGACTCACATCTTTCTCAGGTATTGCTTCAATAATTTTGCCTATGCGTTTTCACTCTTGGACAACGATAAACGTTAACCGTTACCGATAGGAAAACAACAAAAAAGGCAGGGTCCATCTCTGGTCCTGCCTTTTTTATGCCAATTAAATTTTTAGTTTACCTTTTTAACCTTCTCCGTAATCCTGCAAGACCCAGAAGACCGGAGCCGATAAGGATCATGGTGGCGGGTTCTGGGATGGCAGAAGATATACCAGTGTATGAAGCTATATCTACAAACGAAGAAGGATTAATAGGTATAGTAGATGTAAAACCGGCAAAAATTACAGTGCCCGTAACAACGTTTGATTGGAATCCTAACAATGCAGGGTATGGCCCATAGTCGAAGTAGGAGATAACAGGGATTGTTGAAGTAATAACTCCTCCATTTGAACCTGAAACGATTAACTGTACTGGTCCCACCGTGGTTGTAAAATTACCATACATCGAATCATCTAAAAGAATATTCAAGGGGTAAAAAGTATAATTGGTAAGAACAACTCGATAAGATATATCTGTCCCAACTTCTACGTTTCCAAGATTATCATACCAATTCTCTTGATCTGTTGAAATCTGCTTATCTAAATCCCAATCTACCCCATCTGCTATAACTGTTGGAAGGCTAAATGGGACAGACATAGAGGCCAAAATTATTAGCAGAGATATCAGAATTTTTCTGAAAATATTCAATTTCATCGGTTCCCCCTCCTTTATGAAATAAAATATAATAGATTATGCAAACCCTATGCCAAATATTAACTTTTTCTTATCCTTTTGTTTTTATTAGCTATTTCCAATTGGCATGATTTTTCAGTCTATTAAAAAGTGGAAGTGATTTTCTCTTTTTTACCAATTCATTTCCACCCGAGTGGAAAAACTTTTCCCTCGTTGATATACATGAAATCAATGATTGCTGCGGTGTTTTTTGAAAATAAACCCGCATTTCTTGATTTTGCAAGAAAATTGACAAAAGGATTTCATATTTTTTATAAAACTCCACTTTTGATTAGACTTCCACTCTCTCTAACCTCCACAAAGTAAAGATGGCTAAGACGAGGAGCAGCCCACCCGTTAGATAAGCCTCAAATATATTTGCATGCATGATGAACATCCCGATTACACCCAGACCGCAACATACAAGATAAAGGATTAATACGGCTTCGCGCCTTGTTGCTCCCATGGCAACCAATCGGTGCGAAAGGTGGTCTTTTCCGGGATTCGTAAAGGGATTGAGGCCCCGCCGCAGTCGTGATATCACCACCAAGACCGTATCGAAAATGGGAACACCGAGGACAATTACCGGAATCATCCAGGTTATCAAGTCCGTATTGTGGGGAAAGCGCAATTTAATGCCAACCATTGAGAGCATAAAGCCGATAAAGAGGCTCCCCGTATCTCCCATGAAAATATTTGCAGGGTTCAAATTATAGTATAGGAAACCGATACAGGCGCCCAGGAGGGCTGCTGTCAAACTTGCAACAAGATATTGCCCGTTCATGACTGCCAATAAAAAGAAAAAAATGGAAGCCACCATGGCCACTCCTCCTGAAAGACCATCCATGTTATCGAGAAGATTCATTGCATTGGTAATGCCGATGATCCAAAGTAAGGATACAATGACGTTGAGCAAGGGGTGATGAAGAAAATGAACTTGTATTCCCGAAAGCACCGGGATACTCGCTGCCAGACACTGCCCAGCAAGCTTTAAAAAGGGCCTAAGGGCCTGGCGATCATCCCATAAGCCAAGAAAAGAAACAAGGGTTGCCCCGATCAGAATGCTGATGAGCTGGGGAATATAAAATCGATCGAATAGAAAAAGTGCGATCACACACCCCAAATAGATGGCAATCCCGCCAAGCAGGGGAACAGGTTTCGTGTGAATTTTTCTTATATCGGGCTTGTCTGTAAAATGCCAGCGGACAGCAATTCGCTTAAGGAAAGGGATGCTCCCTATCGCAATCGCCAGAGCACTTGCAAAGATAAGTATATATTTTAGCATCAGATCTCTTTCTCGATCATTTTAATTTGTTCGGGGCCTCTTCGTCTTCACCTGGTCTATAAATTTTTGGATTGCCGGCCGGTCGCTTTCCGGCGACAAGGCGAGAGCCTCCTGGGCATGCATCAAGGCTTCCTCAAACCGCCCCATTTTCTGATAGATTAAAGCTAAATTATTGTGACTCCTGAAATCGTTGGGCAAAAGCTGAAGGACCTCAAGGTTTTGCTCTATCGCCAGCTCCATTTGGCCGGACTTGAGATAGATCAGTCCGAGGGTGCTTCGCACAGTTGGCTGATTGGGGTCTATCCGGAGAGCCTCAAGGAAGAAGTCTTTCGCTTCTTCAATCTTCCCTTGCACCGTATAAATTTCACCGAGATTAAAATAGGTTGGGGCGAATCGAGGATCCAAAGACAAGGAAATTTTTAGTTTTTCCAGGGCACCGTCAAAGTTTCCCTGGGTTAAAAAGGTTTTTGCCCAAAGATGGTAGATTAAAATGTTGTGAGGAGCATAATGGGACGCCTGCTTGTAGTAGGCATGAGACCGGTTTAGCTTCTCCCTCTTTCCCTCCGGGTTGGAATCCATCTCTCCCCATTTATGGAAAAGGTAGCCGAGCAGCGAATAGGTTTTCGAATCCAGAGGATTGATCTGGCGTGCCCGCTCCAAAGATTTAAAACATTCTTCGAAGAACTGGTTTTTTGCATCGGAGTCACTTTGCATCCCTGCTTTGATCATCAAGGTCTGGCCGAGTCCTGCATGATAGATGCCCTGGTTCGGTTCGAGGTCAATGGCACGTCGGTGGAATTGAATGGCTTGATTGATATCTTTCCTGTCTTTCAATACTTGACCCTGGTTGAAATAGATATCCGCTCTGATCGGATTAACATGGGTGGAGAAAATCACAAAGGCGGTAATCAAAACCATAATCGGGTAAACCCAAAAAACAAATTTTCTGCGGAACTTAACAGGTAACGATAAATTTAGAGAAAAGGACCAGGCAACAAGAGAAATAAGAATCACCACCCCTATAAAATAAAAAATGATGGTATTCGAAGGATCCAGGGCCGGTCTTATATTACGGGCATGGATGATGATACTTATAAGGAAGATCAGGAGAGTTACATAAATATAAATACCTGTTCCAAATGTCCACCCTTCTTTCCCTTCTTTCCTTTGATTCAAAAAGTTTTGATATCCATTCTCAGAAATTACGATAAAACCGCCAATGAGCCAGGTAAGCAGAAACATAACGAGCACCCCATAAGAAGATTGGAAACTCCCTGGGGCCCCAAGGGTGGTTAGTGAAATCTGAATGATCTTTAGCCAACTTTGCTCGAGTTTAGGATTGTTAATGAAATCCAATCCCAGAGTAAACAACATGGTGGCCATCAAGAACGACCCCGCAACTATTCCCGTGTATGGTTGAGATGCTGAATCTCCAGCCTTGGCTCGAGATTCAGCCTGCTCCTCATCGGATGATCCTCCAATCCAATTTAAACCCATCAAGACAAATAGGCCCAAATAAATCCAGAAATAGAACCGGGTAACAGCTACTGCAATCCCAAATTGGATCTCAATAAGGTGCGCGACAAGTGCCGAAAATAACCCTATCAATAACCAGGGCTTTTTTAGATCAACGGCCTTCTGAGTAGAAATCATTCCTGATAGGATGAGACAGAAAATGGCTCCCGAAATGAGTCCCAAAGGCAGTCCTAACCCTGATAATCTGTAAGTTCCTTCGATCCATTTGGGCAGTAGGACTCCTGTGCCCCCCCCTATGGTCATGAATAAAAACAGTAAGAGATAGTCTCTCTTGGACTTCAAAAATCCAAGCCATTTCAGACCAAAATGGAATATCCCTACAATGAAAAATATGTAAACTCCGAGGCCGAGCAAACCTGTCGTCACTAAAACATCGAAGGTTTCATTGTGGGACCGATCTACCGGGGTAGAGCGATAAGCATGCTGGGCTAATGCAGGAGGATAATAACGGGAATAAATCGTTTGAATGGATTCCGGACCATATCCGATGACCGCTCTTAAAGGGTCCGCTTTCAGCAACTCTATCGTTCCCTTCCAGATAAGCATGCGGACCTTGACGCTGCCGGTTTCGGTGTCCGAAAGCTGAATGAGACGTCCCAGAAACGGAAATTTTTGGAAAGAGGAGAAGGAGGGATGAGGCAGAACCAAGAGAATCAGGATCCCTCCTATCAAAACAGCATGGATCAACCAGCTGAACCAGAGCCAACGGAACCCCCCTTTTAAGAATGTAAGGAATAGATAAGCAGGAATCACTCCAACAGGAATGCTAAGGGCAGTGAAAACGAGTGCCTTGATTATTTCATTACGATTTAAACATCCTTGATTTGCATCTTTCCGGCGAAGGTAGAGAAGGGAAAGGAAGATAAAAAAATAAAGCCCCCCCAATAACCCCAGGAAGGGGCCGCGGCTCTGTGTAAACAAGAGACAGAGGAGCTGAATGCCCATAATAGATATAAATAAGAAAATGAGCAGAATAGATGAAATGCTCCTTCGCCCCTGATCGAGAAAGGCCGAGAATGTTTCAACGATTCGGGCCAGGGTCACAGGTATTACCATGATGAGATAGGCTCCCAAAAAGATGGGATTCCCCATGGTGGAGACAACCCTCGACGGAACACTTGCCGCTCTCTCCCCCCCCCACAGGGTAGGATCCAAATGGAGATGCTGCAGGAGGCCATAGATTGAAATAGGGACGCTGGTCAGAATGAGAATGACCCATAGAAGGTTGACCTGTTCCCATCTCCTCATCAGCCCGAGGATTGAGAAAAAAACAATAAGATAAGAAAATATGGTCACGGTGCCCTGCGAACGGATGTAGGAACCCCATAGACTGATTCCTGGCGTTATCGATAAAAATGTGCTTAGAAGATAGATGCCGGCAAGCAAAAGGGTAGGTAGAACCAAGGGGATATTGAATATCCATTTTCTTAAATTTGTTCCCTGTATTCTTTCAACCTCGCCGTGGCTGCGAATAGCACCGCTATCGATGAAACGAATGACCCAGGCAGCAACGATTAATAGCGCAATAGATTGAAGGAGAGAAAGTTTGTCCGGCTCAAAAACCCGGTGGGAATATATGTTGAAGAAAAGCGGGACGACGATCAGGGCTACTAACCAGCCTGCCTCGATGATTTTTTCACAGAAGACACTAAGTTTGGTTTGCATCGTCAGACTTTGAGAAAAATCATTTTATAAAGATTTGTTATATTATTTCCCTTGGATTGTAAAGAAAATTTTCATAAAACCCTTTTGCCCCCAAACCTCCTGAGATCGAGGAATTACCCTGTCTGTAACTTCTCCGTTACGGGTGCTGTGTGTTCGGTTCCGGGGACGGCCTATTCCTTCCTCGCGTTTCAGCATGGCGATTTCATTTGACATGATTCACGAACCGTCGTAATAAATTCCATCGTTGATTCTTGAGGTTAGCCACCGCGGGCAGCCATTCAGCAGACAAAGGATCCGCCGCTGAAACGCTCCGGGTGAATAGCCCGCCCCCGAAACCCATGTATCTTTGAACCGGTTACTGAGGGATTACCCCTGTCTAATTTTTACCCTTGAATTTTATTGTGGGCTGTAATAATTTCTCGTTTGTAGAATTTTATTTAGAGCGGATGGCCAAAAAGATGCGGGATGGGTTTGTCGGACATGTGTTAAAACTGGTCACCGGCGCAGTGGTCGCTCAGGCTATTACACTTGTCACTGCCCCAATTCTCTCTCGACTCTTTCCTCCCGAAGCCTTTGGGACCTGTTCTGTTTGGGTAGCCATCATCAGCCTTTTCTCGGTTATCGTTTGCCTGCGCTACGAATACGCGATCATGTTACCCGAACAAGATGGAGATGCCATAAATCTTTTGATGGGAAGCCTGGCCATTGCATTCGTCTTCAGTGGGGTGGTTGGTTTCCTGTTTTGGGTTGAACAGGAATCGATTATCCGCATGCTGAAATCACCCGAGGTAGGTCCTTATCTATGGATTGTACCAGGAGCCCTATTTATCCAGGGTCTCTTCCAATCCCTAAACGCATGGAACTCCCGTAGAAAATATTTTGGACGTTTATCGGTTGCCCGTGTATCCGCCTCCATCACGACAAGTGCAACTCCTATGGTGATGAGTGCTGTAGGCCAGGCAAATGCGGGTGGATTGATCTGGTCTTGGTTTGCCGGAACCATTATTTTTACTTTGGCCCTCTATGTCCAGATTGGCCGAGAGGTCTATCAAATTCTTCGAGAATCTCTTCGATTCAATCGGATCCTGTTTGGCCTAAGGCGTTACTGGAAATTTCCCGTCATTAATGTGTGGGGAGAGTTCATGAACAATCTCTCATGGTTCTTACCGACCTTGATGCTCTCTGCTTTTTTCTCCCAGACGATTGTAGGTTATTATGCCCTGGCCAATCGTGTCGTCTTGCTTCCTTCAATATTGGTTGGCAATGCAGTTGCCCGTGTTTTCTTCCAGAGGATTTCTGTGATTCGGGACGACCAGAAAATCCTCTCCCAAACGGTTCAAATGGTATTTCAGGTTCTGGTTTTCTGTGGTTTTTTGCCTTCTTTGATCCTGACCCTTGCAGGCCAAGAACTCTTCTCCGTTGTTTTTGGACTCAACTGGTCGGAGGCAGGAAGATATGCGCAAATCCTTGGGCCATGGTTATTTTTTCTATTTATTGCTTCACCTTTGAGCGCCCTGTTCATTGCCCTGGAACGTCAAGACCTTGCCTTGATCGTTCATCTGTCTATTTTTTTAACCCGCCTTTTTGCCCTCCTTGTGGGCGGCTTGCTCAATAATATCGATCTCACCTTATGGCTTTGGACAGGGACCGGGGTTCTCGTGTATGGCGGTATGGCTTTCTGGGCTTTAAATCTCGCAGGGGTGCCTTATTCATTCGCCTTTCAGATTTTATTTCGATCTGGTCAATATTCTATCCCCATATTCCTCTTGTTACTATTATCCAAGGTTTTTTCCCCTGGGAGACACTGGCTGGTTTTGATAGTAAGTGTAATATCCCTCGCTTTATATTGTACAATTATCATAATCAAAGAAGGAAAATTACTCAGGTCGTTTCTCACTTTTCCTGATCAGTAACAGATGGATTAACTGAAAAGAGAATTTCTTCAAACACTCAACAGACATAAACTTGAACCTCAACGAGTTTTTAATCGACGCGGCATAAAGGAGACAGTGGTTGAGAATCTGTTTTATCTCCAATCCTAACAGTATCCATACCCGACGTTGGTTGAAGTGGTTTTCCAACCGGGGACACCAGGTTGCCTTGATTGGTGATACGAAACTTGGCGAACCCTGGCATTCCATTTCATTGTATGATTTGCCCGCCCGTGTAAACATTCCTAAGCTTAAATATCTGGCCTGGATCATTTGGACCCGACAAATCATCAAAAAGTGGAAACCTGACATCCTCCATGCCCATCGGGTCACTAAGGCGGGCTGGATAGGATCGTTTACAGGATTTCATCCTTTTGTGGTCACCCCCTGGGGAACTGATCTATATCAGTACCCATACCGTTCTCGACTGGGTCGCTACTTGACATCCCATGTTTTGAACCATGCAGACCTGATCACGGCTGGTTCAAAAAATCTGCTTCAACAAGCCTCTCTACTTGGAGCTCAACCGGAAAAAACCTGCCTTATTCATTGGGGAGTAGATCTAAACTATTTTCGTCCGATCGGTCAAACAAATCAACTGCGGAAAAAGTTAGGGATAGGTGATGGTCCCGTCGTGCTTAGCTTTCGTGCCATCCATCCTATCTATAACCAAGAGACAATCCTGGAAGCCATTCTTGAAGTTCTTAGAATTATTCCAAACGTTAAACTTGTCTTAATCAATTTTAACCCGGAGCCTACCTATCAAAGAAAGCTGGGGGACAAAATCATGAAATTCGGTCTTGAGGATCATGTCATTTGGATCAAAAAGGCCATACCTTGGGAGAAGATGCCTGAGATCTATCGGATGGCTGATGTGGGAATCTCGATCCCTTCATCAGATAGTGTCCCCATTTCATTGTTAGAAGCCATCTCCTGTGGGCTCCCTGTAATCGCCAGCGATCTTCCGTCCCTTCGGGAATGGATTATCCCTGGCGAAAATGGTCTGTTGGTGCCGGTGGGAGATACGAAGGCACTGAGTGAAGCAGTCATTCATCTCTTATATCACCCTGACTTAGTCACTAAGTTTCGACAGGTTAACCAGGATCTCATCCATGAACGAGCCGACCACGAACGCGAGATGATGAAGATGGAAGCCCTGTATGAGAAACTCGCCATGGAAAAATATGAGAAAGACCATGAACCATGCGGTAATGCTCTTATCTAATGCCTTCCGACCTGACCCACGAGTCCTGAAGGAAGCTGAGAGTTTGGCGGCTTTAGGCTACCGAATCTCGATCGTCTGTTGGGACCGTCTCTCGGAAATGGAACCGGAAGAGACACTGGAATCGGGTGTTCACGTTCTTCGTGTTCAAGCAATCCATTCGGCATATGGAATCGGCATGAGACAACTCCTCCATCTGCCACGCTTTTGGTTGGCCACTCTCCCGATCTTAAATCGTCTCGGTCCGGATCTTATTCATTGCCACGACTTCGACACCCTCCCGCTCGGTCTTCTTTGGGGGAAAATACACCGGCGGCCGGTTGTTTACGATGCCCACGAGTATTACGCCCTTCTCTGTAAACCCCGCCTCCATGGTCCTTGTGGAAAGCTGCTTTACAGACTCATCGATTTCGCAGAACGTGTGAGTGCTCGCGCAGCATCTACGGTGGTGACTGTAGACGAATCATTAGGGGCAACCTATCGGCAAATGAACAAGCGTGTAGTCATCATAGGCCATTACCCGAATCGACATTATGCTGCAGAGACAACGCATGTCTTCAATCATACCTCTCTCACCCTGATCTATATCGGAAGGCTTTCGGTCGATCGGGGAGTGCTGATCTA
Source organism: Syntrophaceae bacterium UBA2188 (assembly GCA_002327985.1). Taxonomy (GTDB): domain Bacteria; phylum Desulfobacterota; class BSN033; order BSN033; family UBA1163; genus UBA1163. The sequence continues at coordinate 73,680 of DCVM01000128.1, read as the reverse complement.
TATTGACCTTTTGCGGCGTTTACGTGAAAAAGGGATTCCAGCCCGCTTACGACTGGTCGGTGTCTTTACGTCGCAGGAAGAAGAAGAGCATGTACGTCAATATTGCCAAGAACTGGGAGAGGCTTTGGATATTATTTATTGGATCCACTATAAAAAGGTCTTCGCGCTACTGCGAGAGGCAGATATTGGGCTTGTCATTCTGCAGCCCGAACCGCGTTATGTGGCGGCACTGCCTGTGAAACTATTCGAATATATGGCCGCGGGACTTCCTGTTGTTGCGAGCAATTTCTCTCCCATTGCCTCTATACTCGAGGAGACTCGCTGCGGCGTGACGATTGATCCACTGGCCCCCGAAGCTGCAGTGCATCATGTCATTTACTGGTGGGAACATCCTGAAGAAGCTCGCTTCGCAGGCGAAAATGGCCGCCAGGCCATTTTGCAACGGTACAATTGGGAAACTTTCACGAGTGAATTGGATCATTTGTATCGTTCACTTCTAAACTGAGAAATTAATATGCGCATTCTTTATCTTTCGCAATATTTTTCACCTGAAGTTGGGGCCACACAAACTCGTGCCTATGAAATGGCCACCGGTCTCATCAGGGCCGGTCATCATGTTACAATGATTTCTGAAGTTCCAAACCATCCGAGTGGAATCATTCCCCCTGCCTATAAAGGAAAACTTTTTGAGCGGGCCAATCTGGATGGCATTGATGTCATCCGCGTCTGGGTCAAAACTTCAACAACAAAAAATATGTACACTCGCCTGGCATTCTACCTGAGTTATATGATCCACGCGACTCTTGCAGGTATCCTCCTTGCTCAAAGACCTTTTGATTTGATCTATGCGACTTCTCCGCCATTATTTGTGGGAGGAGCCGGTTTGGTTCTCAGTTTTATTCATCGTATCCCCATGGTCTTCGAGGTCCGTGATTTATGGCCGGAGTCGGCAGTCGCCTTAGGAGAAGCTATGAGCCTAAAAGCTGTTGGATTGGCTACCAAGTTGGAAGAGGCCTGTTACCGAAGGTCTAAGGCCATTGTCGTAGTCACCCAAGGGATTTTGAGTCGTTTGGTTGAGCGCAAAATTTCAACCCAGAAATTGGCTTTTATCCCCAATGGGGCAAATGTGGATCTATTTCAATTTCGTCCTGAGGGTCGCATTCGGGTCCGTAACATGCTCGGATTGGAAAACAAGTTTATAGCCATCTATGCCGGAATCCATGGAGTCGCTCAAGCTTTAGAAACCATTATCGAAGCGGCAAAGCAGCTTCAAGATAACAGAGAAATTCATTTTCTGATGGTCGGAGAAGGGCCCAAAAAGGCGGAGCTCTTAGCTTCGGCAGAAAAATATGGCCTTTCAAATCTGAAATTTATCCGAGAACAACCGATAGAGCTTATCCCAGATTATCTATCGGCGGCAGACATCGCCATCGTACCTTTACGAAATCTTGATCTCTTTAAAGGAGCGCTTCCCTCCAAGATGTTTGATGCTTGGGCTTGCCAGCGTCCCGTTGTTCTTTGCGTTGATGGGGAAGCCCGATCTGTCCTGAACCAAGCCAAGGGTGGTCTTTTCGCTCATCCAGAGGATGCTTCTGCGATAGGTAAGGCACTTCTGGATCTAAAAAAGGATCCTCGAATAAGGGAAGCCATGGGGAGAAATGGCCGCCTCTTCACGGAACGGTACTATTCCCGTCAGGCCCAGGCAGCCCAATTGATTCTTCTCTTAGAACAAATCATCTTGAAAAGAAATTAAACAAACGAAGGTCGAAGGAAACCGTACCTTGATCGATCCAACCCAATTCATTAGAATACTTGAAAGGGAGAGGAAAAAGGATGAAAGCATTCATAACGGGCGGAGCAGGATTTATTGGAAGTCATCTCGCTGAGAAACTTCTCCAGGGTGGGAACCAGGTGATCGTCCTCGATGATCTTTCCACAGGACGTCATGAAAATATTGTCCATTTAGCTGAAAATTCAAATTTTCAATTGGTTGTAGGAAGCATCTTGGATGAATTTTTAGTGGATAAGTTTGTGGAACGCTGTGATGTGATTTTCCACTTAGCCGCTGCCGTTGGTGTGGAGCTTGTTGTAAGAAACCCATGGGAATCTTTAATCACCAATATCAAAGGAAGTGAAATCGTTTTGCAAATGGCTTACCGATACCAGAAAAAGGTTTTTATAACTTCAAGTTCTGAAATTTATGGAAAAAATGCAGGAGGTCCCTTAAAAGAAGAAGACGACAGGATTTTGGGCTCTCCTCTCAAGAGCAGATGGGCTTATTCGACTTCAAAGGCTGTAGACGAAATCCTCTCCTATCTATACTGGAAAGAAAAAAACCTTCCAACTATCATTGTCCGCCTATTCAACACTGTGGGTCCACGACAAACAGGGGCTTACGGGATGGTAATTCCAAAGTTCATCTGCCAGGCTCTAAAAGGAGAACCGATAACCATTCATGGAGATGGACGACAGACTCGATGTTTCCTCCATGTTAATGATGCCGTTGATGCCTTCATTAACCTGATGGAACATCCGAAGGCAATTGGTAATGTATTTAACATTGGGAGTCAGGAAGAAATATCGATCCAAGATTTATCCAAAAAAGTGATTCAGATGACTGGAAGTACATCCCGAATTGCTTATATACCTTACCATCAGGCTTATGAAGAAGGGTTTGAAGAGATGTATCGAAGAGTGCCGGATACCACAAAGGCAAAAAATCTTATTGGTTTTACTCCCACAATCGATCTCGAGGGTATCCTCAGGGATGTGATAAAATTCTATCGGGAGACACTAAGGTTTCAGCCTTAGAAAGGATTCGGGCAGTAAATTTCTGGAGGTAAAAACTAATTTCGAAAAAGGTTTTGGATTATTTCTTTGAGAAGGCCTGGGAACGCCCAATCCTGAAAAGCCGAATGGATTAAAGGTTAAAAGATACCACTATCTTGTTGGCATGTAGGCCATCGGTATGGTTCCGCTCCACTGCCAGGAGATAGAGCCATCAATCGCTTCATTAGGCACCATTTCTAAGGTTTGACCATTTACCACGCCATCAATGTTAGCCAGAGTTGCCTGAATCGTTCCAGTGGCTGGATCTATTTGCGCGGCACTAATTCTGGTCACGGAGGCAATCCCGAGCCCCAAAGTGTTTTGAATTGCCGTGGCATCAGGACAGTCAGGCCAGGCCACACCGACCAGGCTCAAATCCTGGCGGTAAATCGTCAAGGCGGTTGCAATATACCTCATCGCGTTTACGACCTCAGACATCCTTGCCTTCACCACATGTTTCCGATAAGCTGGAACAGCAATGGCAGCAAGAATGCCGATAATCGCAATTACGATCAGCAATTCAATCAATGTAAAACCCTTTCCCTTTTTTTTCATATTGACCATGGCAAAACTCCATATCATTTTTGAGGTGAAAGCACTTATACAGGTAGAACATGTGCATAAAAAATGCCGCCCTTCATCCCATCATTTTATAGGTTAATGGGGTCTATTGGGATAAATTGGTATAAAATGGAGGAAAGTTTTGAGTTTCAACTTTTACATTGAGTAAAAAAGTCAATGTGACAAAAAAGCAGGATATTAACAATTTTGGGCAATGCCATCATTTTACGGAATCAAGGTATTGTTTTTCACCATGAGAAAGTGATATGGATATTCAAAACTCTCAAATCAATCAATCATGGTGAAAGGAATTCGATATGATGACTTCCATCTATCTCGTCCGTCACGGTCAAACAGCATGGAATAAGGAAGAAATCTTCCGAGGAAGAACAGATGTCTCACTCGATGAGACGGGGTTGAAACAAGCAGAGTTGGCAGGGGGATATTTTAAGGGAATAGAAATTCATAGGATCTACTCAAGCCCCTTGTCGCGAGCATGGCAGACCGCCCAGAAGATTGCCCAATTTCAAAACTTAAAGGTTGAACCCCTGGAAGGAATAGTCGATATGAGTTTTGGAAATTGGGAAGGGCATCCTCATGAAGAGATTCGAGAAATGGATAGCAAGACATACCGCCAATGGGTTGAATTGCCCCATCAGGTCAGACTCCCAGGAGGAGAAAGTTTAGATGACGTCAGGGCGAGGGCGATGTCTGCCCTGGAAGAAGTCATCCAAAAGTGTTTAGAAAAGACCCTTGTGCTTGTCTCTCATCGGGTCGTTTGCAAAGTGTTAATTTGTGCCATTCTCGGTTTAGATAATTCTCACTTCTGGCAGATTGCCCAGGATACGACCGCGATCAACCTGATCCAACATAAAAATGGAAAATACATTCTATCGTTGATGAACGAGATCTGCCATCTCAAGCCACTTCAGCGGGAAAGGGTGATGGTCGACTTTTAAACAAATAACATCCAGGTTATATTTAAATGTGTTGGAATGATGGAATAGTGGAATCACGGATGAAAAATCATATAAATTTATTCAACATTCCCATATTCCATTATTTCTTTGGGTTGGACAATGATTGAGATTCGGTTTCATGGGAGAGGCGGTCAGGGAGCGGTGGTGGCATCCAAAGTGCTTGCCGTCGCTTTTTTTCATGAAAACCTCTCTGTCCAGTCCTTCCCTGCTTTTGGAGTGGAAAGGCGGGGAGCGCCCGTCATGGCCTTCTTGAGAGTGAATCGGGAACCCATTCAGTTAAGGGTCAATATCTATGAACCCGATCATATCGTGGTGCTTGATCCGACGCTAATCGGAGCGATCGATGTCACCTCAGGGCTCAAACCGAATGGATGGATTATTATTAATTCACACCAACCTCCTGAGATGTTTGGCCATCTGAAGGGTTTTCGAATAGCCACTGTTGACGCCACCTCCATTGCCATCCGGAATGGCTTGGGTTCACGAACAAACCCGATTGTCAATACAGCTATCTTAGGGGCCTTTGCAAAGGTGACAGGCCTTTTAGGAATTGACTCGATTGCATTGGCTATTCGGGAGGAGGTTCCGGGCAAGAAGAATGAGAACACAAAAGCTGCCAGAGAAGCCTATTATGAAGTGAAGGTATAAGGGTCAGGGTTAGGATGCCCGTTTCGTTAAAGGGCTATGTTCTTAATGCCTATAATCTTTTAGACGTAACCCTTAAACCATATACCAAACGGGCTTCGTAGCCCTAACCCAAAGACCTATGGACTTTGCGAACCTAAAGGATTGATGGGATGACCAAACAATTTATTTTCAAGAATGCTTCGGAGATGCCCATGATCTCCATTTCTTTTGGAGATATGGACTGGAATAAAACGGGGGCATGGAGAACACAACGTCCTTTTTATGAAGATAAGACACCCCCCTGCCGTGCAGCTTGCCCGGCGGGAAATGATATCGTCGGTTTTATCCAGAAGATCACTCAAGGAGATTTTGAGGGGTCGTGGACTTTGATCAAAGAGGAGAATCCCTTTCCAGGAATCTGTGGCCGGGTCTGTTTTCATCCCTGCGAATCGAAGTGCAATCGCGGGAATTATGATGAGCCCATTGCCATCCATGCCTTGGAGAGGTTCGTCTCGGATTTCGCTTCACATCTGAATAGAAAAATAGAAAAGGTTGAACGAAAATCAAAGGAAAAAGTTGCCGTGATAGGATCTGGACCCGCTGGGTTGAGTTGTGCTTATCATCTGGCAAGGTGGGGTTATGAGGTCACCGTCTTTGAAGCTTCACCCTTTGCAGGGGGCATGCTAAGAACGGGAATCCCGTCCTATCGATTGCCCAAAGATATTTTGAGAAGGGAAATTTCAAATATTCAGGCATTAGGCGTTGAGATTCAAACAGGAGTTCCGTTTGGTAGAGATTTAACCTTAGAGGGTTTAAAAGGTTATCAAGCCATTTTCATCGCTACAGGAGCCCATCGAGGCAGAAATCTTCACATTCCCGGGGAGAAGGGAAAGGGTGTCTGGAACGGTCTTGATCTCCTGAGAAAGATCAATTTGGGCAGGAAGGCAAAGTTAGGGGATAAGATTGCCATCATCGGTGGAGGGAATACAGCCGTGGATGTGGCCCGATCGGTCATCCGACTGGGAAAGAAGGCGACCCTCCTTTACCGTCGTTCAAAGGAGGAGATGCCTGCTTTTGAAGACGAGATCCTGGAGGCTATTGAAGAAGGGGTGAAGATAAGATATCTGGTCAATCCCATTCACATTCATCAAAAAGAGTGCCTGAAACGTTTGGAGTGCGTGCGGATGGAACTGGGAGAGAAGGACGAGAGTGGCCGGAGAAGGCCTGTCCCCATTCCCCGCTCCAATTTTTTTATTGAGGCAGATAACCTGATTATCGCAGCCGGAGAAGAAATAGAGGTCTCCTTCCTTCCAGAGGGAATGGAAAAGAGAGAAGGAATCGTCCTCACCCGGAGCGATGGAAGTACAGGGGTAAGGGGAATCTTTGCCGGAGGGGATCTTACTTCAAACCAGCGAACCGTCGCCCATGCCATCGGTTCGGGGAAAAAAGCTGCCCTGGCTATCGATTGTTACCTGAAAGGCAAAGATTCCGATGAAGCGATCCGTCAGATTCTGATAGGAGAGGGTCCAGCCATCTCGATCTTTAGACATCTCCATCCTGATGCCAGGCCGATGAATCCCCATGTCGTCACCTTTGAAGAATTGAATATGGACTACTTTGAACCTTCCAAAAGACTTCGGGAATCTAAAGATTCAGTGAAACAAAGGACCAAAGGATTTGGGGAGGTGACCGCCACCTTTCCAGAGGGCATCGCCATCGAAGAAGCAGAAAGATGTTTCAACTGCGGGACCTGTAATGAATGTGAGAACTGTTACGTCTTCTGTCCAGATGCCTCCATCATTAAAAAAGAAGAGATTCTCTCCCATCAGGTGGATTACGATTTTTGTAAGGGCTGTGGGATCTGTTTCTTGGAATGTCCCCGAGGAGCCATTTCTTTAGAAGAGGAGGCGAGATGAAAAAGGTCATCACAGGAAATCAGGCGGTGGCCTATGGGGTGATTTTGAGTCGGGTGGATGTCATCTCTGCCTATCCGATCACCCCGCAGACAACGATTGTTGAAGAGCTATCGGAGCTCATCGCAAGCGGTCGCTTGAACACCCGATTCTTAAAAGTGGAGTCTGAGCATTCTGCCATGGCTGCTTTGATCGGAGCTTCCACCGGTGGGGTGAGATGCTTTACGGCTACGTCCTCCCATGGATTGGCTTATATGCATGAGATGCTCCATTGGGCCTCCGGGGCTCGCCTTCCTATTGTGCTGGTGAATGTGAATCGGGCTATTGGCCCCCCCTGGAATATCTGGAGTGATCAGAGCGACTCCCTCTCTCAACGGGATACAGGATGGATTCAACTCTATTGTGAAAATAATCAGGAGGTTCTTGATACCATCCTCCAGGCATATCGAATTGCAGAATCGGTGAAACTTCCTGTCATGGTGGTTCTTGATGCGTATGTCCTTTCCCACACCTCCGAGCCCGTAGAGATTCCTACCATGGAGGAGGTGGATCCGTTCCTGCCCCCCTACCTTCCGGAATATACCATCGATGTTCAGGAACCCAAGACCTTTTCAGCGATTGCCACACCGGAATATTTTTTGGAGTTTCGATACAAAATTCAGAAGGCGATGGAGCAGGTTCCGGAGGTTGCTAAAAAGGTGGATGATGCATTCCGATCCCGATTTGGTCGCGGTTATGGTGCGATTGAGAGATATGGAAAAGAGGAGGCTAAAATTTTTCTATTGACTTCTGGTACAGTGACGAGCACTTCAAGGACCGTCATTCAGAAGCTGGTTGAGAAAGGGGTCCATGTCGCCGGAATAAAGATCAAGAGATTTCGACCTTTCCCGGTCGAAGAGATTTACGAAGAGATCAAAGGGGCAAAGAAGCTGGCGGTGATTGATAGAAATCTTTCGGCTGGAGTGGGGGGCATCTTCGCCCAGGAATTAAGAGCCTCCCTATATTGCAAAGAGGAGAGGCCCCAGGTCTTTGGATTCATCTCAGGTTTAGGGGGAAGAGACATTACCCCAGGGCTGATCGAAGAAGCGATTCTTTATACCCAGGAACACCCCCAGCCGGAAGAAGAGATTTTGTGGTTAGGCCTTAAGAAATGAAGAGTGAACAGTCAGCAGTAATCAGTAGGCAGGGACAAACAAAAAAATAAGGCAGGGACCTTAGATGAAAAAAATGGAAATACCTCTTTCAGAAAATCTTGGTCATGGCCATCTCGCCTGTGCTGGATGTGGGGCAGCGGTCAGTATGCGGCTTACCCTGAAGGCGCTCGGTGAAAAAACAGTGATGGTCTTTCCGGCCTCTTGCTGGTCGATTATCCCGGGATTCTGGCCTTATTCGAGTTTCAGAATTCCAGTGGTTCATGCAGGTTTTGTCACCGGTGGAGCCACCGCTTCAGGAGTGAGAGCCGCCTTAGATATTCGGGGGGATCATGAAGCAGTAGTCGCTGTCTGGGCCGGAGATGGTGGAACGTTTGATATTGGAATTCAAGCCCTCTCCGGTGCTGCAGAGCGAAACGAAGATTTTATTTACATTTGTAATGATAACGAAGGTTATATGAATACAGGCACGCAACGAAGTTCCGCCACGCCGATGTATGCCTGGACCACGACCACTCCCGTCATGAAACCCAAAGAAAATCCGAAAAAAGACATAATGGCTATTATGGCCGATCACCAAATTCCCTATGCAGCGACGGCAACGATTGCCTATCCAGAGGATTTTTTAAGAAAGATGGAGAAGGCGAAGAGGATTCGAGGGACCCGATTCATCCATCTCCTCTCTCCCTGCCCTCCAGGTTGGAGGATGCCTTCGGAACTGACCATCAAGATTTCAAGGCTTGCTGTGCGGTCAAGGGTTTTTCCTCTTTATGAAATCGAGAACGGAATATCCTACACCCTTCAAGAAGAATCTCATGTCGTTCCCGTAAAAGATTATTTAAAAGTGCAGGGCCGCTTCAGCCACCTGACCGATTCTGAAATCGAAGTGATTCAAAAGAATGTGGAGAGAACCTGGGAGAGATTGATCAAAAGGGCAGGGAGTTAATNNCCCCCCCATCATTTGGTTTTCTTTTTAAGGGATCCTGAAGGGTAGGAGGCTTCAATCATACTTTTCATTCCTCCCCGGACATTGAATTCACCTGACACCACGACCCGGATAGGTTTGGAGGCCTTGACAAAATCTCTGAGGATTCGGTTTACTGCATTTTCATAAAAGATGCCTAAGTTCCGGTAGGCGAGGATGTAATTCTTTAGAGATTTTAGTTCGATGCACCATTGATCAGGAATGTAGCGGATGGTGATCATTCCAAAATCAGGCAGCCCAGTCCGAGGACAGACAGAAGTGAATTCTGGGATGGAAATGGTGATCTCGTAGTTCCTGAACTGATTTTTGAAACATTCAAGCCTTGGAAGCGGTGTGCCAATCCCAGAACGGGCGTGTTGGTCTGTGTATTCTCTCATGGTTCCCCTTTTTTTAGAACATGATAATTCAAAACAGTTGGATAATCAATAAAAGATATTTAATGAGTTTAAATCTCAACTCCCCTTACAGTAACTGCCTCTTCCCTGATTTCTCATCCATTAAAGAAAATCTGATTTACTGGCTCATCAAAACTCCTGAGGAACGAGTTGCAGCAGTCGATTATTTACGGAAACAGTATCATGGAAGCACAGAAAGGCTTCAAAGATCTGTTCGAGTTATTAAACGCTCATAAAGTGGAATATATGATCGTTGGTGCCTATGCGTTAGCCTTCCACGGCGCACCACGTTATACAGGGGATATAGATATCTAGGTAAAACCCAATCCCACCAATGCTCAGCGCATTATGGTAGCCTTGAATGATTTTGGATTTGGCTCTGCATGAACATTCCCAAGGTTCTCAATGATTCTTGAAAACATCAGATGGTCCTAAAAAGGAAAATAGGTTATAATAAATGTAAATATGAGGTAAAAAACAGAATAAAAGTTGCTTTTAGAACGATATACAACCAAATTAAGTTACTTCTATCCCACCTTCATAATGGATTTGGGTGGATAAAGACGTTTCACTTGCAACTTAGCCCTGAGATATAAAATCTTTTTCGGTAAAATGCGGCGTTTACCTTATTCCAATCCCCATGATCTCACAGGGACAATTTTTGGGAGCTTAATGTGAAATGCGATCGATGTAGCGGGATGATGATTCATGAGAAGTTTTTCGGTCCCAATGGTCCCTTCTTTAGCNNTTAGCTGGCGGTGCTTAATTTGCGGAGAGGTAGTTGATCAGACGATCATAGAAAATCGGGATTATCAGAGCCACGGGGGGGAGTGGGACAGAAGAGGCAAGAAATGGAAGAAATAATCCCAAAAAGGAATAAGAGAATGTCAAAATATTAGGGAAGAAGGAAAAGGAAGGACAACTTCCACAGCAAATCCAACCTACCCGCAGCAGTACTCAATTTTCTCTCTAAGGCTGTATTTTTCTTTATCCACAAAAATTTGAAGATGGTTCCTCCATGAAGAAAGGTCCGTGATCAGGCATCAGACTTCTTCATGAATTGTGGTGTTTATGCGTTTGAGCCCCTGTCTCCCCGAAAAGCCCACCGAGGTGGTACCGTCCGCCATTACCTGTCCATCAAGGGACACGACCATGCTGACCGTATGGGTGAGGCGAACACCTCACCATGCTTTCTGTCAAGGGGTTCTTCTCGGTTGCTTCGCTATCTTCTCTTTTGCCTTTTGTTCCTGTTTGTTTATCTTCTGTTTCCGACCCTTGTCCTTATCCTTCTTGCCTTTGTCTCCCATTGCGTACCTCCTTTTCCTGTTACCCCTCATCTTCTCGCGGCGAGGGTGCCGTTGCATCGTCAGTTCTGTCTTTGCGTATTTTCATTGTCCAGCGACGGCTGGAATGAATGGTTAGGCACAATGTGCACTGAATATGATTTCCTCTTTCTTGGACCGAGGCATCGCTTTTATCTGCGCTTCTCGAATAAGAGCTTTGGAACGCGTCAAACCTTCTTGTTGATATAACAGCTTGACGGGCAGGCGAGTTCGGGTGTAGGTTGCCCCTCGACCCTCACTATGTTGCTTGACCCGAGCCCGCACATCTTTTGCTATCCCTGTGTAGAGCGATCCATCCCCGCAGCGAAGGATATAGACGGTCCAATCCTTTCGTCCCCTTCTCTTTATCCCTTGGATCATTCTTAGGTATTTAGTCTCCACATTCATTCTCTATAGATAAGAGCTTTATTACAGACGATTTTGGGGATTAGAAGTTATCAATCATCAATAATGGTTTAACATACACCTTCCCTTGAATCTTTGGAAGTGTAAAGTTCAAGGAAGGAAGTGGTAGCGACCTATTTTATATTTGTTTACATTGAATTTCTAAAATCTAAATATTAATATTTTAATTGAACTTTTTGGAACCATCAGCCTCAAAAGAGTGCGAAAGAAATGGTATGATCAATGACAAATTATGATCTTTGTCTGACATGGAACTGGGAATACGACGCTGACTTTGTTAAGCTGCTAAACCTTGCCTGTCAATCACACGGACTATCATTTTTACAGATTACCCCTAAAAACGTTTTGGATATGATGCAGTCCATTACCAACGAAGAGATTGTTTTTCAAGTTTTCTTTGATAGGGCATCCGATACAGATGCACGGTTTATTCCAGTCGTTCAATGGGCTTGCAATCATGTCGTTCATCATATCAACTTTCATAAACTCGCATGCCGTGCATGGGATAAGGTTGCTATGCACCAACTTATCAGCGCCAGCCTGAACACACCGCTTACCCTTACCCTCCCATCCTATGATGAACAACCCCTGCTCCCGGAAATTGATTTATCTTCTCTGGGTGAAAGATTTACCACAAAACCCGCATATGGAGGTGGTGGAGATGGGGTGATCAACGAAGCCACCACGCTGAGTCAGGTGCTTATTGCTCGGCAAGAGTTCCCCAACCAAAGATACCTGTTGCAGGGCTATATCATGCCGGCTCGCCTGGGTTCCCGAATCGCCTGGTTTCGGGTCATCTATTGTGCAGGAAAGGTTTACCCATGTTGGTGGGATAATCACACGCATATTTATACCCATGTTACATCTAATGAAGAGACTTGCTATCACCTTGGTTCGTTACGTAGCATCACTTCCTCAGTCGCCAACCTCTGTGGACTTACATTGTTCTCTACTGAAATTACTATTACTTCTGATGGCCGTTTTGTCATTGTAGATTATGTCAATGATCCGATTGATTTACGTCTACAATCAAAAGCATTTGACGGCGTCCCTGACGATATTGTCGAGGATATTACTGAACGTCTGGCCGAGCTCATCTTGATTCATCATGCTCCTTCACGAGGCTAAAACTTTATCTTATTGATTATCACTCAAAACAGAGTATAATGCCAAAACTGAGGGGCGTAGCGGACCGGGCATAACCTCGTTCCCTGAATTTATAAAGGCCTTTCCCATCCCCAATCCAGGTCATCCTGAGCGTGGCCCTGAATCATCTTTTTCTCCACATCCAGGCGGAGAGCTTCAAAGGTGTCCTCATCCATCTGCTCTGGTACATCGATGGGTTCACCAAAGCGGACCCGAACCTGGCTGAAGGGTTTGGGAATCAGGAAATGGTCCCAACTACGGGTGATCCAAGCTCGATCCACGGAGATATAAACCGGGATGATGGCGGCACGGGTTAATTGGGCGAGCCGGACCAACCCCGCCTTGACCACCCCCTTGGGCCCCTTTGGACCATCGATCACATGGAGGGCAGCCTGGTTTGAGGCCAGGTCCTGCACCATGGCCGATAGAGCCTCCTTACCCCCCTGCGAACTGGAGCCCCGAATGGGCCGCAGACCTAAAAAGGTCGCTACCGGGGCGATCCAGTCCCCGTCCCGGCTCATGCTGATCATGATCGACAGCGATAAATGGCGAAACTTTTTCACGTAACCCAGGACCCCCAAAAAGCGCTGATGCCAGATTGCGCCGATACCTTTTCTGCCGTTCTCCAGGAATTGCAATAGAGCATCCTCATGAAGCGTGCGGACTCTTACCGTTGAAAGATACAAGCGAAGCAGAAAATAAGCCAGGGGGGCAACAAAAATTTTCATGAGGGAAATTTGATAAGCGCCGAGCATGATGGGATCTTACCATCCAAAAATTCTAAGGGAGTTCTAATGGGGTCATATTATACCAACTCGCCGTGAGAAACAAGCCCGCCAGGTGCAACTTTTATAAAATACTTAAATTCGTAGCCTCAAATTAGCATCCATTTCGCGAAATTCGTTTTTAAAAATTAACAGCCTTTGGCCAGGGTTCGCATTTGGCTTCAGACCAGATCGTATTGATATGACGCACCGATGGGACCTTCATATCCAGAAGCTCTCGGGAATAATATTCGACGCATCGAGAGAAATCCCTGACCACAAACAAACAGACGATCTGCAATCCAATACATACTGGGACAAGTGGAATGAGAACAGCAGGGAGAATATAATCTTCAAATATTTCTGATTTTGAATTTTGCAACTGCAATTTTTCTGATTGTGCCGGGCTGATTAGATGGTTCCAATATTCGACAACTATTTGTGTGTATTTATTTGGTTATTTTTGAAATCAAAGTTAGGAGAGTGGCCAGAAGTGTGAATCAGGTTTCGCAGCCTGATGGGTAGAGGGAGAATTGGATTGCGCAATTAAGAGGATAAAAGGATTTTTATTAACCTGCGGTAAGATTTAGGCGATTTAAATCAGCCTTCTAAAAATGAAGTTTCACCTGCTATGTAGATTGTCAACCCAAGGAACAGTGGTTTTGTTCCTTTTTCATAAACCCCAAAGAACTAATTCCCCAGCCTGCTATTCGTGGTCAAAAGCCACAGGATTCTTATCCGATTATTAACTCAATAGATTGCCGCATCCTACGAAACGTAACACGGTCTGTTACAAGGTGAATGCTAACGGTCAATCCAAATCGTGAGGATCAAACTCTTCCTATCCTATTAGCAACCCCCAACCACATAGGGTTCATGATCTAAAAGAATTCTCCGGATCCGAATGATCAATTTCCTCGCAATGGCAATAATGGCCCGCTTCGCCCCTTTCATCGCCTTCAACTTATTGTATTTCAACCTCATCAAAGGATCTTTGGTAATCAAGATCCAACTCGACTCCACTAAACAGGTCCTCACCCTCTTATTGCCACACCGGGTGATCCTACCCTGTCGAACATACTGCCCCGTGGAAAACTCCGACGGAGTCAAACCAATATAGGAAGCTAACTCCTCTGCCCTCTTAAACCTCTCCAAATCCTGCAACTCCACCAAGATCTCCATCCCAATCAACGTCCCGATCCCAGGAACCGTACATAAAAGCTTCAACCTCTGCCAATACTTCAAACTCTGGGATAACTCCTTGACCCTCTGGTTCATCTTCATCAGTTGAGCACTCAAATACTTTTAGAAAACTGGGAAATTAAGGCTAAGGAAAGGAAAAAAATCAGCAAACAAAAAAGGCCCATACTCACGTATGGGCCTCGTTGTTTGCTGGCTCCCCGGGCAGGACTCGAACCTGCAACCTAGTGGTTAACAGCCACCCGCTCTGCCGATTGAGCTACCAGGGAATCATCTTAAATCAAATTCCAATAACCAAATTTCAAATCCCAAACAAACTTCAATTTCCAAATGTCCGAACAACCGTATATCAATTTATAAAAAAATATGAAAGAAAGCAAATAAAATTATCCACGGATCACCAAGTCTTCCTCCGGGATCGGCTCCATCTTCTTTAACGCTCTCTTTTTATGCCAGGCTAACACCATACTCACAGGACCTGAGAAGACATAGAATAGGATGAAACCGGAGAGCACAATGACGGGTTCCATGACGATTACCACCATCGTCAGGATGACCAGGATAAAAAGATTGAAAGGTTTCCTTTTCGATAAATCGAGTTCTTTAAAACTGAAGTATCGGATATTGGAGACCATGAGAAAAGCCAGAACCCAGATCATAATCAGAACGATCACATCCTTGACCCACCCCGTTTCGATTAATCGGAGGTAGAGAAGGATGGTCAAAGCAATGGTCGAAGCGGCCGCAGGGATAGGCAGGCCTTTAAAATATTTTGCTTCTCCAGAAGAAGACTGAACATTGAACCGCGCTAATCTTAAGGCCCCACAGGCCACAAATACAAAAGCCGCCAGCCAGCCGAATTTTCCATAAGGCCTTAAGGCCCAACTGAAGGCAAGCAGGGCAGGAGCAATTCCAAAGGAGACCAGATCAGCCAAAGAGTCATACTGGATCCCGAATTTGGAGGTGGCTCCTGAAAGGCGAGCCACTTTCCCATCCAAGATATCGAAGATACACGCCAGAAGAATGGCGACGGCTGCATAGAAATATTTCTCTTGGAATACAGAGATAATGGCCCAAAACCCACAAAAGAGGTTCCCCGTGGTGAAAAGATTGGGAAGGATGTAGATTCCTTTCCTCATTTTAATAGGTGTTCTTCTCTTTTTCATACTCGATATCCAATGATCGACTCCCCTCCCTTGACGTGCTGCCCAACCCTGACAATAGGTTTGATTTCAGGGGGGAGGTAGAGATCGACCCTCGATCCAAACCGGATCAAACCAAAGATTTCTCCCTTTGTCAAGGGATCACCTACTTTGGCATAGCAGACGATTCTTCTTGCCACAAACCCTGCAATCTGGATCAATAGGATTTTAAACCGATCTTCGGTTTCCAGGATGACCGCATTTTGTTCGTTGAGGAGGGAGGACTTTTCCACACTGGCCACCAGAAATCGGCCCGGGAGGTAGCTTTTTTGGAGAACCTTTCCGGAAACAGGCGCCCGATTGAGGTGGACATCGAACAAAGACATAAAAATACTTACCTTTAAGGTTTTCTCTTTCAAAAAGCGGTCTTCCTCACATTCCCCGACCTGAACGATCCTGCCATCGGCCGGAGAAAGGATGATGTTTTGGAGGTCCGGGATTTTCCTCCGTGGATTCCTAAAAAAATAGATGATAAACAGAGAGAAAAGAATCCCTATACCCATCCAAATCGTCCATCCTAAAACACCCAAAAAAATGGTTAAAAGCATCATGGGCATTAAAAAAGGGAGGCCTTCCTTGGCCATGGGCCATTGGTTCTGTTTCATCACTTATTTTTCTCCTGGAGCCAACCCATCATGGAGCGCAATTTTTTTCCAACTTCCTCGATGGGATGCTCAGCCTCTTTCTTCCTTAATGCATTGAATACAGGTCGCCCCACCTGATTTTCCAAAATCCATTCTTTTGCAAAATTTCCTGTCTGGACCTCTTTGAGGATCTGGTTCATCTCGTTTCGTGTCTCTGGGGTGATGATCCGCCTGCCTCGTGTCAGATCGCCATATTCAGCGGTATCGCTTACAGAATAACGCATGAAAGAAATACCGCCCTCATACATCAGATCGACAATGAGTTTCAACTCATGAAGACATTCAAAATAAGCGATCTCCGGCTGATAGCCAGCGTCCACCAATGTATCAAAGCCTGCCTTGACGAGCTCCGTCACTCCTCCACAGAGAACTGCCTGCTCTCCAAAAAGGTCTGTCTCGGTCTCCTCCTTGAAGGTGGTCTCAATCACACCGGCCCGAGTCGCGCCAATGCCTTTGGCATAGGATAGGGCCGTTTGCCTGGCCTTCTTTGAAAAATCTTGATGGATCGCAAGAAGGGATGGGACGCCGGCTCCCTTGACAAATTCTCGTCGTACCAAATGTCCTGGACCTTTCGGGGCAATCATCACCACATCAATTTCTTTAGGAGGCATAATCTGGCCATAATGGATATTGAATCCATGAGAAAACAAGAGTGTTTTTCCCTTTTGGAGGTTGGGTTTCACATCCATGTCATAGAGTTTGGCCTGAACATGGTCCTGGGTGAGGATTTGGATGAGATCGGCTTGTTTCGAGGCCTCCGTGGCCGTGATCGGTTTGAAACCATCTTGGATGGCGAACTGGTAATTTTCAGTTCCCTTCAGTTCGGCCACGATGACATGGAGACCGCTGTCTCGTAAATTTTGTGCCTGGGCATGTCCCTGACTCCCATAACCAATAATGGCAATTTTCTTTCCCTTCAGGTGGTGGAGGTTGGCATCCTTGTCATAATAGATTTTCATTGTAGACTCCTTTACCAAAAATAAAGTATAAAACCCACTTATGCTTAGAAAAACTTTGTATCCGCAATATTAACTTTCATGTTCTGTTGTGATTTTGCTTCCCCTCATCATGGCCACGCGACCTGTCCTCACCAATTCTTTAATGCCGAGAGGTTTGAGCAGGGCGAGGAGGGCGTTGATCTTTTTTTCATCACCTGTCACCTCGATCGTGTAGGTTTTGGCTCCTACATCGATTACCTTCCCCCTGAAAATATCAACCACCCTGAGGATTTCCTCTCTGGTTTCAGGGGTGGCGGAGACTTTCGCCAGTACCATTTCCCTTTCGACAAAATCCTTTTCAATGAGATCCACGACCTTGATTACAGAAATTAATTTATTCAGCTGCTTGAGCACCTGTTCCAGAATCTGGTCATCCCCACGGGTGACGATGGTCATGGTCGAGACCGTCGGGTCAAGGGTCTCAGCCACACATAGGCTTTCGATGTTGAAACCCCTACCACTGAAGAGTCCTGCCACGCGGGTCAAGACGCCAAATTCATTTTCAACCAGAAGGGTAATGACGTGACGCATTGAAACCTCAAAGACTGGAATAGTGGAATAATGGAATTTTGGAATATTGGGTTTAAAACAGTAAAACAATTTTTTTCTTTTTAATCCATCCGTTTTTTTCCCAATGTCCTTCTCTTTTTCCCATTATTCCATTGTTCCATCATTCCATCCTTCCTTTTATACCAACCTCATCTGATTCAGCGGTTCTCCTGCCGGGACCATGGGATAGACATTCTCCTCTGGATCGACTACAAAATCGATGATGACAGGCTCGGGAGTCGAGAAGGCCTTCTTAAGGGTAGGGACGACCTCTTCTGGTTTATTGGCCCGCAATCCCACGGCTCCATACGCCTCTGCCAGTTTGACAAAATCAGGAGAGGTTCCTTCCAAGCAGGAAGAAGCATAGCGCTTCCCGTAGAAGAATTCCTGCCACTGTCTCACCATTCCAAGGTAACCATTGTTCAGGATGACCACCTTCACCGGCATTTGATATTGGACAAGGGTGGCCAGTTCCTGAGAGTTCATCTGGAAACTGCCATCCCCTGAAATATCGATGACCAGCTTCTCTGGAAAGGCGGCTTGCGCACCCATAGCTGCAGGCAATCCAAAACCCATTGTTCCCAGTCCGCCTGAGGTGAGGAACGTTCTTGGTTTGAGAAAGGGGAAATACTGAGCCGTCCACATCTGATTTTGACCCACTTCCGTAGAGATGATGGCATCACCCTTGGTCAGCTCAAAAATCTTTTTGATGATGTACTGGGGCTTGATGATTTCCTTCTGCTCATAATTCATATTATGGATGACTTTGAATTTCTCGATTTGATGATGCCATTTGTCCAGCGCTGACCGGTAGGAGGTGCAATCCTCCACTTCAAGGAAGGAGAGGATTTTTGACAGAATCCGTTTACAGTCACCTACGATGGGAAGATCCACCCTCACATTTTTACTGATGGAGGTGGGATCGATATCCATATGGATGATTTTTGCTTGGGGAGCAAAAGCCTCAATCTTCCCCGTCACCCGGTCATCGAAACGAGACCCGATGGCAATGAGAAGGTCGGACTCCATGACGGCCATATTCGCCCAATAGGTTCCATGCATTCCCAACATCCCCAGGGAGAGGGGATGATTACCTGGAAAACCGCCCAACCCCATCAGGGTCATGGTGACAGGGATCCCTAAGCGTTCAGCAAAAAGAGCGAGCTCCTTTGAAGCATTTGAAGAAATGATGCCTCCTCCGACATAGAGAATGGGCTTCTTAGACTTCATCATGAGTTTGACTGCCCTCTGAATCTGGCCAAGATGCCCTTCGTAGGTGGGTTGGTATCCACGGATAAAAATTTTTTCAGGATATTTAAACTCCGTGGAATTGATTAAGGTGTCTTTAGGAAGGTCAATCAAAACAGGCCCGGGCCTTCCACTTCGAGCAACATAGAAGGCCTCCTTCAAAATACGGGCCAAATCTTTTATATCTTTTACAAGGTAGTTGTGTTTTGTGCACGGACGAGTAATACCAATAATATCCGCTTCCTGAAAGGCATCGTTTCCAATCAGAAGAGTGGGGACCTGGCCGGTCATGATGACGATCGGGATCGAATCCATAAAAGCCGTGGCAATTCCCGTGACTGTATTCGTTGCCCCGGGCCCAGAGGTGACGATGACCACACCGACCTTTCCAGTCGCCCGGGCATACCCATCTGCCGCATGAACCGCAGCCTGCTCATGACGGACTAAGACCTGTTTAAAGGGAGCCCCTTGGAGTTCATCAAAAAGGGGAAGGACAGCCCCACCCGGGTAGTTGAAAATGAGATCCACCCCTTCTTTTTTTAAACATTCCACAATGATTTGGGAACCCGTCTTTTTCATAATCAGAAAAAATGGAATAGTGGAATGATGGAATAGTGGAGTAATGCGTCTAACCAGTGAAAGGAAAACCCATTTAATCTTTTTTGTTCGAAACCTAACATTCCAATATTCCAATGTTCCTTTATAAAAATATGCCAGAATACCCCTCAGCTCTGCTGGGGGGATGAATGGCCTCCCTCTCCCCTGGGGGGAGAGGGTTAGGGTGAGGGGGAAATGATCTTATCATCACCCCCACCTTAATCCTCCCCCATCAAGGGGGAGGAAAGTTTTTTAGAGAATTTGATGCCCCGCAGCTTGCTGCGGGGTAGTTCACTCCAGTTTTGTTATCGGTATTGCATTAGAATTTTTTCCATCTGGTCTTTGAGTGATAGCTTTTTCTTCTTGATGATTTTGATCTCGATCTCATCCTGAGGAGTGAGAAAAGGTTTCTTTTCCAATTCTTCCAATTGTATTGCAAGTTGGCGATGGGTTTGCTTGGCTTTTAAAAATTCTTCATTTTCTCTCATCAGCCTCTCAACCAACTCCTCTTCTTTGATTGCCATCTCATCCCCCACTCAGGAAGTAATAATCATAGTTTAACAAAAAAGCTTAATATAATCCACCCTGTTTTTCAACCTTTTCGACTGGCTCAGCCTGCCCGCCGGTAGGCAGGGGTTGACCCTGAGCGGAGCTTCTACACTTAGTCTTCCAAGGCGGAGGTTAGGGATGCCGAACGGGTCAATCGGAATGGGTCTCTTGCCATTTCATTTCAGCTTCTGAAGGACGAATATAAATGGGTGCAAATGTTGACAAGTCCAAACAAATTCCGTTTTGAAGAAGTTCAGATCCCAATTTTGCCACGGTTGAGCCGTGAGGGACGTGGAACGGAGCAGGAGGGAAGGTGGCCAGGGAGGGGAGGGAATGTCGGAGGAAATCCCCGTATGTTTTTACTCCATCACCGATCAAGAGGGTTTTCTCGGTTATCTTTTTGACGAGATCTTCGGGTTGAATGGCCTGGTCATCGGATTGCCGTTTAAGCAAACGGCCTCCCTCGTAACGAAAAAAAGCCGCATAGACTTCCCTTTTTCTTGCATCGAGGATCGGGCAGATGAGATATGGGGTGGGCGCTGTCTGAGAAGCCAATACATGAAGGGTGGAGACCCCTACCACAGGTTTTCCGGTTGCAAAAGCCAGCCCCTTTACTGTGCTTACTCCGATTCTCAATCCTGTAAAAGAGCCAGGGCCAGTGGAAATGGCCCACCCATCTAAATTTTCAATGAGACAGCGAGCTTCTCTGAGAACGAGTTCGATTGCCCCAAGGAGCCTTTCAGAATGGGTGACCGGGATATTGAGGAGGTAATCCGAGAGGATTTCTCCGTCATCCATCAATCCCACGCTTCCGCACGATGTGGAGGTATCCACCCCTAACACCTTCATCTTAAAACCCAAATCCTCCCGGGAAAAAGTATCGAATCAGATCATTATATATGGCAAAGAGCATCAGGAAAATGATGAAGATGAGACCCACCTGTTGGGCAATCTCCATTTTCTTGATACTGAGGGGTTTTCGCAGGATGGCCTCCAATCCTAAAAAAAGGAAATGCCCTCCATCCAGAATTGGGATGGGAAAGAGGTTGATGAGCCCAAGGTTGATACTGATGATGGCCGTGAAGATCGCTAAACTGAGAACTCCTTTTTTCGCTTGCTCACCGGCCAATTTAGCAATCATAATAGGACTTCCAATCTCTTTTGCCGGAATCACTCTTTGTATAATTTTTATAATCCCTATCACCGTGAGTTGGATGCCATTCCAGGTCTGTAGGAATCCAGTGCCCAAGGCAGTGACTGGATTGACCTTCTGGACCACCCCCTCCTCAAAGGGGGTGATTCCTATGATAAACGTTTGAACCTCTTCTCCAAATAGATTTTTTTGAGTGGAAGGTTTTGGGGTCACTTTGATATCGAGAGCCTCCCCATCGCGCTTCACTTTAAGAAGAAGTTCTTTCCCTTCGCTCCCTCGAATGATTTTCGAAAGGTCATCCCATTGGTCTATCGCCACTCCATCAATCGATAAGATGGTATCCCCTTTTTTTAGACCTGCGCTCTCAGCGGGGAGACCCGGACTGATTTCTCCAATCTTCGAAGAAGGAGGAAGAGGGATCCCGACAAACATGTTGATCAGAGAGAAGATGACCACAGCGAGAAAGAAATTGAAAAAAGGGCCAGCGCCTATGATCAAAGCCCGTTTCCATATCGGTGCAACGGAAAAGGAACGGTAGCGATCTACCTCCTTCACTTCTTCCTCAGGATTTTCTCCAAGCAGTTTAACAAACCCTCCGAGAGGAAAAACTGAAATTTGATATTCTGTTTCACCCATCTTTTTTCCAATCAGTTTGGGTCCAAACCCTAATGAAAACTTTAATACTTTTACTCCCATTTTTTTCGAAAGGATGAAATGGCCTAATTCGTGAACAAAAATGAGAATACCTAACACAATCACTGTTGAAATTATGGTGAGTAACACGATTTACCCCTTTCTAAGATGGCCCTTGACCTTTCCCTGGCCCAATGATCCGCCCTCAGGATATCCTCCACGGTATGAACTGATTTCACCTGGTGTTCCTCCATCACCCTCTTGAGGAGAACAGGGATTTCTGTGAATTTGAGGGATCCCTCCAGGAATGCGTTGACAGCCACCTCATTGGCTGCATTGAGAATGGCGGGCATGGTCTCCCCGATCTCGATGGATTGATAGGCCAATTTGAGACAAGGAAATTTTTGTGGATCAGGGGGGGAGAAAGTAAGGGGTTCACTTTTTGAGAGGTCGAGAGGAGGCAAACTGAGATCGAATCGTTCGGGGAAGGACAGGGCATAGGCGATCGGAATCTTCATATCTGTAATTCCCATCTGGGCAATGATGGATCCGTCAATAAATTCAACCATTGAATGAACCACACTTTGCGGATGGATCAGGATAGCAATTTTTTCAATCGGGATATTGAAAAGCCAGTGGGCCTCAATGACCTCCAGCCCCTTGTTCATCAAGGTGGCAGAGTCAATGGTGATCTTTTTTCCCATCTCCCAGGTGGGATGATTCAGGGCTTCTTTGACAGTGATATCATGAAGTCTCGAAAAGGGAAAATGAAGAAAAGGTCCTCCGGATGCGGTCAGGATGAGGCGATGAACCTCTTCCTTCCGATGGCCGAGCAATGCCTGGAAGATGGCACTGTGTTCACTATCTACGGGCAGAATTTGAACCTGATTCCGTTTTGCCTCTTCCATCACAATCTTTCCTGCCATGACCAAAGGTTCTTTATTGGCCAGGGCAATGGTTTTTCCTGTCTTGATCGCCGAGAGGGTGGGGATGAGCCCGACTGCTCCCACCATGGCAGAAACAACCTGATCCACCTCTGGGTGGGTGGCTACCTGAATAAGTCCCTCTACCCCGTAGACGATTTCAACGGGGACGTTAGGGAGTTCTCTTTGGAGGGCTCCTGATAATTCTTTATTGAGAACAGAGACGATCTTCGGTCGAAATTGAAGGATTTGCTGTTTGAGAAGCTGGGTGTTCTGGCCGGCAGAAAGGCTGACGACCTCAAATCGTTCTGGAAATTGATTGACGATTTGGAGGGTATTGACACCAATCGAACCTGTTGAACCCATGATGGATAGACGCTTCATGGGGTCTCCTTCCCGAGGTAGAGGAGTGAGTAATGGAGAAAGGGGGCGGAGAAAAGGAAACTATCCAATCGATCCAGCATGCCTCCATGGCCTGGGATGAGTGTCCCGGAATCCTTTACCTGAGCACTTCGCTTCAACATGGACTCTGTAAAATCTCCCAATTGGCCCAAAATCCCCAGGCCGATGGCCAGAAGGATACAGGGCCCTTTTTTTAATTGAGGAATGAACAGCAGGGCAAACGCAAGAGCCACGATGATGGAACCGAGGATCGCCCCTCCCAACCCCTCAACGGTCTTATTGGGACTGATTTTGGGGTAGAGTTTGTGTCTTCCGAAGAAAGAACCACTCAGCAAGGCAAAGATGTCTCCAGCCCAGATAGTTACCATCAGAAAGAGAACCCATCGCCTTCCATCTGTCATGTTCCAAATAAGTGAGACATAAGCAAGAAGAAATCCGATCCATAAAATTCCAAAGAGGGCCATTCCCACCTTTGAGATGGCAGATGAAAGATCCTTGGAAGTGACCATAAAGAGGACGGAAAGGATCAGGAGTGTCATCACCAAAAACGGAGAACTTTCTTTCCCATTACCGAAGGAAATGAGGATGGAAAGGATCAACCCTAATCCTATTCCGACTGCGCGTTCGATCCACGGGGAATGAGGAAAGACAAGGTTGTAATATTCTCGGAGTCCAAAAAAAGTGGCTAAAACGACCATGAGGGGAAGAACGAGAGATGGTCCCAGGGCAATCAATATGACGACAGGTGGCACCATCATCACCGCCACCCATACTTTCCTCTTTCCTATTTTTCCCATACCTTCCCTTTAAATTTCGGATTGCGGATTTCGCCTGCGTAGGCAGGGAATTTAATTCCGCATTCCACATTCGGCAATCCGCAATGGATTATTCTTCTCTGCCATTCAATTGTTCACTCGTCAGACCGAACCTCCTCTCTCTGGACTGATAATCAGCGATGGCTTTCAGAAGTTCTTGACGATCGAAATCCGGCCAGAGGGTATCGGTGACATATAACTCGGTATAAGCGATCTGCCAAAGAAGGAAGTTGGAAATGCGAAATTCACCGCTGGTCCGAATAAGAAGGTCTGGATCGGGAATCCCACGGGTCCAGAGACATTGAGAAAAACGTTGAACGGTGATCTCCTCCGGTTTAACCTTCCCCCTCTGGAAATCAGCAAGAATCCCTTGGACCGCGTGAAGGATTTCTGAACGGCCCCCATAACTCAAGGCTAAATTGAGAATCATCCCATCATCCTGTCTGGTCTTTTCCATTGTCTCCCGGAGGGTCGTCTGGACATCTGGAGGAAGATCTTCGATGCGGCCAATGACATTCAGTCGTATATTGTTCTGGACCATTTCTTCACACTCTTTCTGAAGATATTCCTTCAGCAATCCCATCAAGGCATCCACTTCCTCTGCTGGCCTCTTCCAGTTCTCGATGGAGAAGGCATAGAGGGTGAGCACCTTGATCCCCAGTTCCCGGCAAGCCGTGATGACTTCCCTGACGGCATTGACTCCCTTGACATGGCCGCTGATTCGGTTTAGGAGCTTTTTTTTAGCCCAGCGACCATTCCCATCCATAATAATAGCAATATGATGTGGAAGCTTTTCTTTATCGATGTCTTCCATGAGTCACAGACCCTTTTCATGAACAGGGCAAAAGGTTTTTTTAGGAAAGCGTTCTCAGAGAATTCTTTCCTTAAAGTTACCATATTAGACATCGATTTTCAATCCATGATTGATGCAAGGATTCACGGGGAAGGATAGGTCAATCAGGGAAGGTTTTGAGAAAGGAGAGGGGGAAGCCCTTTAGAAGAATTCCTTCCCCCGGGAGTCTTATTTTTCTATAATCGCTTCAACAGGGCATACTTCAAAACAGCTTCCGCATTCAGTACATTTTTCTTCATTGATGACATAGGGTTCCCCTTCATCAATGGCTTCGGCAGGGCATTCTTCCACACAGGTTCCGCAAGCCACACATTCTTCCGTAATCACATAAGCCACTGGCATCACCCCCTTTAATATTAAGAGATTTCTAAGATTTCCTTTTCTTTAGCGGCAAGGACAGCATCTACTTTCTCGATATATTGATCTGTAGATTTTTGCACCTTTTCCATGAGCTGGTGAAGCTGGTCTTGAGATATCTTTTTGTTTTTCTCCAATCCCTTGAACTGCTCGTTCCCCTCCCTGCGAATATTCCGGATCGCCACTTTCGTCCCTTCGGCTAT
Organism: Syntrophaceae bacterium UBA2188; assembly: GCA_002327985.1. Taxonomy (GTDB): domain Bacteria; phylum Desulfobacterota; class BSN033; order BSN033; family UBA1163; genus UBA1163. The sequence continues at coordinate 48,255 of DCVM01000128.1, read as the reverse complement.
CTTCTTTACAACCTTGACCAGTTCCTTTCGACGTTCCTCTGTCAATCGGGGAATGTTGATGCGGAGTATCTTTCCATCACTCATTGGAGTGACCCCGAGTTCTGATTTAAGGATCGCTTTTTCAATGTCACCGATGATGGAAGTATCCCAGGGTTGAATGGTGATGAGCCTTGGTTCAGGGACGGACAATGTAGCCATTTGGTTGAGCGGAGTGGGTGTTCCATAGTAATCCACTCGGATATCGTCAAAGAGGGCTAAGGAAGCCCTTCCCGTCCTGATCTTATTCAAGTCCGTCTTGAGAGAGGAGAGGGTTTTTTCCATTTTGGCGACCGCCTCGGTGTAGGTTTTCTCATCCATCGCTTATCCCCTCACTTTCGTTCCTACCTTTTCTCCCCAAACGACCCGTTTGATATTCCCCTTTTTCTTTAAATTGAAGACGATGATAGGAATCTGGTTGTCCATACAGAGAGAAATGGCTGTCGCATCCATCACCTTTAATTGTTTCTTGAGGACATCAAGATAGGAGAGTTCATCGTATTTATGGGCATGTTTATGAAGCAGTGGATCTGCGTCATAGACCCCATCGACCTTGGTAGCCTTGAGAATGATGTCTGCCCCAATCTCCATGGCTCGGAGTGAAGCGGTGGTATCGGTGGTGAAATAAGGATTGCCTGTTCCCCCAGTGAAGATGACCACCCGGCCTTTTTCCAGATGGCGAACCGCTCTTCTTCGAATATAGGGCTCAGCGATCTCCCGCATTTCAATGGCTGTTTGAACTCGCGTTTGAACATCGATCTTTTCAAGAGCATCCTGGAGAGCAATGCCATTCATGACGGTGGCCAACATTCCCATGTAATCTGCAGAAGCTCGGTCCATTCCTTTTGAACTGGCTGCCATCCCTCGAAAGATATTGCCTCCACCGATGACGATGGCTATTTCCACCCCCAGATTTTTAACTTCTTTGATCTCCTGCGCAATCTTCTGGATGACAGCCGGATCGATCCCATAATCTCCCTCACCGCTTAACACCTCACCGCTCAGCTTCAAGAGGATTCTTCTATATTGGGGTCTTTTCATGGAAGAGCAAGCGTTTATGTCAATTGGGTTGCTTCCCTGTCCGATCCTTATCTTCGGGGAAGGAAACTTCCACTACTTCACCGAGGAGGAGCAGAGTGATGATGACTGGGAGGATAATCCCTCTCCCAGTTGAAATCTTACAAACCGGCGAATGGCGATGTTTTCCCCGATCTTGGCGATCATGGCGTCAAACACTTCCTTGATGGTGAGATCGGAGTCCCTAACGTAGGTCTGTTCCAGAAGACAAACTTCAGAATAGAATCTTTCCATTTTGCCTTCAATAATCTTATCGATCACCTTTTGTGGTTTTCCGGCATCGAGGGCTTGAATTCGATAGATTTCCCTCTCCCTTTCCAGAATCTCTTCCGGGATTTCTTCCCTTCGGATGTATTGAGGATTGGCAGCAGCGATATGCATGGCGATATTTTTAACAAAAGTTTGAAAGTCTTCTGTCTTAGCCACAAAATCGGTTTCACAGTTGATTTCGACGAGGACACCCATCTTTCCACCCGCATGGATATAGGAGGAGACGAGGCCATCGGTCGCAATTCGCCCTGCTTTTTTTGCAGCAGTGGCCAATCCTTTCCGTCGGAGGTAATCGATCGCTGCCTCCATATTGCCTTTTGATTCTTGAAGAGCTTTTTTGCAGTCGATCACTCCGGCCCCTGTCCTCTGTCTTAAGTCTTTTAACAATTCAACGGAAATATCCATTCTATCCTATTCCTCCTCTGCTTCCTCGCCCACTTCGACACCCTGGATCTCTTTGGGGGGTTCGCCTTTTTCTGCCTTCTCTTTTTCTTCTTTGGCCCCCTCCATCTGAAGATGTTTTTCGTAAATCTGTTTTCCCTCCATCACTGCATCTGCAATTTTAGATGCAAACAGTTGGATCGCTCGGATGGCATCATCATTTCCCGGGATGATGTAATCCAATTCTTCGGGATTACAATTGGTGTCAACAATACCGATCGAAGGAATCCCAATTTTGCGGGCTTCCCTCACGGCAATCTTTTCCTTTTTAGGATCTACAACGAAGACGATCCCCGGGAGTCGCTCCATATTTTTAATGCCCCCCAATGATTTCTCCAAGCGACTCCTCTCCTTTTCTAACTCCAGCACCTCTTTTTTCGGGAGAAGATTATAAATCTCTTCATTCTTCATCGCCTCAAGTTTATTGAGTCGATCAATGGATCGTTTAATCGTCTGGAAATTAGTCAACATCCCTCCCAACCATCGGTGATTCACATAGAACATTCCGCAACGAGAGGCCTGCTCGGAAATCGTTTCCTGGGCCTGCTTCTTTGTCCCCACAAAGAGGATATATTCACCTTTGGCCACGATATCCCGGACGAATTGATAGGCCTCTTTGAAAAGTTGAACGGTCTTCTGGAGATCAATAATGTAGATTCCATTCCTTGCCCCAAAGATATAAGGTTTCATTTTGGGGTCCCAGCGTTTTGTCTCATGGCCGAAATGGACCCCAGCCTCCAGAAGCTCCTTCATCGTTACCGCGGACATCGAACCCTCCATTTCTTTCCCATAACTCCTCCTATGGATAAAAATAAGCGAATTTAATTCAGTTAACATATGATTCGGCATTTTGCAAGAGAAAAAACTCACGAAATCCTAATCGAGGCTTGATAAGGGATTTGCATGCCGGAAGACAAACCCTACTTTTTTTATTTTAATAGCCAAATCAATAAGTTAAATCGTTACCCTCTCATTATTGAGGGATCCTTTTCATTAGTAAATGATCATAGAATTTAACCGTTACTCCAAAAGCTTTAAAAGGAGGAAAATAAAGTCAATTTTAGCAAGCGTCAATGAAATCGCCTTTATCCGCCTACGCAGAAGACCAAGATTTTAAACCAGTGAGAGGGGGGGGCGGCGGTTTGAGGGGTCACTATCGATGAAAAGCATTTTTAAGTTCCGGAATAAAGCGGAGGGACGGATCGGAAAAAGTCTTTCCCGTCTAAGCAACCAGGGAAAAAGTCGAGCTAAGGAGAGCAGAGAACTTCCCGGATGTTTGAAAACTTATGTCTTCTTTCGGGTTTTTACATTTCTCTCTGAATTCACTCCACCTAAAATGGGAGATAAGTTTTCCTCTTTTGAAGAAGAAAATCCTATCCTTCTTTTCATAAATCCAGACCGTATGGGAGTCTTCATCATTGGATTCATTATTTAAGGAGAGTGAATCCAATTCGTAGTATCCTTGGAGCCGGTCAAGACTGATCTTAATCTCAGGGACGCCCCAATGATTAATAAAAATGGCTTGGTTGATGCCGGCCAGCATGAGATGCTGGGTCCTCCTCGAGGATTTGGGTGGTCCCTTCAAAATATTCGATATGAGATTTGGAACGAGGGTTAGCATGTCTTTAAGGGTTTATTACAAATTTCTATATCTATATATCTACCATAAATTTCAGTGGGTTGCAAGGAAAAATTTAGTGGAGAGCTTGTTCTTGAGACACCCATTTTTTCAGGGAAAGGGCATTTTTGGTAGCAAACCCATAGGCATCATTATTAAAATAGACAAATACGATCTTATCCTTTTTTCCCCAATCCTGGATTTTTCTTGCCCATTGTTTTAATTCCTTGTCGGAATAATTAGAGCCGTAGAGGACCTCGCCTCCGTGAAGACGAAGATAAATAAAATTTGAGGTTATTTTTTCTATAAAGGGAAGGCCTGAACCGTGGGCGATGCAAAAGGCAAAGGAAAATTCTTCCAATATCCTGAAGGCTTCGTTGCAGAACCAGGATTCATCTCTAAACTCAAAGGCGTGACGATGACGTTTAGATTGGGGTAGGGTTGAGAGAAGGACACAAAATTCCTCAAGTCTCTCCCTCTGGAATTTGAATCGTGGGGGAAGCTGCCAGAGCACCACTCCCAATTTCTCCTTCAATGGCAAAGCATGGTCTAAGAGAAGAGAGAGGGGTTCCCTGCAATCCTTTAAGCGCTTAACATGAGTGATGAATTGACTTCCTTTAACGGCAAAGACAAATTTTTTAGGTGTCCGTTTATTCCAACTTCGAAAGACCTCTTTTTGTGGGAGTCGATAAAAAGAGACATTCAACTCCACTGCATCGAAATATTCAGCATAGTATTCGAGCCACCTTTTCTGGGGAAGGTCGGAGGGATAAAAGATTCCATTCCACCAATGGGGATAATTATACCCGCTTGTCCCGATGTAAACCATAACCCTTAAATCCTTAAGGTCTATTTCTTTGATTAATGGTAGTCATTCCTGTTCCTTGGACCTCTTTGGGACCACTTCCGTTTATAATGTTCGCGACGAATTTTTTGTCGGATGGTCGGATAGGCCATATAGAAGAAACCGAAGACCAAACCCCCCAAATGGGTGAGATGGGCGATCCCCCCTCCGGTTCCTTGCATAGAAGAAAAGAGTTCGATGAGGCCGAAGATGATCACAAAGAATTTGGCGGGAATGGGAAAGAGGAAATAGATAAAAATCGGGCGATTGGGGAAAAGCCACCCAAAGGCAAGAAGTATTCCGTAGATCGCTCCTGAGGCTCCAATGACAGGCACGAATTGATATGGAGAAAAGATCACCGTGCAGATTCCGGCGCCCACTCCGCAGTAAAGAAAATAGCGTAAGAACTTCTTCGATCCCCAATAATTTTCTAATTCCCCACCAAACATCCAAAGGGCCAGGAGGTTAAACAGGATATGAGAGATTCCCCCATGAAGAAAAATGTAAGTAAAAAGTTGCCATAGATAATAATTCTTCCAAACCACGAGAGGAACCAGACCGAGGTAGACATTCATCCATCGGGGCATCAACATCTGAAGGAGAAAAACGATTCCCATGACGATCATTAAATTCTTGACCACGGGTGTCAACCCATATCCAAATGAAAAACGGTAGCGGTAATAGGTCATTTTATTCTCCCAGGATTCTCCCCTTGATCCAAGTTTGAATGCAAAACATATTTCCACGGTACCCATTTAACAGGCATCTTATTCTTTCCCTTCGTTAAAATGGATTCGATACTTCTTCATTTTGTATCGGAGCACCCTTTCGCTGATACCGAGGCTCTCAGCAGCCTTTGTCTGAACTCCCTGATGTTGATGTAGGGCTTTGAGAATCGAGTCTCTTTCCATCTCTTCCAAAGACTCAGGGAGACTCTTTTCTTTTTTAGGAGATTTCCAAAGCTGTTCAGAGGGTCCTTCTTTGAGATGGAAGGGTAGGTCCTGGGTCGTGATGGTCTCTCCCCGGCAAAGGACCACCGCCCGTTCGATGAGGTTCTCCAGTTCCCTGACATTTCCAGGATAGGGGTAGCGAAGGAGAAGGGCTCTGGCCTCTTTGGAAATATCAGAGATCGATTTCTGATTCTCTGTCACGTACTTTTTTAAAAAATAGTCGATTAAAAGAGGAATATCTTCTCTCCTCTCTCTCAAGGGAGGAAGGATGATTGAGATGACATTGAGTCGGTAGTAGAGATCCTCTCTGAAAAGGCCTTTCTTCATGGCCTCCTCGAGGTTTCGATGCGTAGCCGTGATGACCCTCACATCGGTCTTGAGGTTGAGGTTTGATCCCAGCCGCTGAAATTCCTTTTCCTGAAGGATCCTCAGAAACTTCACCTGGATGCTGGGGGAGAGGTCTCCAATCTCGTCGAGAAAGATGGATCCACCGTCTGCCTCTTCAAATCGACCCATCCTTCTCTGGGTTGCCCCTGTAAAAGCTCCTTTTTCGTAACCGAAGAGTTCACTTTCAAGGAGGGTCTCGGGAATCGCCGCACAACTGACCTTCACCCAGGGTTTTTCAGAGCGAGGGCTTGCATAATGAATGGCGTTGGCGATCAGTTCTTTTCCTGTTCCACTCTCCCCCCGGATGAGGACAGTGGCTTGACTGGGTGCTACCCGAGCCACCAAACCTAATACCTCCTCCATCTTCGGACTTCCATAGACGATATGGGTAAATGCATAGCGCTCCTGCAGTTGGGCTTTTAATTCCTTATTCTCTTTGATGAGGTTAGACCTCTCCATCACTTTTTGGAGCATCAGGAGAAGTTCATCTAAATCGATCGGTTTAGTGAGATAGTCCAGGGCCCCTTCTTTCATGGAGATGACGGCTGTTTCCACGGTCCCATAAGCTGTCATCATTATCACAGGAAGGTCTGGATAGTGCTTTCGGATTTCCCGAAGTGTTTGTAGGCCGTCGAGTTCTGGCATTTTGTAGTCGATCAAAACCATATCAAATAAATTCTTTTGAAGTGTCTGAAGCGCTTCCCTGCCATGGGCGACGGCTTCAACAGCGAACCCTTCCTTCTTAAGGAAACCTTCGAGAAGGTCTCTTTGGTTTTTTTCATCCTCCGCAATGAGTATTTTTGACCTTTCCATCTCACATATTTCCCCCTCTCCCTTAATAGGAGAGGGTTGGGGTGAGGGTAACATGCCTCTTCTCCCCTCCCCTCCATCCCCTCCCGCAAGGGGAGGGGAAATATTTGGTGAGTTACTTTCTTATGTCGGAAGCGTCACGATTACTTTTGTTCCAAACCCCATTCGACTTTCTATTCTCAGTTGGCCTTCATGAGCCTCAATAATTCGATGAGCAATGGGAAGTCCTAATCCCACTCCTTTTTCCTTGGTTGTGTAATAGTAATTAAAGATCTTTTCCATCTGTTCTGGTGGAATGCCAATCCCTGAATCTGAGATGATGATCTCGACCCCTTCTTTGAGGGGTCTTGTTTCGATACGAAGGATTCCTCCCTTTTCCATGGCTTGCATTCCATTCTTCATAATATTGATCAATGCCTGTGTCAACCTCTCTGGATCCATTTTGATGAGAGGCAGGAGGGAAGAAATTTCTGCCTGGAGGGTGATGCCCAGAGAAGAGGCCTCTTCCTGAAAGAGAGTGATCAGACGGTTCAGAAGATCTTGGAGGGAAGATTCCACCAGGTTGAGTTGAAAGGGTCTGGAGAGGGTTAGAAACTGTTCGATGATTTCATTGACCCTTCTGATCTCTCTTAGGATCAATTCCAGAAAGGAGAGGTACTCTTCCTTTTTCGAATCTTCCCGAGGCAGAAATTCTCTCTTGAGCCTCTGGAGACCCATGCCCATGGCATTGAGAGGATTTCGAATCTCGTGGGCAACGCCCGCTGCTAAGTGGCCGAGGGACGAAAGCCTCTCTGCCAATTGAATGCGGTCCTCCATTTCTTTCAATTTTTTTAGGTGTCGGTTCTGATTCACCCATATCAGAGTGGTGGCTGAAATCCCTAAGACGAGGAAGATGAAGACCGAGAGAGCGACGTACTTTTTGATCTGGCTGAGCACGGGTTGAATTTCTTTGGGGGAATATCCAATGCGAATCAGACCCATCGTTTGATCTTTCAGGGAGAAAGATTTTACGACCTCAAAGATTTCCTCTCCTTGGGTGGCTTGATAGTGACGAGATAGAACCTGGCTTCCTTGAAGAGCATTCTTTAAGAAGGGATCTTCCTCTCTTTTGACAATGAAAGTTTGGCCTGTATGAGCGAGCGTATTGAGGGAGATATCTTGAATAGAGGTGTATAGGATACCCTCTCTGAGTCCAATATCGGAGATCGCCCTCTGTATGCCAAATTGATGGAGAAGCCGTTTCATCTGTTCTCCATTGAGGTAGAGCCCAATGATGCCTGAATTCGTCCTTCTCCAGATGGCCATCGAGAACCACTGCTCTTTGGAAAGGGACTTCCCAAAAAGGTCAATGGCAACGGGGTGTTTTTTCTCGATCAATTCATGAAGAAGGAGTTTTTTTTCGGTAAACGTGAATGGAGAAGGCCACCCTTTAAGCGTTTTCCCTCTTGTATCATAGATCTCGATCGAAGCAATCTGGTATTGGTCAATAAGCGATTGGAGGTCAGAGGGACTGAGGGGTTTTTCTCTTTCAAGTTGATCCACGCGATGGATGGCTTCGAGAAGGTATTCAGCAATGGAATCCTCCAGGCCAAAAAAGAGTCCTGGGCCAGGAGAATGGATGGAAGTTTTCCCGGATTCATTTTCCACCCATTGGAGGGAGGTGAGGGTTTCTTGGATATTTTTTTCGAAGTGTTGAATGAGGACGATACCCTCTCTTTTCAATAAATCATAAAACCCATTCCTTGTTCGATTGATTTCCAAAAGGCCATTGATGATGAGAATGACTAGAATGATTGCAGAGAAGATACCCAGATAGATGGGCGAGAAACTTCTTTTTAACATAGGCTCCTGTTTGAGCAACCTATTCCCCCTCTTTATTCTTCTCCAAATCTCTTGGGTCCCATTGGGCCCATTCCATGTGTCATTTTTCGAAAAGCGGGGAATTCCTGTTCCGGACACCAATTCTGTAATTGGTCTGGGCTGAGAAGATTTCTCACCTTGATGAGATATTCGATAGCCTTTTCTTCCTGTTTCGATTGGAGTTCGATGATTTCTAAATGCTTCACACGGATGGGCTCTAATTTTATAGTTGGGTTGACGAGAAGTTCCCGAAGTTCCACCCGTTTTGTAAAAAGCTGGAGTCGGATCAATTGAGCTTCTCGGAAGTAGGTCTGTTGAAGGAGGTCCAGACCCCTCCTCTGTTCTTGAGAAAGATTAAGCTCTGATGCTCTCCAGCACTGACCTTCTCCTCTCCACTTTTTCATTCCCATTCCTGGGCCGTGACTCATACCTGATTCCTGGGGAAAGGAAGGGGATATCGGGAGAAAGGCAAAGAGGCAGAAAATGAATACTATTCCAACTGTCAATTTTACCATGGATACCCTGTCCAAGAAGCAACCGCCTTCACAGTTAAAACATATCGGAACGATATAAAAAAGTCAAAAATAAAAGGGGAAGGAATCAACCTTCCCCTTTTATTGCTCTATTCAGACCCCTTGATTAATGACACGGTCCATAACCAGGACTCATTCCACCCCAGCCCATGCCAGGGCCTTGGCCCTTCATAGGGCCTGGGCCAACACCTCGACCCATTTTCCATCCTGATCCGAATTCAGCAATCTGTTCAGGCGTGAGAGACTTTCGGGCCTCCAATATGTATTGGATACCTTTTTCTCTTAATTGATTTTGAAGGTCTCTTAATTCTTTTTCCTTATCCAGAATAGTCTTGGAATCAGATTTTGGATTAGTCCATAGAGAGCGAAGTTCCAATGCCTTGGTGAGCATGGTTCCTCTCAATGGGGCAGTTTCCTCTTCGAACTTCCGTCGCAATTCCTGAAACTTTGTATTCTGCTCTGGAGTCAGAGAAGACCATTTCCCTTGGCACCAGGATGCCTGTGAAGGCGTTCCTCTACGTCCGGAGCCAAAACCAGGCCCTTGCGCATAGACATATGTGATACTTAACAGCATTACCGCTACCAATACCAATGCAATGATCGTTTTTCTCATCTTTTTCACCTCCTTTCTATTCGTCTTAATCATTGTTTAATAGTAAGAGCAAGGACCGTGCCAATTCATTTTTCGAAAGCAAAAGGAGGCGATGGATTTTTTTCGATAATGATTTGTTTAAAATTTTCAAGGGGTTCAAATGATTTTTGAGTTTGGGTCAAATGAGCTTTGATTTAAGTTGGTTTTCAAAAATTTAATTCTAAGTAGGAAAGAATTGTCGATAGATATCATGGCGGCGAATCAGTCCTATTCATTTAAATAAATCCTAAAGAAAAAATCTTTGAAAATGAATATTGGAATTTCAATAGGTTAAGAATATTTACAAGGCCTTCTTAAGGTAGATGGAAATAAGTGCACATAATATTATTATGGTTCGACGATTTTGACGATCGGTTCGACAAGGATTTCCCAAATGAGAGCCTCCCTTTTTTATAAACCTTTTTGGGAATGATTGAAACGGGGGGATGAGGATTCCAAAAAATTTTCCCTTGAAAAAGAAAAAGGGAAAAGGTAGAAGAAATGAAAGAGAATATCCGTTCTATGGAATGCCTTATTGATTTATCAAAATAAATAGAGGTTTTAATAGTGGCCCAAGATGGAAAGATCAATCCTTTTGAGATGGCAAAAGAACAGGTGGATATTGCAGCCCAACATTTAAATCTGGACCCTGGATCGATTGAGAAGTTGAAAAGCACGAAGAGAGAGTTGATTGTCCATTTCCCAATCGAGATGGACAATAAAAAGGTGAAGATCTTCACCGGGTATAGGGTCCAGCATAATGTCGCCAGGGGGCCTGCCAAAGGAGGGATAAGGTACCACCCTGATGTCGACCTCGATGAGGTGAGGGCGTTGGCCATGTGGATGACCTGGAAGTCGGCTGTGGTCAACATTCCCTTTGGAGGGGCCAAGGGTGGAGTTGAATGTAATCCCAAAGAGATGTCGCTCCACGAAATAGAACATTTAACGAGGCGATTTACGTGGGAGATCTCCTTGATGCTGGGTCCAGAACAGGATATTCCGGCTCCGGATGTCTATACGAACCCGCAGGTCATGGCTTGGATCATGGATACCTTCAGCATCTTAAAAGGCTACTCTGTCCCAGGTGTTGTGACGGGTAAGCCTATTGAGCTGGGAGGGTCTTTAGGAAGATTTGAAGCGACGGGAAGAGGGGTCGTCATTACTTCTCTTGAGGCATTGAAACATTTAAACATGGTGACAGAAAAAGCCAAAATCGTGATTCAAGGATGTGGAAATGTGGGTGGGGTTGCCGCCATGCACTTCGATCGAATGGGGGCAAAGGTGATTGCCATCAGTGATTCCCAAAAGGGGCTTTACAATGAAAATGGACTGGATGTAAAAAGGGTGTTGAATAACAAAGCAAAGCATCGGTGCTTGGTTTGCGAACCAAAAGAGGAAACCGAAATCACCAATCAAGAACTGCTGGAGTTGAAGTGTGACATCCTGATTCCGGCCGCGATGGAAAGTCAGATTACAAAGAAGAACGCTTCGCGAATCAAGGCGAAAGTGATTGCTGAAGGGGCGAACGGGCCTACTACTCCTGAGGCCGACGACATTTTAAACGATAAGGGAGTTTTTATTGTTCCTGACATCTTAGCCAATGCAGGAGGCGTCACGGTCTCTTATTTTGAATGGGTGCAGAACCTTCAGGAACTCATCTGGAGTGAGGAGGAGGTATTGGATCGATTGACCCGAATCATGCAGAAAGGTTTCAAAGAGGTTCTGGGAATCTCTCTTTCTCAAAAAATTCCCATGAGAACAGCGGCCCTTGTGCTTGGGATTGGAAGAGTGGCAGAAGCCTCCAGGCTTAGAGGACTCTATCCTTAAGATTAAATGATCAATAATCAATGCTCATTGAGACGTTAAGTGGGAAGGTGGTATGGAAAAACTCATCCTCACCGTTGGGATCACAGGTTCTCGCATTACCAGACAACAAACGCCGCACATCCCGATCACCCCACAGGAGATCGCCCAGTCAGGAATCGAAGCCTGGAGGGCAGGGGCTTCCATCCTTCATGTCCACGTAAGAGATCCCAAAACAGGTCTGGGGACACCAGAACTTTCTATTTTCAAGGAGGTGGTGGATCAAATTCGAAAGGAGACCGATGCCGTCCTTTGTCTGACCACGAGTGGTATACCGGGGCGGAATCTTCCTATTTCTGATCGATTGCAACCATTATTCCTTCATCCGGAGATGGTTTCATTTGATGCGGGTTCCATCAACATGGGAACCAATGTTTTTCTCAATCCAGTAGAATTCTTAGACACCCTGGCAAAGGAAACATCGGCAAAAGGAATCAAACCTGAATTAGAAGTCTTTGAAGTTGGAATGGTTTATACCTGCATCAGGTATCTTGAAAAGGGTCTTCTCAAGCCTCCGCTTCATTTCCAATTCGTTCTGGGCACACCCAACGGAATGCCTGCCACGCTAAAGTCACTTCTTTATCTTTCCGAGATTATCCCACAGGGGTCCACCTGGTCTGTGATCGGGATCGGTACGGGCCAACTTCCCATGGCCATGGTGGCCATGACCATGGGAGGACACGTCCGGGTTGGGCTGGAGGACAACATTTACTACTCTAAGGGTGTTCTGGCCAGGAGCAATGCCCAATTAGTAGAGAGGGTGGTCAGGATTGCAAAAGAGTTCGAAAGAGAGATTGCTACGCCACAAGAAACAAGAAAGATCCTGAACCTATCGTAAACATAGATAACCGAAGTTCCCCACCGGACCTGGCAATCCCGATTCCCTGAAATCAAGATGACTTCATTTCTTTTAATTATTATGAATCAACTCAGCATATCTTAAAATTTTTTACAGAGAATGACATTTTGTACATTTTAGTAAATTTGTATTAGACGATTCTTACCTCAAAATCCTATTTAATATCAAATTATTATCTACAATTTCTTATATTGGCATAAGACTTGCTTTATATTTTGTAAAATTAAAAAGGAGTGGGGCATGAATCTGATGATTAATGAATTTGCATTCTCTAATTTATTCATCATTTGGTTAATTATTTTAGGTGGTTTTGCATTTTTAAAAATAGTGAAAAGGCGGTTGGAAAATTGGTAAATCACTTCTGAAAATTCTTCAAATTTGTCCTTTTTCTACAAAATTGTAGAGGGAGTATAAGATGAGTGGCTTAGAAATGTTGGGAATCCGGGAAACGATAGAGGGAAGGAGAATTGAGATCAGCTTTGAAAGAGTAGCCAGCTGGGCGTTGATCTTTACCAACGCGTTCTTCATCTCTTATTTCTTCGCCAAATTGTTTCATTGGGTTTAGCCATTTTGCTTATTTTAGTCGTTTTGACAGTTCTTTAAACTCTTCACTCCCAGCCTCCTTCAATAGTTGAAAGGCGATGATCTCGAGGGTCGAGATCATCGCCCCCCTTTTTTCCATCCACCTTAACCCGATCTCCCAATCCAATTTTTTCCTGGAACAGATGGCATTGGCTACGACATGAACCGTATAGCCTTTCTGGATTAGATCGCTTGCTGTCTGAAGGACACACACATGGGTTTCGATGCCGGTGAGGATGATCTGGTTCCTCGTCCATTGACTTAATTTTTCATTGAACGCCTTCACCCCACAGCAACTGAAGGAGACTTTTTCAATAGGGAGAATGGATTCCAGCTCCCTATTGATTTCAACAACCGTTCTTCCCAAGCCTTTCGGATATTGTTCGGTCATCAGTATCGGGATACCCATTTTTTTTGCAAAAGCAATAACCGTCTGAATATTGCGAATCACATTTTTCCCTATCTCTTGATTCATCTGTTTCATCAGCACCTCTTGGACATCAATAATGATCAGAACAGCTTGTTCTCTCTCCATTTTCATGAATTGGTCCATTCTTCGTCCTCCTTTTTAATGATGATCATATAAACTTTAAGGTTGAATTTTCAACTGATTTGTTCTATTTGTAAATCGTCGGGATCACCCGTCTGTTATTGCTGCATTCTGTTTACCCCGTACAATCCCGAAAGCTCCAACCTTTAGACTGAGGATGAAGGCGATTTCAAATCTAAAGGATATACGGGGTTTACTTAATTCGGATTCCATTCAAGAGAAGGGTTTAAATTGGAGAAATTCAGTTCTTACCTTGTAGCCTGGTGGAAACTCTCACGTGTTCCTTTTCTCACGGTGGGCATTTTCCCTTTGGTGTTAGGATTTGTCGTGGCATGGCGATGGGGTTATCAAGGACCCTTCGAGCTCTATGTGCTTTCAACCATGGCGGTCATCCTCATCATGTGGATGACTTACTACTTGGGAGACTGGAACGATTTAGAGGGGGATCGGATCAATGAAGCATTTAATCAGTTTTCAGGGGGATCAAGGGTTTTAGTCAACAAGGTTATTCCTGCCTGGTTTTCACTGTTTTTGGGATATGGATGTTTGGCTGGGGCCATTCTGATCGGTGTCTATATCTATTTCCGATACCAGAAGGACCTCCGAACCCTTCTCTTAGGAGGGTTGGGAATCTTTTTCGGATTTTTTTATTCAAGCAGACCCTTTCGATGGTCGTATCATGGTTTGGGAGAAATCCTTATTGGCTTCTGTTATGGTTGGCTGCCGGTGGCTACAGGTTTTTTTCTCTTTGCAGGTTTCTTCAGCCCGCAGATCTTTTTGCTTTCTATCCCCATCGGTCTCTCCATCTTTAATGTGATCCTGATCAATGAGTTTCCTGATGAAGAGGCGGATCGTGCCATTGGAAAAAGGAACCTCGTTGTTCGATTTGGGAAAGAGAGGATGGGAGACCTCTATATCGGGCTCTCCATGTTGATAGGATTTTCCTTTATTAAAATGATCTGGGGTTTTGGTCACCCTCCATTCTGGCTTCTTGCGCTCTCTGCTATTCCCCCTTTCCTTCTTCTATGGAATCTTATCCAAATGTGGCAGGGGAACTATCGCCACGCCAAGAAACTTGAACTTCTTTGCCGAAATACCCTTTTGATCAATCTGACCATGACCGTGCTCTTGACCCTTCAACAAATCGTTCTGTCCTCCCACGGAGGGAAAACAGGTTAATCCCCGTTGTTGAAAAATTTTTTTAGCGGGACTGAAGAGGAATGAATAAATAAACATTCACCGATAAACGATCCATTCATTCAAAATGTCAAAACCACGACGGTGTAATCATGGAAGAACTTCAAACCTTTATTGAACAGATTAAGAAGGAAATCTCAAATGGTAAATCCGATGAGGAAATCTTTCTCTCTCTCCTCCCTTTTTTGGAGAAAGACCCCCAAAACGGTGGAAGGTTGGCAGATGCCATCGTGGCCATCCCGGACAGGAAGACCGGAAGGCTTCTCCGTCGGATGTTGGAGGTGTCTCGGGAAAAGAGGGTTCGAAAAATCATCAAACGCTCCCTTTACCGACTGAGTAGCAAAGGGATTCCCGTTGAAGACATTCTAACCGGCAAAGAGAGTCCCGTCCTCCGCCCTCTGCAGGGAGAACCCAAAGAAGGGTTTGCGAGTGGGATTGATTATCTCGGGCATCGGCTTTTGTGGCTCATCATTCCTCATCCAGGCCGGGGTTTAACGGTCATGCATGGGATCGTCAGCGATCAGGAGGGGATGGTTGATTTCTCCCAAGACGAGATGAACCGGAAGGAATTCAGGAGTTTTTTCGGAGAAATTCAAAAACAAAACCCATTCCCCTTGGTGACCATGGAACCTTCCTACATTGCCTTTCTCTTCACGCAAGCCTATCAGATCAACCTGGATAAAAAGGGGACCCCTCCCCAGGATTATCTCCGTGCGAAAAGTGAGATAGAAAGTATTAAAAAAGATTATGTGAGACCCTTCATCTATTCCATACTTCAGGCCGATGATGTGGCCGGAGATGACCGATTGCTGAGAAAAGGAGGAGACCTTCTGAAAGCAGATCTTTTTTCCAGCTGGAGGATTGAAGAAGATCAAATCCGACCCTATGCGGATGAAGTCTGGGAGGCCGAGGAGTCAAAGATCATTATTAACCAGGCTCAGAAGGAAGTTCGACTTCAGGGGATCTATCAAAAGGCATTGACCGAACTTTTTTCCGGAGAGAGGAAGTCTCTCTACCAGCGGAGGTTGGAGGAGATGGCTTATGTTCTTCTTAAAGTGGGAAGAGAAGAGGAGGCGAAGATCTCCCTGGCTGCAGCAATGGATCTCGAAAAACCTCTCAATCCGATTCAACCCAATCCTTTTCTCTTTCAGTTGGTGGTCAAGTCCATTTTTGGCCTTTTGACAGAGACTCAGGAGAAGAAAGCGAAAGAGGTTTCTTTGATTGTAAAACCGTAATGAAAGGGTCCAAGGGGCATAGGGTTCATGGGTTAGATTAATCTTAAAAATTTTGGAGCCTTTGAATACTTGAATCCCGGCCTGACGGCAGACAAGGTCGAATCCTTTTTTGAAAAGTTAAACGCATGAAGAAATGGATTATCTTCAGTGGGATCGTTGTTGTCATTATTCTTACAGGATATTTTGTCCTTTCCTTTACCACCGTGAAATTTATGCAGCCCTATCTTCAAAAGGCATTGGGGCCCGGATTCACCTTGAATGAAATTAAAGCAAACCTCACCTATCTTTCCGCCAGAGGGGTTCAATATGAAGACCCTGACTTAAAACAGAGGTTTCTTCGAATCGAGGAGGTAAGATTTTATCCCCATCTTTTCTCTCTTTTAAAAAGATCTTTGCACATAAAAAAATTGGCAATACTTCAGCCATCCTTTTTCTTCTTTCGATCTCAAGACGGAGAATTCATCGGTCCCTGGGTGGTGATGAGGAGGGGAAGAGAAGGAAAAGAGGTCTCCGAAAGGGAAGAAAAAAAGAAAGAAGAGCCCATCCCGATTCGGATTGATCGAATTCGGATCCAGAAAGGTTCCATTGATTTTGAAGACAGAAAAATGGGGGAACCCCCAGTTCATATCAGATTGGGGGAGTTACATTTTGAGATGAAGGGTGTCAAATACCCTTTTGTCTCTTCACACTCTCCCATTGAATTAAAAGGAAAAATAAAAGGGAGGAAACAGGAAGGACATATCTATATCAAGGGATGGATCGACCTTAAGGCGGCGGGTTTAGAAGCCTTCCTGAAGATCCGAGAGATTGAGGTGGAGACCTTTAAACCGTACTACCGGAAGAGGGTGACCGCAGAGATTGATTCTGGCACGATGGATATGGAATCCAGGATTGTCGTGGGAGAGGAGAGAATCGAGGCCCATGGAGAGGTGGGTTTCATCAACCTTCATATTCAAGGAAGGGGAGGGACTGTTTTTTGGATTCCAGCAGAAACGTTAGCCCCTTTATTGGAGAAAAACCATCGGATTAAAGTTCCCTTCCATATGAAGGGGAATTTGGGGGATCCTCAGTTCAGTCTTCATGAAACCTTCTTGGCAAGAATTGCTTTTTCTCTGGCAGAGGCCATGGGGCTTCCAATCAAGAGCGTGAGAGAAAGCGGTTTCGGAGAACCCGGGGAAGGAGAGAAAGGATTAAGGTTGATTGAGGAACTATTTAAAAAAAAGAAGGAGAAAAAAAGGTAAGTATCCTCAAAACTCTGGAATAGTGGAAAGTTGGAATGTTGGAATAATGGGTAATATAGTAAACAAATCATAAAGAAATTTTTGATGAATGAGATCTTTCTTGCCCATTATTCCACTATTCCATCATTCCAGTCTTCCATTTAAACTTTGGGATATGTCGCTACGATGATTCAACTCCGGTGGATTGTTTCAGTTTTGTTGAGTCCGTTTTTATGGGGACGTAGCGTTCCGCTGGTCCGCCCCAAATGGATCGACTGGAACCCTTCGCTCCACCCTCAAACGATTCAGATTAAGAGCCATACAATATTTTATACGGCGAAAGGGAAGGGAAGACCGCTCCTCTTGATTCATGGCTATGGTGCTGGGATGTGGGTCTGGGAAAAGCAGATCGACGTTCTCTCCCAATCCTACCGAGTATATGCTTTGGATATAATCGGTCACGGTTTTTCAGACCGTCCGAAAATTCCTTACACCCCTGAGACCTATATCCATTTTTTAAGGGACTTTATGGACGGAGAAGGAATTGAAAAGGCCACTTTAATCGGAAATTCGATGGGAGGTGGGATGGCCTGGGCCATGGCCGACCTTTTTCCTGAACGTGTAGAGCGACTTATCTTAATCAATTGCATCCCTCCAGACATCCTCAACAAGGTGAATAATGAATCTTTTCAAACTCTGGTGGCCATCAAAGATATTCCGGTCCTCCCTTATCTGGTCATAGCCAGTCGGAATAAAAGATCGATTCAATGGATCCTTCGTGATTGTGTTTCGGATATCAAACTGATCACTCCTGAAATATTGGATCGGCAATACCGACTCTCCAAAATCAAAGGATCCACTTGGGTCCTTTATTCCACCCTGACCCATGCGGGGGAAGCTCTAAAATTGAAGGATCAACTTTCCCTTATCCAGCATCCTACCTTGTTCATCTGGGGAGAAAAGGACCACATCTTCCCCCCCCGGATAGGGGAGACCCTCCATCATACTATCCCAAACTCAGAGTTTCTAAAGATTGAAAATAGCGGTCATATTCCCATGTGGGAGACTCCAGATGAAGTCAATCGAGCGATCCTCGACTTCCTTAATAAATAGTTCGGAGGTGGAAATTTAATCTTTATTCTTAAGCTTTTAATACGCCGAACTCCTAATTCTGAACTTTTAATCAGTTGAGGAGGGCAAGGCTGAACCAGGGGACATAGGTGATGATGGCCAATACCAATAAGAGGACGAGAATAAAGGGGAGGGAGGCCGTAATAATTGTGGACATCGGTTTTTCAAAACGGAGGCTTGCCACAAAAAGGCTCATTCCGATAGGGGGGGTCAAAGCCCCGATCTGAAGATTGGCAAGGAAGATGACGCCGAGATGAACCGGGTGGATTCCGTAGGCATCGGCGATCGGAGTGATAAGGGGTATGACAACGATTAGAGCAGAAAAGATGTCCATGAGACAGCCCACCCCTAAGAGAAAGAGGTTCAGCAACACCAGAAATAGGTAAGGGCTGTCAGTGAAGGATTTGAATAAATTAAGCAGCTTCATTGGAACTTCTTCATCGATTAAATAATTGGTTAGACCGAGAGCAGCGCCAAGTATGATCAAAATCCCTCCCACCAAAACCATACTTTTTCGCATCACCTGAGGAAGGTCACGCCATTTGATGTCTCGATAAATGATCACTTCGACTAGGAAGACATAGACGGCTGTGATCGCTGCCGCTTCGCTGACAGCAAAGTACCCGCTGTAAATACCTCCTAATACAACCAGGGGGAGAGGAAGCTCCCAGATCGCTTCTCTCAATGCCTTAAACATCTGCGACGTATTGAACCTGGCTCGCGGGACCTCCGCGGCAATAGCCTTCTTAACACTGAACCCAGAAAGCAGGAGGATCATCAGGATGCCGGGCAAGAGGCCCGCAAGAAAAAGTTGATTAATTTGCACCTTGGATACAATGGCATAGATGATGATGGGAAGGCTGGGTGGGAAGAGAAGTCCTAATGTCCCTGAATTGATTACTAATCCAAGAGAGAATTTTTCCGGGTATTTCCCCTGTAACAACGCAGGGAGAAGGATGCCTCCCAAGGCAATAATGGTGAGACCGGTAGCTCCCGTCAGAGCAGTAAAGGCAGAGCAGGTGATGAGCGCGATGATGGATAATCCTCCCGGCAACCAACCCAAAAGGGCATCCGTCAGTCCGATCAACCTTCTGGGTGCCTTGCTCTCCGAGAGAAGATATCCGGCAAAGGTGAAAAGGGGGATGGCCACCAGGATAGGGGTGGTGGCGATACGATGCATTTCTATGATCATGGCTGAGGAATCGATATGGCTGAAAAATAAAAGAAAGAGGGTCAGGCCGGAGAACACCGTGAAGAGAGGTGTCCCGAGAAGCATGAAAAGGAAAGCGATAAGGATCAACAAGAGGGTCATGTCTCTTTCTCTCGATTGCCAAGGAAATCGGGCTTTCCCATCTCAGAGAGAGCCTTCAAAGAGCGAAGACCAAATCGGAAAGTCATCAGTCCAAACGTCACGGGAAGAATCATCTGTGGGACCCAGGCAGGAATATTTAAGAAGGTCTTATGCCCCATCTGGGCTTCGTTGATGATAAATTTCAATGCGGCATAGGTCAAAAGGAGGCAGATCAAAAGGGAAAATAAGTGGGTGATGAACGTGACCACCTTCTGGCTAAGAGAGGGTAGCCATCTCGAGACAACATCGATGTTGATGTGTTTACCTTCCCGCGTGGCAAGGGTGGCCCCAATAAAACCGACCCAGAGAACCAAATTTCTTAAGAGGGAGTCCCCCCAGCCCAGACCCGTGTCAAAAAAATTGCGGAGGACGATCTGTAAAAAGGCGATGAAAATCATGAAGCTTAAAAAGCTGATGAGGAGGAATTGTTCCCCCCGGTCTAAATAATGATCAATACGCTCCCATCGACCCATCATTTTTTTCTTCTTCGGTCACTTTCGAGAAGAGAAGTGACTTCCTCTAACACTTTTTTAGAGAAGGTTTTTCCACTGATATGTCCCATGGCTTTATTCGATACCCTCTTGAATTCATCGATCTGGTCACTGGATGGAGTGACGATCTTCATCCCGTGTTTGATCATCACCTTGATTGCCTCTCGGTTTTCGTTGCGGGTGACATCCTTCAACCGATCCAGATGTTGTTGAAAACTTTCCAAAATGAAATTCTGGGAGGCCTGAGGAATTTGTTTAAAAATATCTTTTTTTACAACGATCCCCCCTGCCAAATAAAGCAAGGGGACATCGGTCATATGCTTTATTTTAGTGAACCACTGGAGGGAGATGGCTCCTGTGGGAGGGGCATAGACCACATCCACCAGTCCGGTTTGGAGTCCAACTAAAACATCAGGGACAGTGAGCGGGATGGCCTTCACCCCGGCCTCATCAAAGATCGCTTTGGACATCGGGGATTCCTCCCAAACCCATACCTTTGCCTTTCTAAGATCAGTGAGGCTGGAGATGGGAAGGGTGGACATCAGGTAGACAAATCCTGCCTCTGACCAACCCAAGAAGACATATCCATTGTCCTCAAAACCTTTTCTGAAAAAAGAATCCATTTTTTTCAAGACCATATCCACTTCTTCATGAGCCTGGAAAAGGAAAGGAACTTGTAGAACATCTAGCTCTTTAAAAATGGCGGAGAGTCCAGCAGAGGTGAGGGCGACACCTTGTATTTGGCCTATCTTCAGTTTTCGGAGCATGTCCATTTCATCCCCTAAAATCCCACCGGGATATATTCTAAACTGGACTTTGTTTTCCGTCTTTTTCATTATTTCTGTGTTTATGGTATTGAAGGTCTTCATCCAGGAACTTCCTTCTGGAGCAAGGGTTGCCAATTTAATGATGAGGTTTTTCTCTGCTCCATTGGCCGATTGGATCAAGAAGAGACAGGCCAATAAACTGAGCGCCAAGCATTTGATGACATCGGGTCTCCCCATATTTTTTCTCCTAATCAAAATATTCTCCAACACGACTGAGCAATTCTTTTGCCTGGTTTTTAGCAACGGTATTGAGAAGGACCAAGTCTGGAGAGGTGTCCACGGGGGTGTCTAAGACTTTTTGAAGAAGGGAAGTGAAGAGGTTTTTATCCATCATTTTTTGAGCATAATAGTTTGCATAATAGACATAGGCCATCAAAAATTTTCCCTGCCCAAGATCGAGCGCCTTTAGAAAATGTTCTTGGGCTTTTTTGAGATCTCCACCAGCGATTTTCGGCCTGGAAGCAAACCATATTCCCATGAAGAGATGGGGCCCCCCATAATAGAATCCCTCATCAAGCTCCAGAGCTCTTTTCATCATTCCTTCCACCCTCGGGAGTTCAGAAAGGGCCTCCATCGAACTCAGGTTCAGACGGATCCAATTCGCCCAGCAGGTCGCTGCCCAAAAAAGGGTGGGTACATCTTTTCTCCCGAGGCGGTTCAACCCCTCATTAAAATTATCGAAAGGCCTTTGGAGGGGTTCCTTAAACCCTCTCTTTTCAAGTGCTTTGAGGGCATATCGTTTTCCTCTTTCATAGAGAAGATTGGCATATTCCTTATCTTGATCCTCCACAAAGAGAGAAGCGAATGAAGAATAGCTCTGGGCCGCTGCGAGGAGTAGCTGCTCATTGTCGGGGATAGCCTGAACCATGCCATCGATCAACATCAGATAAGCGGGCATTCCTTCCCGAAGCAACCTCAGGTCCGCCTGTTGGTTGGAGGCCTTTGCGATGTCTTCCAATAACATCGCCGTAGCGCCGACCGTCAACTTTTTATTTGGAAGGCAACCCGAGAGAAGAAGGCATAAAAAAAGGAGAAACCATCGTTGCTTCTGAAAGCCTTTCATTTTTTACCAACACTTCAAAAAGATTTAAACACTTTATAAAAATATGCCAGAATACCCCTCAGCTCTGCTGGGGGGATGAATGGCCTCCCTCTCCCCTGGGGGGAGAGGGTTAGGGTGAGGGGGAAATGATCTTATCATCACCCCCACCTTAATCCTCCCCCATCAAGGGGGAGGAAAGTTTTTTAGAGAATTTGATGCCCCGCAGCTTGCTGCGGGGTAGTTCACTAAAGTTTATATTTCTAAACCAGAATCATGTCAACCCTATTGTTAAAAAAATGGTGTGTCTCACTTCCCTTTCAGTTCACCTTTTCACCTTGACAAATAGGAAGGCAATCGATAAAAATAATAGAACGATTTAGGAAGGAGAGGAGCGTGAGAAATTATAGGAAACGTGTGGTCATCACCGGAGTGGGTCCGGTCACTCCTGTCGGCATAGGAAAAGAAGCTTATTGGGAGAGTCTGGCCAAGGGAAAATCATCCTTTCGCCGGATTTCATTTCCAGGGAAAGACATGAGTCAGTACCGATGTCAGATTGGAGCCCCCATCGAAGAATTTGACCTCTCTCATTTCGTGGAGAAGTCGAAACTTTCCAAACATCTTGGAAAAACATCCCAATTCGCCATTGCGGCCACATGGCTTGCCATGAAGGATGCTGGCATTGAATTTAATATGAACGATTTTGAAAAAGAAGGGATGCATAAACATACGGGAGTGTATCACCCGAAGGATCTGGATCCCTATCAGATAGGGGTAGTCTTGGGAGTGGGCGTGGAAGCGATGGACCTGATGGAACATTTTCATGAACGGTTCCTTTCCAGGGGGCCCAGGGGCATCTCCCCCTTTGCGCTTCCGAATATCTATTTGAGCGCCATCACCTCCCATGTGGCCCAGTATTTTACGGTTAGGGGAACCTCTTATGCCGTTTCGACTGCCTGCGCCTCAGCCACGCACGCCATGATTAACAGTTTTCTTCAGATTCAAGGGGGTCGGGAAGACCTGATGGTGACGGGAGGAGCGGATGCCTGCCTCACCGCCTATGTGTTCGGAGGGTTTGATGTATTGAGGGCGATGTCCATACGAAATGATAATCCGAATAAAGCCTCACGACCTTTCGACCGGGAGAGAGACGGATTTGTGATGGGCGAGGGGTCTGGGGTCTTAATATTAGAAGAATTGGATCACGCCAGAAAAAGAGGGGTTCACATTTATGGGGAAGTAGTTGGGTGGGGGATGACAGCCGATGCCTACCATCTCACGGACCCAGACCCCGACGGAAAGGCATTGGGAAAGGCTGTCGAGGATGCCCTTGAGATGGCAGGCGTCCGCCTAGAAGAGATTGATTATATCAATCCCCATGGGACCTCCACTCTGTTGAATGATAAGGTGGAGACAAGAATGATCAAAGGTGTTTTTGGAAAGCAGGCATACCACATTCCCATTAGTTCCACCAAATCGATCACCGGCCATCTGATGGGAGCAGCAGGGGGAGTAGAGGCCATTTCGGTTCTGCTGGCCATCGAAAAAGGGATTATCCATCCAACCCTCAATTATGAATTCCAAGACCCCGAATGCGACCTGGACTATGTCCCTAACCAAGCAAGAAAAAAAGAGGTTAAACTTGGCCTTTCGATTTCAGCAGGGTTCGGGGGGGTCAACAGTGCTATCCTAATCAAGAAATTTGAGGAATAATTCTTCCTTGCGGTCCGTTCACGCAGTTCCTTTCTTGACACCTTGTGAGAAAGGTTTATAATTGTTTTAAACCACATCGTTGTTTTTAAAATCCTTGGGAATTATGGATCATTTTAAAATTGATCAAAAGCTTTTAGCGTCCATCATGGTAGACCTTAAGGCCAAGGGTTGCACTCTTTCTTTCGAAGAGGTGACCAAGGTCGTGGACTTGATTACCGAAGAGGTGATCTACCGGTATGTGGATCATCTGATCAGTCAGGTCGAAACCATCATGGAGATCAATCCCCATCTCAATGAAAAGGAAATTCTTGAGACGGTTGCGAAAAACGTAGTGGAATATCTTGGAGCAGAGGCAGCAAGCATACGAATATACGATCCAGGAAGAGAGGAGATGATTTCTTTTGGATCCTATCCTCCCAGGACGGAGGATCGTGAGGAGGCCATCCCTTTTGAAGATACGATTGCCGGTGAGGTGGTGAAGAGCCATCAACCTTACTTTGTTCCTAACATCTTATACGAGGAAAAGTACAAAAATAAGGAGAAGGTCCAAAAATATGGAATCCATTCAATGTTGGCTGTGCCCATTTCGATTCCTCGTTTCTCCCTGAAAGATGTGGATATGGAAGGATCTTTCCAGATCTACTATCAGGAGGTCGATAAAGTATTTACCCCCCTTGAGGCGAAGATTGCTGAGATGCTATCGAGAAGAGTGAGTTATGTTATCGCTCGAAAACGTATCATGAACCTCCAGAAACTGAATGTCACCAAAGATAAGATCGTAGAACAGATCTTCCTGAAGTTGGGAAAGCGGGAAGGGATCAAGATGAGAGAGGTCTTCAACCTGGTCATCCCGGAGTTGGTGGACATCATGCGGATCCAAAGGTGCTCCCTCTTTTCGGTTAGCGAAGATCGGCAGCATGTCGTTTTGGAAGCCGGATTTCCAGAGATACACCACGGGATTGGGAAGGCCTTTTCAGCGAAGGATGAACCCTATATTGATGCGGTGGTGAACCAGACCGGTCCTTTCGGTGAGTTTGAAAATGAGAAGATCTTTCCTTCCTACATCCTCATTCACAACCCACAGGGAAGCCATCTCCTTCCTCCAGACCTCAAACGATTTTTGGAGATTCAGCAAATCCATTCGGTTCTCTATATTCCTCTCAAGGTGAACGAGGTTGTCAACTATTTCTTAGTCTTCGATGCCCAAGCACATCACAAGAGATTTATAGACGAAGAGATCGAGATTTTTATCTTCTTCGGCAAGGAGTTGATGAAAGGGCTGAGACTGGAAAAGATGGACGACATCCTTCATGATTTTAAGAATCCAGCCATTGCGGCTGCAGGATTTGCCAAACGGGTCCAGAAAATCATGGAAGAGGGAAGCCTTCTCTCCAAGAAAGAGAAGGTGGTTCAGGCGTTGGATATTATTTTGAAAGAGACTTCCCGCATTCAGGAATTGGCCTTGACCCTTCACGGAGAGGGAAGGGAAGAGATTGTCGATCTGACAGAAAAGCTGAAACAACGCTTCCTCATTAATGAAGAGGCGATGAAGGAGTTGAAACGGGAGAATGTTCATCTGATGGAAGATAATTTAGAATCTCCCCTGCTGATCCGGTGTTACCCTCTGCATATCGAAAGGGTTTTAGATAATCTCCTCAACAATGCGACCAATGCATTGCCCGAAGAGGGAGGATACCTTTCCATTCGATCCTATCAAAAAGAATCTTGGGCAGTGGCTGAGGTGACCAATACAGGTGAAATTCGAGAAGAAGATAAAGACCGATACCTCCTCGGAGAGGGGAGGGGCAGAGGTCTCCATATTACCACGCGATTGGTCAAGCAGATGAAAGGAAAGATGGAGATGGAGTCAGGGGAAGGACAGACGACCTTCCGGGTGATGCTTCCCCTCATCATGAAAGAAGAGGGATAGGACTGATTGCTTAGAGCAAAAAGTGAAGTGAAGCACTCTTTGCATTTTCTTTTTCACCCCATTTGAAATTTTTTATAAAAATATGCCAGAATACCCCTCAGCTCTGCTGGGGGGATGAATGGCCTCCCTCTCCCCTGGGGGGAGAGGGTTAGGGTGAGGGGGAAATGATCTTATCATCACCCCCACCTTAATCCTCCCCCATCAAGGGGGAGGAAAGTTTTTTAGAGAATTTGATGCCCCGCAGCTTGCTGCGGGGTAGTTCACTTTAACCTGGAGTTTCCTTTGCTCACCTCCTTTTAACGGACTCATGCCCTTTACCCTTTTTAGGGTTATTCATGGAAAGATTTTTTTGCCCAACCTGTAAGCGTTTCTATTCCCTTCATCCGATGAGATGGCGATGTGACTGCGGTTCCTATCTCGACCTTGAATTTAAATCCAAATTCTTTACAAAAATAATTTTAAAGAGGAATCCTACCTTATGGCGGTATCGTGAGGCCATCCCGATCCATCAGGCGACATTCATCCTCTCCATGAACGAAGGATTTACTCCCTTAGAGAAGATCGAATTCAAGGGGGGTCAGGTTCGCGTAAAAATGGATTACCTTTTTCCGACAGGTTCCTATAAAGATCGCGGGGCAACGGTGCTCGTCAGCAAGATGAAAGAGTGGGGCGTTAAAAAAGTGGTTGAGGATTCCTCAGGAAACGCAGGATCCGCCATTGCCGCTTACTGCGCTAGGGCAGGGATTGAGTGTGAGATCTATGTCCCACAGTCAACCTCCAGAGAAAAGTTAGTCCAAATTCAAGCCTATGGGGCGGTCTTGAAAAAGGTGGAGGGTTCGAGGGAAAGGACAGCGGAGAAGGCCATGGAAGCGGCTTCCGGCATCCCTTATGCCAGTCACTGCTGGAATCCCTTTTTCCTCCATGGGACAAAAACATTTGCTTTTGAGGTCTGGGAGCAGATGGATTGGAAGGCGCCGGATACACTCGTTCTCCCTATTGGACATGGGACACTTTTTTTAGGAGCCCATTTAGGATTTAAAGAGTTGAAGGAAGCAGGAATGATAAAGAGAATCCCCAAAATGATCGGTATTCAATCGGCTTCTTGTGCCCCTCTTTATCAGGCCTTTAAAAAGGGTTGGAAAGAAACCCGACCAATTGAGAAGTCGGGCCGACTCGAAACCGAGAAGGAGACCATTGCAGAGGGGATTGCCATTGCAAAGCCCGTGAGAGGAAGGCAGATTTTAGAAGCCCTTAGGGAGAGCGGTGGAGAAATTTTAGTTGTTGGGGAAGAGGAAATCGAGGATACCCTGAAGGAGATGGGTCGAAAGGGTCATTTCATTGAACCCACCTCTGCAGCGACCATTGCTGGATTGAAGAAGTATTTAAGGAAGAAGAGACAAAAAGAAATGGTGGTTTCCACTTTAACGGGGATGGGTTTGAAATCTACAGGGAACATGTTATAAAGAGAGAACTCTGAAAAACTACTCCGAACTCTCATGATCAGAGATTTCTGGACTTTTTCAGAAATCTCAAAGATTTATCTTGACAACCCTTTGACAAATGATTAAATATTCCGAAATCTTCCTTCCGGGTTAGTCAAAATATAAAATTTAAATGGTCGAAATCAGAAAAGATGTTTTGAGGAGGTAAACCTATGTGGCGAGTGAATCAAGGCCGGACGTCTTTATCTTTTATCTTAGTATTTTTGATATGTTGTCTCATCTTTCCATCATTCCTTCATGCCCAGGAAGAAAAGAAGGACCTCAGACCGGAACGCGGCATTGCTGTGTATCCGGAATTCTCAGGGGTGATTGTCTCCAAGGGAGAGGCGGTGAGGATGGATCTGGTTTTAGATAACAAGGGCCGGACCGATGAGACGATCGATGTGAAGATATCGACTGTTCCCAAGGGATGGAAGGTCCTTTTGAAAGGAGCCAGTTATCTTGTGACCGGAATGTATGTCCCTAATGGGAAAACAAAAAATCTGGCGTTGAATCTGGAGCCAGATAAGACCGTCGGCTTAGGGACGTATGTTTTCCAATTTGACGCCCAAACGGCGGACGGAAAATTCACCTCTTCTCAGAAGCTGACGGTGGATGTTCAGGAGCGAATCATCGGGGCGGATGATATCCAGATTACCACCTCCTATCCCGTGCTCAGAGGCCAGACGGATGCGAGGTTCGAATTCTCCATTGAAGTGATGAACAAGAGTGAAAGCGATCGGACTCTGAACCTGGCTGCGGTGGCACCGGAGAAATGGGAGGTCAACTTCAAACCTGCTTATGAAACCAAGCAGATCTCAAGCCTTCGCATCAAAGGGGCGCAGAGCCAAACAGTGGCAGTGGAAGTCAGCCCTCCCAAAGATGTCCTCTCCGGGGAATATCCTATCCTGGTAAAGATCAGTTCGGGCGATAAGAAAGCCGAAGTGAAATTAACGGTGATCCTGACAGGCATCTATAAACTGGATGCGGGAACCCCCACGGGAATCCTTTCCTTGGAAGCCCTGCCAGGAAAATCTGCCAACCTTTCTGTTTTTGTAAAGAATACAGGATCTGCGGTTAACCGAAACATCAATTTTTCTTCCTTTAAACCCGAAAATTGGGAAGTGACCTTTAAACCCGAAAAGATTGATGCCTTGGAACCCAATGCCTTGAAACAGGTAGAGGTGACGATCAAACCTGCCCAACAAGCGTTGGTTGGAGACTATTCCGTAGGCGTGATGGTGAATGGAGAGAAATCGGATAAGACCATCGAATTTCGGGTGACGGTGAAAGCCTCCACCGCCTGGGGGTGGATTGGAATCGGCATTATTATCTTTGTCATTGCTGGATTGAGTGCGTTATTCATCTGGTTGGGGAGACGTTAACGTGGAAAACCAGGCCATTATTGAAGCTGAGGGACTGACCAAAAAATATGGTCATCAGATCGTGGTGAACCATCTCAATCTTCAAATCCGTGAGGGAGAGGTATTTGGATTCCTTGGCCCCAATGGGGCAGGGAAGACCACCACGCTGCTCATGTTCCTTGGACTGACCGAACCCACTTCAGGGAAAGTCAGTGTCATCGGATTTGATCCGACACGGGATCCTTTCCATGTGAAAGAGAAGGTTGGCTATCTGCCTGAAAATGTTGGTTTTTATGATGATATGGATGCCAGACAAAATCTTCAATACATCGCCAGATTGAACCGAATCCCCGATAAGATTTCTGGTGGGAGGATTGACGAATCGCTTAAAGTGGTCGATCTGATAGAAGAAGTTGGAAAGAAGGTCGGGACTTATTCCAAGGGAATGAGGCAGCGTCTTGGGATCGCAGAGGTTCTCATCAAGGAACCCAAACTGATCTTCCTGGATGAACCGACTATCGGCCTGGATCCTGACGGGACGAATCGGATGCTGGACCTCATCCACTCCCTCAGCCGAGAAAAAAATATTACCATTTTTCTCTCCTCGCACCTTCTCGATCAGGTTCAGAGGATTTGCGATCGGGTGGGAATCATGATCAAAGGGAATCTGGTGGCCATGGGCCCCATTGAAGAGTTGGCCAAGAAGAAATTGGGTGTGGATAAAGAAGATTATACCCTTGAAGAAATCTATATGAAGTATTTTAAGGAGGCCTAAATTGCACGGGATCTTCACCATATTTAGAAAAGAGATGGAGGACCACTTCAGCAGCATCCGGTTTCTCCTGATTTCAGCCTTGATTGTCATGGTCGGAGTGATCATTGCTTCCATGGTAGGCATGGGCATTCAGGAGGAATCGAAAGGGATGGCGAAGCCCACCTTCCTTTTTCTGTGGCTGTTTACCTCGACGGGAAAACTCTTCTCCTTTGTTCAGTTCATCGGATTTTTTGGGCCCCTGATCGGTATTTTCTTGGGATTCGATTCCATCAACCGGGAGCGGGTGTCAAGGACCCTGAGCAAACTGCTCTCGCAGCCCATTTATCGGGATTCGGTGATCAATGCAAAATTTTTAGCCGGTGTAGCGATCATCGCCATCGTGCTGGTGGCCATCGTCCTCATCATCTCGGGTCTTGGCATTCGATTGATCGGAGTGGTGCCAGGTTCGGAAGAAGTCTTTCGGCTCGTCATCTACCTCATCGCCAGCATTCTTTACATCGCTTTCTGGCTGGGGATATCGATCCTGTTTTCCGTTATCTTTCGAAGCACGGCCACCTCGGCCCTGGCCTCTTTGGCCGTCTGGATATTTTTCTCATTCTTTTTGGGCCTGGGAGCAGGTTTTATGGCTGATGCCGTCGCTCCAATTGGTCAAAGTGGCACCGGAGTGGATCCGAGTGCAGTGATCAAACATGAACAGGTTCAGAGGACGATCTCTCTTTTTTCTCCCATGACCCTTTATAATGATGCGACCACAACGATCCTGGATCCTTTGAGGAAGACCACCCGATCTCTCATTCTCATGGGACCGATGGAGAGGCTTTCTTTGAGTCGTTTCCAAAGTCCACTTCCACTCCTACAAAGCCTATTCATTGTCATTCCACATCTGGTTTCCCTGGTGGCCATCTCCTTTCTATGTTTTGGGATTTGTTATCTCGTTTTTATGAGGCAGGAGATCAGAACGGTCTGAAATCGCATAGAGCAGAGAGCCTGCCTACCGCAGGCAGGCATGGCGCATAGTGCATAGCGTAGATGTGACGGCGGCATTGAGTGCCACCGGAAAGAGGTCGTTGGTTATGGGTCAAGGTTAAGATGCCAGTCTCGTCGGAGGGTTATGTTTTTAGTCTTTAAATTCTTATACCTAACCTTTTTACCTTAAACTAAACCGGCTTCCTTGCCTTTGCCCAATAACATTCCTGCCTTTGTATGCCTGTAACAAAACGAGAGATCTTTGGCTGGGCGATGTATGATTTTGCCAACTCCGCCTTTGCCACCACCATCCTTGCCGTCATCTTCAACCAATATTTTGCCACGATCGTCGCAGGAGGAGAGAGAGGAGTTGAATTTTTCGGATATCGTCTCCATGGCGCCTCCTTCTTCACTTTTTCCGTTGCCCTCAGTATGGCCATCACCGCTATCCTCTCTCCATTTTTAGGCGCTGTTGCTGATGCCTCAGCTTCGAAGAAGCGGTTTCTGATGGCCTTCTGCTATACTGCTATTCTCTTCACTGGACTTCTTTATTTTGTTCATGCGGGCAACTATTGGAGAGGTGCGTTCTTCTTCATCATTGCCAATATTGGTTTTGCCGGAGGAAATGTCTTTTACAATGCCTTCCTCCCTGAGATCTCAACGGACCAAAACATTGGCCGGATCTCGGGTTTAGGATGGGCGTTGGGATATATTGGAGGAGGAGTCCTTTTAGGAATCAACTTGATCATGCTGAAATATCCTGGTTGGCTTGGACTTCCTACCGGGTTTTTTGTCGTTCAGGATTGTTTCGTCTCTGTGGCATTATGGTGGTTGATCTTTTCTCTCCCTACCTTTCTATTTTTAAGAGAGAAGACGAAAAAAACTGCTCCGTCCTATGGCAAAAATTATTTCAGCGAAGGTTATCAACGCCTCCAGCACACCTTTCGCCGAATTAGAACCTTCAGGGAATTAACAAAATTTCTGGTGGCCTACCTCATTTATAACGATGGGATCGAGACCGTCATCGTCATGGCCTCGATCTTTGGGGCGCAAGTCTTGAGGATGGAGACCGGAGAGATCATCCTCTTCTTTTTAATGATTCAGGGAATTGCTTTTATCGGTTCTCTCATTTTCGGATGTTTAGCCGATGCCATCGGAAATAAGAAAGCGGTGATGATTTCTTTGGGAATCTGGTCTCTCATTGTCATCTGGGCGTTCCGGTTGGGGGTTATCTGGGATCCAAAGACGGAATACTGGATCTTAGGGGGTCTGGCAGGAATCGTGATGGGTGGAAGTCAGGCCGCTTCCCGGTCCCTTCAGGGAATCTTCACCCCCAATGTCAACAGTGCCGAGTTCTTCGGGTTCTTTGCCGTCTCAGGGAAATTTGCTTCAGTCTTTGGACCGCTGATCTATGGAATTCTCATTGCGATCACAGGAAGCGTCCAATCAGGGATCCTCTCTGTCCTTTTCTTTTTCATTGTCGGGATGGCCATTTTATGGACCGTCAATGAAAAAAAAGGGCTGGAAGAGAAACAAAAACCCGTCCTCTAGTCCCTTAGGAATGGAATTGTGTGCAAAATGGCAACAAAGTTGTTTGAGACCGAAATAAGAAAAAACTCTAAACCCTAACCACAAAACTCTAAATAAACTCAAAACACAAACAAAATAACTCAAAATAATTGTTTTAAATTTTGAGCTTTGTATTTTGGGTTTGTTTTGAGTTTAGGGTTTTGAGTTTTGGATTTAACTTCTTTGTTAAGTATTTCCTTGTAACCTATTTGGTTCCGGCTACGCCGGGATAGGTTTATTAAAGATTCTCTCTCAAAAATCCCTTGACAATTCATTCTTAATTCCTTAACATAACTGTTAAGAATTATGGAACAATCTATTGCCGAACAAAAAGCCCGTGAATTAGGAATTGACAGGACCCAGGTGGTCCGTGAGTACTGGGAGCTCATCATTCTGAAGGGGCTTTATGAATCACCCCAGAGTCGCTATCTGATTTTTAAAGGAGGAACAGCCCTCCGGTTAGCCTACGATTCTCCAAGGTTTTCTGAAGACCTCGATTTTTCATTGACCAACGATGTGATGAAAGGCAAATTTCTTCCACTCATAAAAAAAATCATTTCCCCTTTTCCTGAGTTGATTCAAACCGACCTTGAAGAAAAATATTATACTTACCTGGCAGAAATTAAAGTCACTCAGAATTATTTATCTTTACCTTTTCGAATTAAAATTGAGATCTCCAAGAGAGAAGCAAAAAATTATCAATGGGAATTGAAGCTTCTGAATTCTCCGGCCACGGTCATACAAGTGATGGCTCAGGTGGCAACCCTGGACCAAATTTATCAAGACAAGTTGAACTGTCTGGAGGAGAGGGGCAAAGCGAAAGATCTTTTTGACCTCTGGTATCTATCCGAAAGGCTTAGAATTCCTTATACCCCGAAAAAAATTAACTTAAAGAGAAATGACGTCATCCGTGCCCTCCGTAAATATTTAC
Organism: Syntrophaceae bacterium UBA2188; assembly: GCA_002327985.1. Lineage (GTDB taxonomy): Bacteria > Desulfobacterota > BSN033 > BSN033 > UBA1163 > UBA1163. Next base: position 15,724 of record DCVM01000128.1, on the reverse strand, counting down.
CAAAGAATTTTTGGCCAGCCATTGAAAGACTTATAAAATGAAGGGGATTGAACTCCTAAAAGTACTTCAAAAGATCAATAAACCCTTTTACACCATTGCAGATCTGGAGAAGATTGCAGGTCTTCAAAGAAATAGCCTCTATGTTGCCTTGAAGAGATGGGTAGCAGGGGGCTTCATCGAGAGGGTTGCGCAGGGTATTTACCTTCCCATGGGAAGCCCTGTCTCAATGGAAACTTTGGCGGCTCAACTCTATCTTCCCAATTACCTATCCTTTGAATCTGCTTTAGCCGGATATGGGATTCTGAACTTGATTCCTTATACAATTACCTTTGCCACTCCCAGAAAGACAAAAAAGTACCTTCTTCGAAAGCAAGAGGTCGAATTTAGACAGATTGCTCAATACCTTTTCTTCGGATTTGAAATGAAGAATGGAATCTATATCGCCTTACCCGAAAAGGCTTTTTTAGATGAAGTCTATTTTTTAACAAGAGGGAAATTAACCCTCGATTTTGACGAAATAGATGCCAAAAAACTGTCTCTAAAAAGATTGAAAGATTTTTCAAAACGATTCCCGCCTTATGTGAGAAGTGAAATCGAGGAAATCCTTTCGAGATGTTGAACGAATCCCTTTTACCCTCTATCCTGGGAGAGAGGGTAAAAGGGTGAGGGTTTTTTTAATATTTAAACCGAATCCTATATTTCACTTTTACTTCTTTGTCTTTGGCAACCGGGACGTCAAAACGGATCAGGTGAGCACTCAGCTTCTCTCCTCGTTTTCCCCTCCCCCTTGATGGGGGAGGGTGAGGGTGGGGGTGAAGTTAATATCGAAAACGGATTCTATGTTTTACTTTTTCTTCCTTGTCTTTTCCTACGGGGACTTGAAATCGGATTAAATGGGCACTCAATTTCTCGTAAGGGTGAGTGTTTGAGAGCATCTCCCAATCGCCAGGGATGGGTTCCTCCACCAACACCTTAATGTCTTCCTTCTTGTGATTCCTTAAACTTACCTCAAAGGCTACCTCAAAGAGATTGGGACCCAGACGTTTGTAATCCGTCTGAACTCTTTCTCCGACTACATCAAAGGCCTCCCCGATTTTAATCTTAATTTTCTCATCTTTTGGAGTATGGTCAATTCGGTCCTCTCCAACGAACTGGAGACTTCCATCTTTATCCTCTTTATAGACTCGGACTGTTCCCTTTGGAAGGGGCATCCCGAGATGATTCTTCTTGCTGTTCTCCAATTCGAGAAAGACTCCGATCTTTTGTTTTTGAGAACTCTGATTCTGATGATAATAGTATTGGGGATGACCCGCGAAGATGAAAAGTTTCTTGAGAGGGACTTGATTCGCATCGAGTAGGGTCATCTGTTTGGTCTGATTGTCTTTGATCGTCGTTCTTCGATCCAAGGTATAGAGGTGATATTCGAAGAAGGATTCTTCTTTAAACTGAGGACTTGCCTCTTTCGCCGCAGCCATAGGCCTGGCATAATCCATTCTCATTTCCGGTTGCACTCGGTGGATATCCCCTGCCACCAACTTGAGTAGCGCATTCTGGTAAGTGGCGCCGCTCCGATTATCAATCGTGACCCAGCCGGTCAAATCAGTTAGGGTGTCCAATTTATTTAAGACCGCCACATAATCTGCCTTCCAGTTAATCCCAGAGGTCAGGTAAGAGGCCTCTAACTTTTGGGGTCTTGAGATTTTATTCTCCAACATCCAGACCAAAGTGGGTTGAGGAATGAGGTTCTCAGGGATTCTCGTGAGCAGAATTCGCCCGTGATGGCTAATGTGGATTTTATCTCCGATCTGAAAAATATTGCCACCTTGAGTGGAGAGAAGGGTGGCTTCAACAATCTCCTCCTTTTTTGTCTCAGGATTGATCGTGGCAAGCTGAACCTTCTGGCCCACAAACTTTTCAAGAAGTTTTTGTGGGCTGAGAAGATCGTACTCGTAATTCTGCTCTAAGACATTGAGACTCGATCCATTGATCAGGGATTTGATGTGCACGGTGGTGGGATCAATCTTTGCCGCCACATCCATGAACTTTAATTCATGGATACCGGGTTTAAATTCGATGCTCCGGATGTCCTTCACCAGTCCCACATTTGAATTGTAGATGGTCACGGCAACATCCTGCTGGTCTTTGAGAGTACTGGTCAGGGGACCCGCATAACCTATCGGGATTGAAATAAGAAAAGTAATAAGAATGATTAAAACCATTGACCTTTTCATTGGAAACCTCCATTTTTGGTTTTTCCCCCACATTTTCCTTTTAAAAGACCTTGCCTGAAAGAAAGCAAGTAAAATTACCCTCTCCCCTTGGGGGAGAGGGTAAGGGTGAGGGGTGGATTTGTTTTAGTATTATAGACAACTGAAAAAAGATTTGGTTCCAAAATATATTTAATGTTAGGGCAATGTTCGACACCCATTCTTCTATCAGGGTATTGGAAGGAAAGCGTTCCACAAATTTTGCATGGTCTCTCCAAAAGGTTTTTCTCCTAACCCATCCATGGCAAGGGTGATGAGAAAAAAAATGGATAGGGTCCCTAGAAAAACAAAAAGAATGATGTCATGGTGGTGATAGAATTTTCCAACCCATTGGGCTGTGGAATAAAAAGAAGTTTTTTCAATAAGTGTTTTGGAGGACCCTTTTCCTCCTTTTGAATAATAGGGGGAGTCGATCCCAGAGAAGAGAAGAAGAAGCCTTGAGCTAAGGTAAAAAAGGTAGACAAAAACTGCAACGACAATGACAAATTCATAAGGAAGCTTGGAAAACATAACGATCAGATAGGTAAGAAATGCATAGAAGACCCCCCCGATCACTGCCAGGGCAATCCTGATTCCCAGGGAATTGAAAAATTCCATTCCTCTTCCTTGAACTTTCCCTACTCTTTCATCTTTTTAAATCGGAAAAGGTTAACAAGTGTCTTGGCCGCCCTTTCAGGAGTAGGATAATTTGGAATCCCTGATTCCTCGAGTCGTTTAATTTCGTCATCCCAGATTCCAGCAGGCGAAGAAAAACAGCACAGAATCGGTTTGTGGGTTCTCTTTTCCAATAATAAATCGGTTAAGATTCCCACTGCAGATCGATTAGCTGAAGCAAACATGATGCATAGGATGAGCGCATCAATATTTTGATCATTCATGACGGTGTGCACAATTCCTTTGATGGCCTCTGAATCATACCATGCAGGCCCCATATCCACAGGATTGGTTCTGATGGCGAGAGGAGGAAGCAGCTCCTCCACCCTCTTTTGGGTCTCCATTGAAAAAGGAGGGATCCATAACCCCTCTGTCTCGCAGACGTCACAGGCAGCCATCCCGGGTCCGGCCTGACCCGACAACACAGCCACTTTGTTCCCTTCGGGAAGTGGACACAGATCCAAGGCCTTTGCCGTATCCAGAAGTTCTTCCGAACTTTCAACCGTTAAAATGCCGACCTGTTTAAGAGCACTTTTATATATTTCATGTTTTCCAGCGAGAGATCCGGTATGAAATTGGGAGGCCTGGTCGCTTGTATGGGAGCGGCCAACCTTATAGGCGAGGATAGGCTTTTTACTATTTTTCTTCGCCACCTCCATCAATTTTTTGGGTTGATCGATCCCTTCCATATACATGGCGATGACTCGGGTCTGAGGGTCTTGGGTTAAATATTCCACGATCTCGGCGAAATCGACATTGCAGCGATTTCCCAGACCAATGATCTTACTGAACCCCACCCTATTTTGCATGGAGAGAAAACCCATGAGGTGAGACATGCCTCCACTCTGGCTGACGAAGCTGATCCCCCCTTTCTTTACCAAGGAGAATTCGGGTGTAAACGACGCATTCAAAGGAAGATGTAGATTCACGATTCCAAAGGTATTCGGTCCAATGATTTTCATGCCGAATCGGTTTGCCAGTTCCGTTATCTCTCTCTGTAAATGCTCTCCCCTTTTATCTTCAATTTCTTTGAATCCAGCCGTGATGAGGACCATTCCTTTAACCCCCTTTTGTTTACATTCTTTTATTATTTTGGGGACCTGCTCAGCGGGAAGGACAATGATGGAGAGGTCAATGGGTTCAGAAACCTGCAAGAGGGATGGATAAGTTTTGATTCCCATGATTTCATCTTTTCCTGGGTTGACTGGATAGATTTTGCCAGGATACCTTCCTTCGGTTAGACTTCTCATAACATGAGATCCTAATTTTCCTGGATTGTCTGAAGCTCCGATGACCGATACAGAGTCCGGATTAAAGATTGCGTCCAGTGCTACCCAATTTTTCTCCATAGAGATCCTTTCTTTGCCCCTCAACCTTCCCCTCTCCCCTTGAGGGGAAGAGAAAGTGGGTGAGGGAGCCACAGCGAATAATAAAATTGATTTCGTGTCTGTACTAATTTAAACCATTTATTGACCATGATCAATAATTTAATACTCTATGCTTAATCGTGTGGTCCATTGCTGACTTCTCTCCCCCTCTTTAGGAAAGTTCTCATTTTGTTCTCCCCTCTTTGGCAAAAAGGGGTTGGGAAAGATTTCATAAATGCTAAAGAATTCTATATCTAATTTTATAAGGGTTTTGTGAAGTCGATGTTTTAGGTGGGATTTGAATTGGTAGTTACTTTTAGGTAACTCTTGATAACTGATTCACTTACAAATTTTCACTTCAGTAATTGTTTAAGAGGTGATGGTTAAGGATAGAAATATAGCACAGTTTATAGACCGGGAAACGAAATGTTTCGTCACAGTGAATTCGAGGAGCTTCCGTATTTACATCCCATGTTCAACAGAAAATATTTCTCAACACCAATTTAGGGGTTTTATAAATTAGGATCTTGGCTGAAGGGTACGACGCTCGGTTTTGATATTCAAAAGTGTTTCACTAAAGTCCTTGGGAGGGTCTTCCATTCCTTGTCTGGCCATCAATGATATCGCCTCTTCTGGGCACGTGGTGACACATAATCCACAGCCGATACATTTCTCATCTCTAACCTCGGAACGTCCATCCCCTTTCTTGATTGCCTCTACTTGGCACCGCTCGATACAGAGACCGCAGTCCGAACACAAATCCGGGTCAATTCTGGCCTGGTAATATGATGAAATTACATATTTAGATTTCGGAACCACTTTGGCGGTTCTAAGAATGGGGCAACAGCAAGGACAGCAACAGCAGAGGAATTGCAACTCCTGGGCGTTACTTGGGGAGAGCACTAAGCCGGACTCCTCCGCTAGGTCCAGGATCTTCATGGCTTCATCTATTGTGATTGACCTCCCGAGCTTATTGTCGAGATAGAACTGGGCAAACTTCCCGAACGCAAGGCAGGTCTCTTTCGGGCGATTGCACTCCTTCCCTAAGAGCTTTTGCTCTTTCCGGCAGATGCATTCCGTCACCGCAATCAAATCCTGTTGTCTGATTAGTTCCCTGATCTTGTTGTAGGGAGCGACATTGTGAAGTACCTTAATCGCTGAGTTTACCGGAATGACACGGAGCTGCTTGGTCCTTATGGAACCTAATGATATCCCGAAATAGGGCAAATACTCCTCAAACATTTGGGAGAATTCGCTGTCCAGGCTTTTCACTTGGAACTCATAGATCCCGACCATAAATTGGTAAGCCTGATATAGCACTTGTTCTCCTTGGCGGACTCTGAAGATAAGTCCTTTTTGCGCCATATCCTCAAATTTAGAGGCCAGTTCAGATTCTTCCCTTCCCATACGGGCCGCGATTTGTGAAAGGTCTTCCGGTTCGCTCCGAAGATTCATGGTTAGTTCAGCTTCTTCAGGAGTAAAGAGTTTCTTGAGAATCCTTAGTTCAACTCCCGTGGGTGTCGTTGGAAAACCTGTCGGTAAAGTATTCAGAAAATCTCTAAGCCTTTCATAAATATCATTGCCCATTTCCATCCTCCTTCAGGCTTATTTCGGTTTATCTTATTAAAGGGCTTTCTCGATCCTACTGTGTTACAAGACGTACCTTACGACTAAAGCTCTCTGCGGAAAATACGAATCTGTTCCCAATTTCCTTATGAAAGTGCAATCAGTTCCTTCTCAGCTTTTATAACCCAGCCATCGGCGCCGCATTTTTTCAAGGTTTCAATCGCTTTGCCGAGATTCTCCTGGGCTTTCAATCTCTCTCCTTTTCGTTTGAACAATTCTGCATAAAGGGCATAATCCTTTCCAACGTTAAACATCATTCGGTTTCTCTGATCCGCCTCAATGGCTTTCTGAATCCAATGTTCTGACTCAGATAAGTGTTGATCATCAATATTGAGTAGAATCTCTCCTATATACCTTGGAAACCAGCCTTCCAATATTTTTAACTTAATATTTCGGGAGTAGGCATACAACGATTCTAGATCCACATCTTCTTCTCTATTCATGACCTTTGATCTGGTAAAACCTACTTTCCCTAGATTCGCTAAGGAAGGACCCATTCGATTATTGTCTAAAAGACAACTGCTTTTTTCGAAATTTTCTTTTGATTTCGAGAAATCTCCCATTTCAAAATAGGTCTCTCCCAGATTCAATCGTGCCCACGCACTTTGGGAATGGAAATTGATTCTTTCACATAATCCGACCCCTAATAACAGATGTTTTTCTGCCTCTTCCAAGAATCCCTTCCCATGGCAGAAAGTTCCATGGAGGTTATGTGCCCATGCTTTCGAATAAATATCTCCGCTTTCTTCGGCAATACGGACAGACTCCAGGGTTGCTTGAAATCCTAAATCTATTTTTCCGGCATAGTAATAACTAGACCAGGCCAGATTGCTCTTCATAACTGCAATCCCCCAAAGATTATTTACCGCCACATTAATATCGAGGGCTCTTTGGTAACAGTTTGATGCCTTCTCAAAATCACAGTTAAAACCTAAAGCATTTCCAAACCAAGCGCTCGCTAAAACTAAAGTAATAATGTCCTTAACTTCTGCTGATATTTTTAAGGCCTCCTCAAAAGCCTTAAACGCCTCTGGATAATCTTCCTGCACAAAAGAATAGTATGTACCAAGAATCGTGTATGTCTGGCAAAGCCTCTTTTTATAATTGTGTCTTATGGCCAAATCAATAATCGGGTCGATAGCTTCTTTTGCCTCAAAAAATAGTGCATTTGAGCCATGTAGAGCCCAAGAATCGTCCCGGCATCAATAATTTGTTTATCTACCTCACCTGTCCGTGGTAATCTTTCAAGAGATGCTACTCTTTTCTTTGCAAGGGCAATCGCATCATTAAATGAAGCTGCCTTCTCGGCTTTCCTGCCTGTCAATCTCGAATACTCAGCACATTTTGAATAGTTCTCACTTAAGAAATAATGCTCGGATAAAACTTCGTAATGTTCACTCAAACTATCTTTGTATAATTCCTCGATAGCATTCCCTATCTCCTCATGAAGTTTTTTCTTCCTTTTGGCCAAGATTGAATCGTACACTACCTCACGGGTCAGGGCGTGTTTAAAGATATAATTCGATTGAGGATATATGCCTCTCTCATAGAGAAGTTCCGAATCCTTTAAGATGGAGAAGTGGGAGAGTAATTCTTTTTCTGGGAGGCCTGTTACACGATTGATCAATGGATAGCTGAATTCCCTTTCAATGACAGACCCTGTCTGAAGCACTTCTTTCGCCCTTTCAGGCAAGGAATCTACTCTTGCCATGATCACATCCTGGATTGTCGAAGGAATGGCGAGTTTCTGGATACCTTTCGATAATTGATATGCGTTCTCTTTCCTCTCTATAATTTTTAAGTCTTTAAGAGATTTTATAAACTCTTCGATGAAAAATGGGACACCCTCTGTTTTCTCAAGAATTATCTCCTCAAGTGATTTTTCAATTTCCCTTGTGCCTAATATAGAGGTAAGCATTTCAAGGCTTTCCTTATTGGAGAGCCGATGCAAAGTCAGCTGATTGTGATAGGACTTGGCACCCCAGGTGTGAACGAACTCAGGCCGATAGGTGAATATCAATAAAACCTTTGACCCTGGTATGCTCTCTAAATGGTTTTTTACAACATCCTCTGAGCTCTTATCTATCCAGTGTAAGTCCTCAAAGGCTATGATCAGGGGTCGCACCTCTGAACCTTTTAGAACAATCCTCTTTATGGCCTCATTAATTCTATCCTTCCTTGCCTCAGGGCTCATGGGAATCAGATCAATACCACTATCTTTGACCGAGAGAAGCTCAAGGAGATATGGGAGAGTCGAGGCTTCATCGACCCCCATTAATTCCAATCCCTTTTTAACTTTTTCTCTGATTTCTTGATCCCCTTCCCCTTCCTGTATATCGAAGTTTGACTTTAGAATGTCTATAACTGGATGATAAGCTGCACCCCTGCTGTAAGAGAGGCACTTCCCTTCCAAAAAGTTAACGTCCTCGTTTACAACAGCCTTTCTAAACTCATATAAAAGCCTCGACTTACCACAACCAGCTTCTGAGATAATGGAAAAGGCCTGACCTTTACCTGCTTTGGCTCTCTCAAAACCATCGAGCAGAAGTTCAAGCTCACGCTCCCTTCCAACAAAAGGAGTCAACCCTCGCTCAGCACTGACATCAAACCTTGTCCTCCTGGTGCTGGGGGCAATGACCTGGTAGACCTTAACCAGTTCTTCCTTACCTTTAACCCTTTTCTCACCCAGAGCTTCAAAGCGGAAGAATCCCTCCGTGAGCTTAAAGGTATCTTCGGTCACATAGGTTGTTCCTGGTTCAGCCAATCCTTCCATTCGGGATGCTAAATTTACCGTATCCCCTACTGCTTTAAACTCTACCCGAAGATCATTACCAAGGGCCCCCACAACCACAGGTCCTGTATGGATTCCAATACGCATCTTAATGGACGGCATTCTCTTTTCGCTTTTGAGTTGATCGCTGAACTTATTTATCTCACGATGGATGGCTAAAGCAGATCGGATGGCGCGCTGGGGAGCATCTTCCAATGCAATGGGTGCCCCAAAAAGAGCCATAATCCCATCACCAGTCAGTTCATTGACTGTCCCCTCATAATCATGCACCTTATGGATGAGAATCTCGTAGACCTGATCCATTACGGAATACATTTCTTCCGAACCGAGCTTTTCAGTAAGGCTGGTATACCCCTCCATATCACAGAACATCACCGTGACCTGCTTCCGCTCACCTTCAATCCTGTCTCTCTGTGCCAAAATCTTCTGAGTCAGGTCTTTAGGGAGGTATCTTTGAATCTTGGCAAGTTTTTCCTCAAAAGTAAGTTCTTTAGGGATTGGTTTTGAGGGAAGGCTTAAATCGTGACCGCACTCGCCACAATATTTTTTTCTTAAGAGGATTTCAGCTCCGCATTTGGGGCATTTCAACTCCATCTTAGCCCCACATTCCTCGCAGAACTTTATTCCCTCACGATTATCAGCCTGGCATTTCGGGCGCTTCATTTTGGTCTCTCCTTCGGAAGAGATCCATGAACAATTTTTAAAGATTGAGTCTGGTTGGAGGTTTTACCTGAAGTCTTACGATCTGATCAAAGACTACTCCCTTAGAATAGAAAGGTCAACAAGAATTAAGGATTATCACTCGAAAGGTTGTATGGTGTGGGATAAAAATGCAAAAACAACATTTCAGGAAGGATTTACTGGGGTATCCCAGGCAATTAATCGCTATGGGTGGGGGTATCCGGGTCTTTTTCCGTTTCCTTTTTAACGAACCCAAAGCCTCTGCACCTTGGGAAACATTGGCGTTTTGGATTTTGAATATATCCCTGGCCGTTACAGCACGGGCAGATTACCATGCCGTATTTCTCATGTTGAAAAATCTTCTTTCCCATTTTTCACCCCGAGCCGAGATTCTTGTTTCCTTTTTTTCCGTTTTTGAGCATACATCAGGGCATCTGCCTTAGATAGGAGCTCATCTATCGAAATAGGATATTCAGGATCAAACTGAGCAGCTCCCACACTGATCGATAACTTATAGCCTTGGGAAACTTTAGCATTATAATCTCTTATACTCTCACGCAAACGGGTTATAAGCATCTCATCATTCTCATCCGTCGATTCTAATAGAACCACAAATTCATCTCCTCCAATCCGAGCAATAATATCCGACTCACGGAATGTCTTTTTAAGAATATTAGCAAGGTTTATCAATGCCTGGTCTCCTTCCTTATGCCCATAGTGGTCGTTGATCCATTTTAAATCATCCATGTCGATGAAAAGGAGCAACAACCTCTTCTTTGTTCGAACGAATAGCTTTATATACTGCTCTGTCAAAATGAAGAATCTTCGCCGATTATACAGGCCTGTAAGCTCATCAATGAGGGAAAGGGCCAGCAACGCCTCCTCTCCCTTATGGTCACGCATCATTTTATCAAATCGGATAATAAACTCGGAAATAGAAAAGGGCTTACTAATAAATTCTTGTGCGCCCGAAGCAATAGCAGTTTCTGCTGAATATTCCTCAGAATACCCTGTCATTACCATTACAGGAAGGCCCTGATAATGGTTTGAGAGCTCTTTCGTTAGAGCAAGCCCATCCATTTCAGGCATGACAATGTCAGTAATTACAGCATCATATTTTGCTTCTATAATTTTATCCAATGCCTCAAGACCATTGCTTGCGGTTACGCATTGGTGTCCCTTTGTGGACAATAGAGATACAATTAACTTTCTCATTGCTTCCTCATCATCCACCACAAGAATTTTGTAATAAGTAGTTTCCATCTTTGAGCTTCCAATTTTCTTCAAATTTGAAATTTCGGTAAGAGGGACATCTCTTAATTTCTTCATAAGTAACTCTCTCTCTTCGAGAATTGAACATTGCCTTATTCTTTAACTACGATCGCTTTCTCATCAGAAATCTACATCACCCGGGCAACCTTTTTGACTAAACTCTCCTCAGAATGCCTCAGCTCTCTTCCGCTCCTTTTAGAAACCGATCCAATTCTGTTTTCAGGACCCTCCAGCCCTTTCCCGCCTTGGTTCCTTTGATTCTGCCCAGTTGGAGATACTTCACGTAGGTAGGTCTTGAAATCCGAAGGTAATCACAGGCCTCTCGGGTAATTAGGACAGTCTCTTCTCCCACATTGAGCATCGCTTGCCCTCCTTCATTTTCAGATTTTACGGTAATTAGCAGCATTTTTCATACCAACCGTCTCAATATCGTTTAACTGACCAATTTTAAAAGAAATTATTTCTTAATCCCCAGCATATTAGAAACTGAAAATGACAATTATTGTCGGCCCAATGCAAACTTTCTTCATTTGGTCAAAAAGGGGAGGAGGGAATAGGGGCTAAGAACATTTTTCTATTGTCAAATGTGGGGGGAAAAACCAGTTTATGAAAATATTCAGATTTCATTAAAATGAAAAAGGTCGAAGCTTGGCTTGATAGATATTGTCAGGTTAACTCCGAATTGGCGACTTCACGAGTCTACAGTCGGGGATAATACTGAAAGTTAATGATGGAAATGTGTATAAGCTCGTCGCTTACTAAGATGGGTGAACTTCCCTTTGCTCTTTGAGAATGGACATGGGCTTAATTTTTAGTAAGTCTTTAAAAGATGGACCAACTCGAAATAACTTACCTGTATATTCATTTATTGTCACCCTTTCGTAAAAAAAACTTCTTCTATCTGAAGTATCATATAAAAGCATTCTTCCCCACTTCAAAATCGATTTCTGGGTGATTCTCTTTGAGACCTTTCTTCTCTCCGGTAGTATCCCAATCAAATTTTTGTTCCCTTCAGAGTCGTTCAAGTAGAATTCATAGGCTACCATGCTCTAACTCTCCCATTAATAAAGAAATAGAAAAATCTGGTATAAAACAACAATAATACTAATGGCAGTGATCCCCGATATAACGGGTATGACCAATCTAAATTTACTGTGAAGGCATAATAGGGTTAAAGGAAAAGAGACAATAACAAATTTCCAGACCCAAAATCTGTCCCCATAAAGTAGGATGACGGAGCGAACAACAGGGTTAACCTCCCATCCGCCATCATCCAGAATCATCATTGTGAACAATGCGTCCAGAACAGTTAACCCAACAGCCAATGTAAGTAGGATAAGTAATCCCGGATGATAACAGTCTACATAACCACCTTTTTCTTGGTCCACTTTTCTTCGGAATGTTTTTCTTTGCCCCCAAAGAGTGAACCTGCTTATAGCAGGAGTGGGCTGTTTTCTTCTATCTTTTAGTGTCCTTGTGTCAAGCTCTCTCAAATGGGAGCTTCCTCCATAATTGATCAAAGAATCACTTTATAAAATAAAGCAATTATTATACCAACTTATCACATACATTATAACTTACTGTTTTTATGTTGTTTTTTCAAAAATAGGTATTTTAACGGAAACTTGAAAGTGGAAAATGTTTTCATAAAAATCCAAAAATTTTTCCCAAAATATGTGGGAAGGTTCCTTACTCCTTATTGAATTTCATCTGCTGTTGCATCTTGGAGGGAAATTTAAAAATGAAGAGGAAGAGAGGAGAAGGGGGTGCGAGTAACACCTACAAACCTGGAATGTTGGGTTAATCTTGGAGTCAATGATTACCGAAAGAAACAAACAAAAAGGCAGAGCCGAGACCCTGCCCCCTTTATTTTTAGTTATTGTTATAAAAGTGTTATTTCTTTCCCTTATCTTTAGGAACGCTCACTGTCACATTTTGGTTCGATGGGTTACTCGAACTATCAATACACATGACCGTAATTTTGTAAATCCTTCCCGTTCCATTCCCTGCCCGTTCAGCTCGGAGCTTCACATGATTAGAATCCACAACCTCCCAATCGGGAGAGGTGTCACCATCCCCCAGCCTATTAATTGGCTCATTACTCGTAACGCTCATTGTACAGGTGATATTGGATGATGAAGCACAGTTATCCACGACATTATAGCTGATGGCAGCATCCACCATCTTGTGGTTCGGCGGCCAAAGAATGGACGGGTTCGCCGATATGTTAGTGATCTGAGGAGGTCCATTATCAATAACAGTAACGGACTGAGGAGCTGTCGCCATATTTCCGGACGCATCGGTAGCTGTATAAGTGATCGTGGTTGTCCCAACGGGAAAGATATTTCCGGAGGGGATACCACTTTGCGTTATGGTTACACCTGGACAATTGTCGCTGCCCATTACTGTTCCAAGAGTTGCATCGTCAACAACTGCTTCACACGAAATCGACTCTGGCCCAGTATATGCAGTCACTGCTGCTGGTGCAATGATCGAAGGGGGTGTATTGTCAACAACAGTTACTGTTCCTGTGCATTGACTTGATCCGCCTTGGCTATTGGCTACCATGAGGGTCACCGAGGTGGTTCCTTTTGGATATGGCCCTGGCGGTGATTGTGTGAGGGTGATCTGAGACCCATCTGAAATATTAGAACCGTTGTCGATTGAAGCGCTTGCGGCACAGGTTAAGTCTGCGTTTACGGTGACATTCTGACATAAAGCCACAGGGCAGATGGCGCCGCAATCTTGGGGACAGGTCGAACAGTTTTCTAAGCTATACGGGTTCGGGTCACAATAACCATCTCCGCAGAGAGAGAGGTGATCAACAAGATTGGGCGAATCCGGACATCCGCAGTCCTGAGGGCAAGAAGTAACCTCGCTCGAATCACATGATCCATCTCCGCATACTAGTTGTTGGCAGTCTTCTGGACAGTTCTTGGGAGTTTCCAGACCCGTACAGTTTCCGTCTCCACACACTGGTTCTTGGCAGTCTTGTGGACATGATAGAAAGTCTTCCCAATCATCACAGATTCCGTTGGGGCATGAACCGCATTTCCCAATAACGATCTGGATTACATAAGCGCCACCTGGTTTCCAGCCTAATTCACATTCCTCTCCCTCATATTCAGGTATACATTCCGTGCAAGGAATTAGGTAACTATGACCATAAAGGCCCTCAGCAGTGGCCCCAGTAACACACCGCCCTCCACTCCAACTGCAGGATGCCCGCGGACGGGGGTTATAATATGGGTCATAAAGAGAGTAAACATCGCAGCATACATGATTATTATATTCACAGTCACCGGAATAGTAACATGGTTTCCCCCCACAATAATTTGAAGATGACTGTGTATATTTTTCATAGCAGACAAATCCGGATATATTAGGCCAATAAAGTTGCAAATACATTCCTCTGCCAGTATAACAATCTGTTTCGTCGCAGCAGTAAGTGGGTTCACCATCGGGGATAGTTGCATCGAAGATAGCGGTTCCTCCTGGCAACCATGCATCATCAACGTCCTTGATACAACGCTTCCCTACCCCTTCGATTTCGATGCAAGCATGAGCTGCTCCACAGTCACAGGCATTCTCGCACACATATGATTCGTCCTCCGGGCATCGTGCCTGTTTGCCTTCTTGATCTGAACATCTTTTCCCTGGCGGGCAGCCCGGTTTTCCACAGTGATAGAAAGGTTCGTCGAACTTCAAACAATCACCTTTATAACAAAACCAATGATTTGGACAATCGTAATGTATGGTACAAGAAAGAAATTTGCATGTGTTATCCTCACAATATTGCCCAGAAGTATAAGCCGGGCAGTCTTCATCTGTAACACATGGTTGAGAATTGCCTTGGCCAACCCATACGAATATGGCCAAAACGGCCATGATGCCAACACCAAGAGAAAACGAGAAAATTGATTTCTTCATGACATTGCCCCCCCTTTTACAAAAATTATCACTCCCTTATTTAAAGTTTTCAAAACCATTTTCTTAGCCTCTGGGATTACCCAGAAGCCTTCATATTGGCACCTTTTGGATCTCCGATTTCATAACCTTCTCCAAAAGGTTAAGGGTGAAGATTCTTTTGAAAACCTACTGAGGTTCGATATACTCTAATAAAAAAACCGCTACCCAAACTCCATCTCAGGTAGCGGCCCGACTATCTAATCTTTTTAACCTCCAGAAATATTAAAATATTTCCAGACCCTACGGCTTCCATATTATTTAATCCTGAAACCTGCGTGATAACTATGAGTCACACTTTTAGCGTCCGTAAAAACCTGTTAGCCCCCTGGGCATAATGGTCAATTTATGAATTTTTCGAACTCTGTTTATGCCATAATGCTAACGTACCTAAAAGGTACATTAAGATTATAGGCCTTAGAAAAGGCTTATTATAGCTGCGTGCCCCGTGTTTCCTCGTCTCGAAAGGAATGCGTGATTTCATTTTTGGTCAGTTGAAGCCGGATTCAGGTTAATAGCTAATATGGGAAAAAATTTTAAATGATTTTTCTGGTCTACCACCCCCTCATGATCATTTGTATTACAAAAACAATCACAGAAATTACTTTCTGTCAATACTAAAAATGCTTTGTGAAAATTATCTTTTGAAGATTGTCGCTTGAAATCTGGCATAACGACCTGGATTCTCACTTTGAGGACTTCAGGAAGACATCCTCGGTTTTCTAAAAATCTCACCGGGCAAAAGGTTAGCTTGAAACTTCCAACTACCTATACGTAACAAAATTGATTGACCATTAGAGCGGCTAAGGGTCATTATTTATTCTGCTTTTTCTTGAAAAAGAAAAGGAGGAGAGAGATGACCCAGGTAGAGCCGAACACCAATGAGTCAATCAGAAGTGAAAGTGATGTACTTCGTGAACAGCCTCTTTCACCTACTCCAATCGACCGCATTCTCCAGAAGCTTTCTTGCATGGAGCTTCCCGCCAAGGAGCACTTGGAGCGCTACATGCGACACAAGTGGCGCCTGAACCATAAGCCCAGGACCCTTGCCAGTTCCTTTACGTCTGTCATGCTCTTCCTGGAGTTTTGTGGAAAGTTGG
>DCVM01000028.1 GCA_002327985.1 Syntrophaceae bacterium UBA2188 | reverse complement strand
GCATTACAAGGTCCTCACACCAAAAGAGTTTTGGAAAAAATTCTTTTAGAAGATTTCACCAAACTTCCTGATCCCTGGAGAAATCGTTTAAAGGTTTGTGAGTTAGAGGGAGAACAAGTCCAGGTGACGATCTCAAGGACGGGATATACGGGTGAACCCATCTGTTTCGAACTCTTTTTGCTTGCGGAAAAGTTAAAGCTCATATGGGAAAAGATTCTTGCCATTGGTGAAGAAGAAGGAATTGTTCCGGTAGGTTTAGGAGCAAGAGACACCTTGAGATTAGAGGCAGGACTCCCGCTTTACGGTCACGAGTTGGGGTTTGATCCGCAGGGAATAGAGATTCCCATTTATGCGGTGCCTTCGGCAGCGAGATTGGCAATGAGTTTCTCGCGCTTAAAAGGGGAATTCATCGGAAAGGATATTCTGAAAAGGCAATTTGAAGAGGTGACCGCGAGAGAGAGTGGAAAACCTTTACCCCCCAAGGAGAGGCAGTTAGTGCCTAAAAAGATATTTCCGATCACCATTACTGGGCAGGGGATTGGAAGACAGGGCCATGAAGTTTTTGTAAAGGAAGAACAAGTCGGTCATGTTACAAGCGGAACCATGGTGCCTTATTGGGTTTTTTCGGATCGGGGAATCCTTTCAGAGCCTACAGATGAAAAAAAGATGAGGTCTATTGGACTTGCTTATATTGATTCGGATTTGAGGGAAGGGCAGAGAATAGAAATTCTCCATCGGGGAAAGAAGTTTGAAGCAGTCATTGTAGAAAGGCATCTCTCCGGAGAGGCTCCGCCCTATGCCCATCCGATCCTGATTGAAGGACCGAAGAAAATACAGGTGCCGACGGGAAGTTTAAAGGATCTGTCTGAAAGGCTCATCCATCGTGTGGCTGAAAATACTCATTGGAGACAGAGGGAGACGTTCAACCTCATCCCTTCGGAAACAACTCCTTCTCTCCTTGTCAGGCTTCTGACGATTTCAGATCCATCCGGTCGATATGCTGAGCACCGGTTGATGAAAGCATTTAGAGAAAGCGATGTCTTCTATTATCAAGGAACGAAATTGATCGGAGAGATCGAGGTTCTTTTAGCAGATGAACTCCGGCGTTTCATCGGGTGCTCAGAAGTGGAAGCGAGGGTCGTCAGCGGCCAGATGGCTAATGCCGCTGTCTTTAGTGGAATGGTCGATTACCTCAATCGTTTGGACCGAAGAAGTGAACCTTGTAGAATCAGAAAGGTGATCAACCATCATATCGGTCGGGGGGGTCATCTGAGCGCCCAACCCATGGGTGCCCTGAAAGACTTCATTGCTCATGATCCGAAAACCGAGAGACCAGCAACCATTCCGTTCCCTGTCTTGAAGGAGGATCCCTACCGAATTGATCTTTTAAAAACCAAAGAACTTTTGGAAGAGAACAAACCAGAAATGATCATTCTTGGGAAGAGCATGGTGATCTATAAAGAGCCATTGAGAGAGATCGCTGAAATGATTGCTCCTATGAATCCAAAGCCGATCCTCCTTTATGATATGGCTCATGTTTTAGGATTAATTGGGCCTTATTTCCAGGAGCCTTTTAAAGAAGGAGCCGATATTGTCACAGGGTCTACACATAAGACCTTTTTCGGACCGCAGAGGGGTGTCATTTCAAGCAACATGTCAGAGGGGACAGATTACGGGGAGCTCTGGGAGGCGATTGTACGTCGAGTATTTCCTGGGAGTGTAAGCAACCATCATTTAGGAACGTTGGTAGGCCTACTTCTTGCTGCCTATGAAATGAATGCTTTTAAAGAGGAATATCAAAAAGCGGTGATCACCAATGCAAAAGCATTTGCTCGTTTTCTAAAAGAGCAGGGGTTGATGGTCGAAGGAGACCCAAAGAGAGGATATACGGAAACCCATCAAGTGATCGTAAGAGTTGGGTATGGGAAAGGACCCATGATGGCTGAACGGTTGGAAGAAAATAACATCATCGTCAACTACCAGGGTGCACCGGATGATGAAGCTTTTACCACAGCAAGCTGTCTGAGGATGGGCGTTCAGGAGATGACCCGTTTCGGTATGAAGGAGGATGATTTTGCTCAACTGGCCGAGTATATAAGTCAGGTCATCCTCAAAGACCGGCCCGTAACCAAAGAAATCTCTCAATTCAGAAAAAAATTTACTGAGATGAAGTACTGTCTGCCTGAGGCAGATTCACAGTCCTTGGTGGAAAGATTGTTGGAGGCTATTCGGTAGTTGTTTAAAGAGAGTCGTTCTAACGTGAAATAAGGGCGGGTGCGTTAATGATGATTAGTAAAAACGATATCATGGAAAAGGCTTATGAATGCGACTTCGGGGATATTGGTTTTACCACTGCTGATCCGTTTGACTCCCAAAGAAAGCTTTTGCAGAAAAGACAAAAGGAATATGAGTGGGCATTTAAAATGGGTTTGGATCTGATGGCGGGGACTGACCCCCAAAAGATTTTTTCAAATGCCAAGACCATTATTGTGTTAATGGAAGCCTATTTTAAAGAGGCATTTCCTTCATCGATGGAAAATTATTTTGGTCGTTGTTACTTGGATGATGACCGAATCATGATGGATCGTTTAGCTAAAAGAATTAAGGCTTTTCGCTCTTTTCTCAAAGATCAGGGTATCAATTCAAAAGTCCCGTTTAACCTCCCCCACCGGTTAACCGCTGCTCGGGCCGGAATGGGTACATTCGGCAAGAACTGCCTGTTCTATTCAAACAGGGTGGTTTGCCAAGGGTCATGGGTGTTGCCCATCACGATTGTCGTCGACCAAGAATTTTCACCTGATGAACCTACCCTTGAAGTGGGATGCCCAGATTGGTGCAAGAGCGCCTGCCTTACTGCATGTCCCACGGGCGCTTTAAAAGGACCTTGCAAAATAGACCCAACCCAATGTATCTCTTATCTTACCTATTATGGAAAAGGAATCACTCCATTGGAACTTCGTGAACCCATGGGGTTGTGGGTATATGGTTGTGATCATTGTCAGAATGTATGCCCAAGGAATGCCCCCTGGTTAGCTAAGGAGTTGCCCATTAATCAAAAAGTAGCCGCGATGGTAGATGACTTCAAACTTAATAAGTTGTTACACATGGATCAGGCATATTTTAATAGTAGAATCTGGCCCCATATGTTTTATACGTCTGACAAAGATCTATGGCGATGGAAGATGAATGTAGCCAGGGCAATGGGAAATAGTTGCGACGATGAGTACCTCCCCGATCTTTTGGCCGCATTCCGTAACCATGATGATGAAAGGGTATTGGGTATGATGGCATGGGCAATTGGTCGTATTGGTGGGTCCAAGGCCAAAAAAGCCTTGAATGATCTTCTTCCCGGAAGGGATGGCCCAGTTCGAGAAGAAATATTGCTCGCACTGGAAAAGTCTTAACGTTTGATTCAACTTTTACTAATGAAAGGGGGAGAGAGAAATGACTACTCAAAGAAGGCTTCATTTCTTAGGATTCATCACATTGGTCTGTTTCGTTATGGTTTCGGGATGTTCAAGCCCACCCAAAAAGCTCGACCAATCCATTGCCGGACCACAGGTGATTGTGAACCCGGAGACCATTCGCCTTGGAGTCGTCAAGATGAGGGATACGAATATTGTTTTTGAAGGGGCCGGGTTTGAACCTAAAACAGGGGATTCTGTGTTGATCACCCTCAAAGGACCGAATGAGACGAAGGTGATCGCGGCCGAAGGCCCCATCACGGCAGATGGGACTTTCAAGGCAGCGATCCCGCCCTTAACAAAGATCATGGAACTTTTAAGGGCGGATGTGACGTTTAATGAAAAATTTGAGAATGTAGTAGTGATCAGCCAACCACCTATTCCAAAGGGCGTCTATACGGCGAAGGTGGAAAGCATGATTTCAAAACAAACCGCAGAAACCAAGCTGACGGTCAAAGGGAAAACCATCATCGATAGCCTGAAGGATTGGATTGGGAAAATGACCGGAAAAATTCAGTACAAAGTGTCTAAATAGAAAATAAAAGGGACACTCTCCAATAGTAATCAGAGAAGTGTCCCCCTGATTCAGTTCTATTTCGACAATTCAAAGGTTCCGGTAAACTTGCGACAAACTTGTCGGGTATCTGGCGTTATCGGTTTGGCTTTACTGATAACCGCTGCTTTGCCTTCGGCTTTAATACCTTTCCATTTACCAGTCCCTTGAATGGCCTTTAAGGTATCAACCGGGCCATCAATGAGGAGATCCCAGATCACGATATCCCCATCGGGATCCATGTATTTACAAATACCATTTCCGATGGGTTTTGGGCCTACGAACTTTCCGACCACTGCGCAATGGAATGTCATATGATCGAAAACCTTATTTTCGTGGTTACTCCAAGTAATTCCCTTTGAATCCAAGGAGATCACCACCAGTCCTTCGGTTGCTGAAATTGTTGTCATCGTTCCAGAGGCACAGTAGGTGATATCAAAGGGTTGCTGTGCTTTGGCATTTGGAGTGAATAGAACGACACAAACCAAAATAATGATTGGTACCGCCCATATTTTGGTTGAGATCATGTCATAACTCCTTTCCCCTCAATAAAGAGGTCAAGATTNNGGGCAGGGTGTAGACCATTGTACCATCACAAAAATGCTCCCCTTTGGCTTCCTTTGTAATTCCTGTCAATCGCTTGCCTGTCCATGACAGACTTCCCTTAATCCCAGCAAACCGTCCAGTTCCTTTAGTAAATTCACCTTTACCATCTTCCCACAAGCCGGTCTTCATGTCCGAGGCTATCGTTGCTTTAAATCGGTTAATTGCTTCAATTGTTGATCCATCATCAAAGACATACTTGACATAGTTAGTAACTGGACCTATCCCCTTCACAAAGTCACCATAAGCCACGCCTGAAAGAATCGCCACCTCACCGTCTACAAATGCCAGACCTCTGAACTCAAACATGGCCAGATAGTGCCCTTCTACATCTCCAACTGGCAGAATCTCTGCTTTCGGAAAATAGCCAACATACCTCCATTTCTTTGTCTCTGCCCCTACCTGTGTGACAGACCCCAAAAGCCAGGCCGCAATCACTAAAATTAATATGAGGATCCATTTCTTATTAAAATAACCATTCATTTTATTGGTATACATAATTGTTCCCTCCTTTCCAATTCTAAATAGTTAGTTCAGGATAATTTAAATGGGTTGGCCCCAGGTGGTTAAATAATCTCCTGGAGCCATCGTATGGGCATCTTCTGAAAATCTCCTTTCATCATTTGCTCCTAAGATTAGTTTTTTGCTTAATAAAGTTGTTTTTTTTCTCTTTATTTATGAGTCTTATTTTTTTTGAGGAACTGAGAGTCTCCCAGAGCTCATCGCAATCTGTAAATGCTTTTC
>DCVM01000011.1:4405-5082 GCA_002327985.1 Syntrophaceae bacterium UBA2188 | reverse complement strand
GCAAGTTAAAGAGTTAACAGGTTAAATGAGTTAATAAGGAGCCCCTCAGTACTTACGGCTGGTGGGCTTTTTTGCTTAATGACGAAAAGGGGATGACGACACAGTCTCTGCAGAAGAGAAGGGTTGGGATGGGCGAGGGTAAAATTGTACAATTCATGACTTTATGTCATATATTTTGGTTATCTTTATCCAAAAATCATGGGTTTTTAGAAGTCCTAAACAGAATTGAAATTGTATAATAACATTAATAATATCTAATAGTTAAATCAAACAAATTTGATTTACATCCCCAACCCCACTCTTTCTTAATATTGGCATTTTAATTGCTCATATACATTTACCATATTTAATTCTACAGGTACCACTACCGCTACGGGGGTTTCTATGAAAAAACTTATCCGCATTCAATCATTGATTCTTATTTTTATGGCATTCACATTCATTTTCTTCTCGGGTCCCTCCTTTGCTGCTCAAATAAAACTTGCCTGGGACCCAAATACCGAACCTTATTTGACCGGATATAAAATCTATTGGGGGGGTACTTCGCAATCCTATGGGAGTCCGATCGATATCGGAAATGTGACACAATATACCCTTACAGGTCTTACAGCAGGCAGTACTTATTTCGTTGCAATTACAGCTTATGGTCTACCAGAAAGCGAAAGCGGCTTTTCAAA
>DCVM01000011.1:0-4364 GCA_002327985.1 Syntrophaceae bacterium UBA2188 | reverse complement strand
CGGGGGGTAAAACTAAACCTATTAGGGGAAACCAGAAAGACAAAAAAACTCGAACCACCATTTACATGGTTATTTCTGAAACGGACGTGGAAGGCTCGCCTATTGGAAATATAAAGAAGTATGAGGTGGCAATGGAAGAGGACAAATCCACAAGAACCGTGGTGGGGAGGGTGCTCGATTCCAACAGCACCCATGCCCTCGACTCTAACCATGTCATTAAAGATACATCGAAGAGTATGTGGAGTTTCCAGGTGGATGGCAGAGAGATTGACAAGGGGGGGATCGGAGAGATTCTGCTTAAAAGGAATACGCCCCGGAAGATTTTTACCTTTCTTGGCGACACCAACCTTAAGGCTGAGTCAAACGCATTTGATACCTCGAATAAAATGTTAACCGCTAATCTGCTGGGAGTGGGACCCTCAGAAAGAGACAAACTCATTCAATATGTTCAGGGGTATGATTCTTATGCGAAAAGGAAAGAGAAAGACCTTCTCAAGAAACGGAGATGGTTGCTCGGAGGGATTTCTAATTCAAGGCCGCTCGTCATCCCTTATGAGAATTCGCAGTCTATTATTTTTGTAGGAGCCAACGATGGGATGCTCCATGCCTTTGATGATGCCACAGGGGAGGAACTCTGGGGGTTCATTCCATATGAATTATTGACCCGTTTGAAGGACCTTCCAAGGGCACACCGTGCTCAATATTATGTAGGCGGCTCACCAAAAGCCTATCTTACAAAATCCCAGAAGATCATCGTTTTCGGCCTTGGAAAGGGCGGAAGCAATTATTACACTTTGGATGTGACGGACCCGAATCATCCTAAGTTCCTCTGGAAAATCGGGCCAGAGACAACCGGGTATTCTGAGATGGGGCAGGCCTGGTCCACTCCTCAGATTGGAAAGGTTAAGAATGAAAAGAGGGAGCAAGTGCTCTGTTTCATCGGTGGCGGGTACGATGAAAAACGAACGACCGATGACAAAAAAGGGAGAGGAGTTTATGTCGTGGATCTCATGACAGGTTCTCCAGTCTGGAAATGGGATTACGGGAAAGATCCGGACATGAAATACTCGATCCCGAGCGACATCTCCAGGGTGGATACAGATGGCGATGGGTATGTTGACCGCCTTTACGTCGGAGACACCGGGGGAAGGCTCTGGAGATTCGATTTGAATGGATCCGATATAGATACCTGGACCGGAAGGGTTATCTTTAACTCCGATGCAACTCTTGTTTCCAGAGGTGCCCGAAAGATTTTCGCCCGGCCTGACGTGACTCTGGAGAAAGACTATGAGATAGTCTTCTTTGGAACCGGCAATCAGGAGCATCCTACCGATACAACGGTGATCAACCAGATATACGCCATCAAGGATAGAAGCGGCAAAACGCCTTTGTCCATATCCAACCTAAAAAATGTGACTAATGAAGTCATCCCTGCGGAGAGCTTAGATGAAAAAGAGGGATGGTACATCAATCTGGATAGCAATAAGGGTGAGAAGGTTTTGTGTCCTCCGGTGGTTTTGTTCGGAATCGCCTACTTTACGACCTTTTCCCCTACCCACCCCGGAAAACAAGGGACCGCGCGGATTTATGCATTGGACTATAAGAATGGAAACCCAAAATTGAATCTCAATTTAGAAAATGATAAAGGAGGGGTCAAGATTGACCTTTCGGATCGATCAAAGGTGATTGGAACGGGTATCCCTTCAAGCACCACCATTTCTGTCGCAGACGGGAAACTGATTGGATATACCGGAATTGAAGGAGGTGTCCATTATACACCTTTGAGAAGGAATTCTCCGATTGTCCCGATCTGGTGGAGAGAAGTTTCTAAAAAATAAGTTAATAACCTTAACGTTGCAATGAAAAGGGAGGTGGGCATGCTTCCAATCCTTTACAATTGCGGATCGTTTCTATATTTTATGGGGGACATTTGATGTTACCTAAGGTGACCTCTGGGTTATGTTTGAAACCTTAGTAGCAGACCGTATAAAGGTGCCGCTGTAAAGGCTTTCCAGCATACCCACCTCCCTTTTTATATAATTTTTACGCAACTATCAGGATAAGTTATTGAGGAAATAGGTTATTAAGTAGAAGAGACGGGGACGTAGCTTACTATTTGACTAACTCTCTTAAATTCAAGTTCATAAGTTAATAAGGGAATAAGTTATTAAGTGCTGCAGTGCTACGGTTAGGAAATTCAAGTTAAAAGGTTAACCGGTTAATGAGTCAAAAAGGAGCCCCTCAGTCTTACGGCTGGAGGGCTTTTTTGCTTAATGACGAAAAGGGGATTACAACACAGTCTCATGGTGAGAGGGGATGAATGGGGGGACGGGTGGGGGTGATGTCATTGGTGCCAAAAGAGAGGGTTGCTTTGGCCTGGGAAATCATATAAATTACCATCAATGGTGAAAGTCACCTATCTTTCAAGATAGAAAAAGCTTCTCCATCTCGACCTTCGAATAAATAATGATGCCCAAGGTTTCAGTCATTATTCCCACCTATAATCGTCTCCCCATGCTGAAAGAGGCGGTGGATTCAGTCCTGACTCAAGATTTTGAAGATATGGAGCTGATCGTCGTAGATGACGGTTCCACCGATGGAACGGCAGAGGAGATGAAACGATATGGGGGAAGGGTGAAACTCTTCCAGCATTCTGAGAATAAAGGAGTGAGCGCTGCCAGAAACAGAGGCCTCCTGCACGCTCGGGGCAAGTATATTGCCTTTCTTGATTCGGATGATCTCTGGGTCAAAGGGAAACTGAAAATTCAGGTATCTTTCCTAAATGACAACCCCCATTATCCCATCTGCTACACCGACGAAATCTGGATTCGCAAAGGGAAAAGGGTCAACCCGATGCTGAAACACGCCAAATATTCGGGCTGGATCTTTGAAAAGTGCCTTCCTCTCTGTATCATCAGCCCCTCCTCGGTCATGATGAGGAAAACCCTTTTTACAAGAACCGGCCTTTTTGACGAAGCCCTTCCGGTGTGCGAGGATTATGACTTCTGGCTCAGGACCTCCGCCCGCTTTCCAATCTTTTTTATTGACAGAAAACTGATTATCAAACGGGGGGGACATCCCGACCAACTCTCGCAGAGATCATGGGGAAATGACCGCTTTCGGGTCGTTGCCCTGGAAAAACTTCTTTCCGAACCCTACATCGGATCCGAAGAAAGAGAGATGATTCTAAAGGAGATGAAGAAAAAATGCGCCATCCTTTACAAGGGGTTTTTAAAGAGAGGGAATGAAATGGAAGGAAGGCGCTACCAGGAAATCATGAGAAGATATGGGATGGAGATATAAATCGTTTGAAGTTGGAGGAGCGTCCCGAAAAACGCCTGCCTGCGGTAGGCAGGGGACTTGAGGTTAGAGGCTAAATATTTTGCCTCCAACCTCCCACCTTAAACCTCCAGCATCTATTGAGGGATGATCAATATGAAACCGGTTCAGAGCGTATCTCTTCAACTTATTGACCTGTCGGATGACACCTTTTCAATCAATTATTTGCCTGATCTTCAAAGGTTGCGATCTTCGATTGAAGAGATAGGGTTAATTCAACCTGTGTTGTTGAGGGGGAAATCGGATCAATACCAGATTGTGTGTGGATTCAGAAGAGTGACGGTCATGAAGGAGTTGGGGAAACCGGAGATTGAGGCAAGGGTGTTTGAGGAAAAAGAGAAGGACGAATTCTATCTCTTTTCCCTTTCCCTCCAAGAGAATCTGGCGACCCGGGGATTGAATTCAGTGGAAAAGGCAATCGCCCTGTACAAATTGATTCATCGTTTTAAAATCGATCCTGGCAAAGTGGTCAACGCTTTTCTTCCCCTGCTTTTACTGGAACCCAATGAAAAGATTTTAAACACCTTTCTCTCCCTGGCTCAAATGGAAGATGAAATCAAAACGTATGTATTGAAAGAGGAGGTTTCCCGGTTCAACATCAGGAAATTAGCGGCTCTCGACCCTGATGACCGGAAGGCTGTTCTTTCCCTGATCTCCCCACTTAAATTGGGCGAGAACCGTTTGAGAGAGGTCCTGACTTTTTTAGAAGAGATTTCCAGAAGAAATCAATGCACAGTTAGAGAAATTGTTAAACAGCCAAAAATTCAGGCCATCCTTTCCCAAAAGGAACTTACTCCGTCTCAGAAAACAGAGCGTGTCAAAAAAGTTCTCATGACTCTCCGTCATCCAAAGATGCATCAATTGGAAGAGGAATTTGAGAAGAGAAGGAAAAGTTTAAATTTACCTTCTAATATTTCCTTTCACCACCAGCCCTTTTTTGAGGGAAGGGGATTGAAGGTTGAATTCCAATTTGAAACGAGGGAAGAATACAAAGCCATCCTCTCAACCCTATCTCAACTTGTGGA
>DCVM01000126.1 GCA_002327985.1 Syntrophaceae bacterium UBA2188 | reverse complement strand
CTAACCGCTCTCGTAACAGGAGAAACTCTACAGGGGATCCCTCTTCATACTTTTTTATTCTGGGCTTCATAACTTAATTAAAGGAGACTCCGTTTTTTGAATGATCTCTAATAGTTCCTGAGTTTTCATTGTGTTATATTTTAGCAACTCTATGAAGTCCTTACAATGAGAAGATTTGCTTTCAAATGAAAGCTCTGTAAGACTACCCTGCGCTCTCTTGATTACACAGATTTTTGTCCATTTCTTGATGGTTTGAATCGGTGTAATCTTAATTTTAATCACTGTAATCAAAGATTTCTGTCCTTTTTTAGAAATCTCCAAATTTTCCACTTGACAACATCCCCTTTTTTCTCCTATTAATAAACAGATACAAAGTGGTATCTGAAGAACGGGGGTGTTCAGGTGGACATCCCTGTTTCTATATAAATGGGGGACCTCATGAAAAAAGAGAAATACAATGTCGCCGTGGTTGGGGCTACCGGTGCGGTGGGAAACGAGATGATTGCTACTCTGGAACAAAGAAAATTCCCAGTAGCTCAATTGAAACTCCTCGCCTCCACACGGGGCGCTGGCACCCAGCTCGAATTTAATGGAAAATTTTATGAGGTAGAGGTGTTAAACGAAAACTCTTTTGCCGGAGTGGATATCGGCCTCTTCTCTGCGGGGGGTTCGGTGAGTGAAAAGTTTGCCCCCATTGCGGGAAAAGCAGGCTGTGTGGTGATTGACAATACCAGCGCTTTTCGGATGGACCCCGAAGTCCCTCTGGTGGTTCCAGAGGTAAATGCCCATGCCATTGCTCTATATCCTAAAAAGAATATTATTGCGAACCCCAATTGCTCAACCATTCAGATGGTGGTGGTGCTGAAGCCTATTCACGATGTTGCCCGCATCAAAAGGGTGGTGGTCTCCACCTACCAGGCGGTCTCTGGAACAGGGAAAAGGGCAATTAAGGAATTGGAGAGTCAGGTCCTCGCCATCTACAACCAGCAGGAGGTCAAGAAAGAGGTCTATCCTCATCAGATCGCTTTCAACTGTCTTCCTCACATCGATGTCTTTTTTGACAACGGCTACACCAAAGAAGAGATGAAGATGGTCAATGAAACGAAAAAGATCATGGAGGATTATTCAATTGGAGTAACCGCCACGACCGTAAGGGTTCCTGTTTTCTACGGTCATTCTGAATCAGTCAATATCGAGACAGAAAAAAAATTGTCACGGGATGAAGTCAAAGAGATACTCTCTAAGGCGCCCGGGGTGGTCGTCGTGGATGATCCCAAGAAATTTGAATATCCCCTGGCCATCCATGCAGCAGGCAAAGACGAGACCTTTGTCGGAAGAATTCGAGAGGACGAATCCATCCCAAACGGCATCAATATGTGGGTCGTGGCCGATAATATTCGGAAAGGCGCTGCGCTCAATGCCGTTCAGATTGCTGAGATCCTGATTCAGAAGTATCTGTAAAATTTCAAAGGAAGAATGGAATGATGGAACACTGGAATATTGGGTTGACAAAAAATCGTTGGGTTTTTCTCATTATTCCATCATTCCACTATTCCATTATTCCAGAATTATCCTTCGAAATTTGACATTTTCTATTTGATGATACGATTCAAACACAAGGAGATCATACAATGAAAAAAATAGTCCCCCTAATCTCTGTTTTGACGCTGATACTAATGACATGGGTTTCCCCTGCTTACGTCGCTGAAAAATCTCTCTATAAGATCGGAGTCAACCTCGAGTTCACCGGCCCCTGGGCAGAGGTAACCAAAACCGTAAGAAATGCCATGGTGTTGGAAGTGGAGAGGATAAATAAAATGGGTGGCATTGACGGACATTCTATCGAACTGCTCTTCGAGGACAATGGTTTCGATCTCGGGAGAACCGCTGCCAACATGACCAAGTTTACCAAAGACAAACAAATCATTGCGGTTGTCGGTCCCTTCGAGGATAATCTCCAGGCAACGAGCAGGGCCATTGCCGAGAGAGAGAAGATCACGAACATCATCATCTGTCCGTCTAATCCAATGGTTCGAGCTTTAAAGCAAAAGTGGGCCTTTAACATTGCCCAGAGCGATATCATTGTTTCTCAAAAGTTGGTGGACCTGTCTCTGGCCAGAAAATATAAGAAGGTTTTAGTCTTCCCTGCCGCGATCCCTCTGGCTAAGAGCCTGGCCGAGTTTTATAAACGCTTTGGGGAGGAGAAAGGGATGAAAATCATCATCTCTCAGGAAACCCATAAGCCGACGGATATCGACATGACTCCCCAGCTCATTAAACTCAAACCCATTATCGAAAAGGAAAAGATAGATGCCTTTTATGCCTGTACTGCTGGCCCACCAGGCCCTATTATCTGCAAGAATTTACGGACCCTGGGAGTGAAGACTCCCATCCTCGGAACCCACGCCTTTGGATTCGGTTTTATCATCGCCCTGGGCGGAGAGGCGATGGAGGGAGTGGAGTTTGGCGCTGGAAAACCTGTGGTCCCTGATCAACTCGATGAGAATGATCCTGTGAGGACTATTAACCTCGATTTTGACAAGCGGATGAGAGAGCGTGATGGAGTGGGGCTTGATCAAATCGCTGGTCATGCCCATGATACGATCTCGCTGATCTACGATGCTCTGAAGCGATGCCAGGGAAAAGTCACAAGAGCGATCTTCAGGGATGCTCTGGAGAATACAAAAGGCCACAAGAATTGTCACGGAATTTATAACTACAGCCCCACCGACCACGATGGCTTAAGTAAAAAGGATATGGTGTTTATTCGAATCGAAGGGGGTAAGTTCAAAAGAATTAAATTCCCTGGATTCGAATAAAGGTTGAAGACAATATAAATGATATGGTAAATCAAGGGGTGAGCAAATCATGGGTGGGCTCACCCCTTTTTTCTTCTCATAATATGCCATGAGCACATGGACCTATATTCCACAACTCCTTTCTTCCGGCATTACCATCGGGGCCATCTATGCCCTGGTAGCCTTGGGATTTGTAACCATCGCCAGGGCGTCCCAAATCATCAATTTTGCCCAAGGGGAGTTTGTGATGTTAGGGGGAGTGATCACCTTCTTCTTTCTGAAAGTGATGAACCTTCCATATCCCTTAGCGGCTTTCATAGCCATTCTGATCGTCATCCTCATCGGCTTCGTGATGCATCTCTCCGTGGTTTATCCTTTGCGGAAGGCCTCTATCGTCATCCTTCTCATGGCCACCCTGGGGGCCTCCATTTTCCTTAGCAGCACAAGTGGCCTTCTTTTTGGCACACTGCCTAAAACCCTTCCCCCTTTCTCCGGTGAGAGACCTCTCCAATTATTAGGAGTCTCTGTTCTTCCCCAGAGCGTCTGGGTCCTGATCTCCACCTTGATACTCCTGATTTTTCTCTACCTCCTTTCCCATCGAACGTTATTGGGAAAGGCGATGGAAGCCAGCTCAACCGATCCTTTGGGAGCGGATCTCCTAGGAATATCAAGAAACCTCATGGTCTTTTTAGCCTTCGGAGTGAGCGCAGGAGTAGGAGCCTTTGCCGGAATACTGATCACCCCCGTATTCTTCACCAGTTATAGTTCTGGGACACTCTTGGGTCTCAAGGGTTTTATTGCAGCTGTCTTGGGAGGCTGGGGGAAGAATAGCGGTGCAATCCTTGGAGGCTTTGTCCTTGGAATTGTCGAATCTTTAAGTTTGGCCTTCATCCCTGCCGGGTATAAGGACGCCATTGCCTTTGGAATCTTATTACTCATCCTACACTTCAGGCCCAAAGGAATTTTAGGATCCCCTTTTATGGATAGCCGCCGATGGTAGAGACGAAAAAAAATGAATTTAGAAAGAGGGACCTCTTCTATCTGGTGCCCCTGTGGTTACTTTCCTTAATCGCCCCCGATCCATACCTCTATCATAAAAAAGAGTTTAAAAAGAAAGACCTCTTTTATCTTGGTGCAATCGGTTTGGCACCCCTGATCTGGTCTGATCCACACTTTCATCATCTCATGGTGTTGGCAGGAATCTACGCCATCTTGTCCTTGGGATTAAGTCTCTTCATGGGCTATGCCGGCCAGATTTCTTTGGGACATGCTGCATTCTTTGGAATCGGGGCTTATACGACCGCCATCCTCACCACTCGTTACGGCGTCCCCATCTTTCTGGCTTTTTGGGCCTCAGCGGCTTCAGCAGCCGCGATCGCTTCTTTCATCGGAAGACCCATTCTCAAATTGAAAGGATACTTTCTCGCCTTAGCCACACTGGGGTTTGGAGAAATTTTTCTGGTGGTCCTCCGGGAGTCTACGGATCTCACGGGTGGGGTCATCGGGATCTTCGGCATTCCCTGGTTTTCTGTGATGGGGTTTATCTTCGATACCTATCTGAAACAGTACTATCTCACATGGGGAGTCCTCGTCGGGTTATTTGTCTTTTCGAAAAATCTGGTCCGTTCAAAAGTGGGCCGGGCCCTTCTGGCAGTCGCTGCCAGTGAAGATGCTGCTTCAAGCGTTGGGATCAATGTTCCCCGGATTAAGTTAGAAATCTTTATTCTGAGCGCGGCTTATGCCGGATTGGCTGGAAGTCTTTTCGCCTGCGTCATGTCCATTGCCAATCCCGAGGCATTCAGCCTTGGATTGACTGTTCTCATCGTCATGATGGTCATCCTGGGTGGGATGGGAAATCTCTATGGTCCCATTGCTGGAGCGATCCTCCTGACCTGGCTCACGGATATCCTGAGCAGGTATCAGGAATACAGCCTTCCCGCCTATGGTATGATCTTGATCCTATTGCTCATATTTTTTCCGGATGGTATTGGAACCCGTTTGAATGTCAGGGTGATCTACCTGATCGGTTACTGGGCGAAAAAGAAGAAAAGAGACGAAGGAAAACTCTAATGGCACTCCTCTCGATAGAAAATATTAGAAAGGAATATGATGGAATCATTGCTCTCGACCGGATTTCACTCAAAGTAGAAAAGGGAAGCATTACGGGACTGATCGGACCCAATGGAGCGGGAAAAAGCACTCTCTTTCATTTGATCAGCGGTGTGGAGAAACCTGATTCAGGGAAAATCTACTTTAAAGGAAGGGACATCACCTCCATGGAGCCCCACGAGAGATCCACTCTGGGAATGGGAAGAACCTTCCAGACCATTCAGGTTTGGGGAAACATGACAGTGGTGGAGAACATCATGGCTGGCATGAATCAAAAGCTCAAGGGGGGGATGCTCTCCTATGGACTCTGGCTTCCCCGGATCAGAAGGTCAGAAAAAGGGGCCTTGCAAGAAGCCAAGGAGATACTTGATTCTCTTGGTCTCTTGGGCAAATGGGAATCCATGGCCTCCCAACTCCCTTACGGCAAACAAAAACTCCTGGAAATAGGCCGGGCTCTTGCCATGAAGCCAGACCTCCTCCTCTTAGATGAACCCGCCTCTGGACTGACCCTTAATGAAATACGGCACCTTTCGGAAAAAATCATACACATCAGGCAGGAGGGAGTCACGGTTTTCATTGTGGAGCATCACATGGGGATGGTCATGGAGCTGGCAGATGAGATCGCTGTCCTCCACAATGGTGAGCTCATTGCCGAGGGAACACCGGAAGCGGTGAGGAGGAATCCAGAGGTAATCGAGGCTTATTTAACCCGGCGTAGTCGGGACCCTCACTCCACCCTCTCCCCTATGGAGAAAGTGTCACAATATGAAATAAAGAAAAAATGAAAGCCGATTCTCCAGAAGTTTATAAATCGGCTAAGGGATGGAGAAGCGGCTAAGGGAGCTTTAGAGCGAAACCTTTTAGTGAATAAATTCATAGTTTTGTTTACCATGCACACATCATTTTCAACGATCAGTACTGTTACCCATCACTTTCAGAGAATCGCAATTCTAAAGCTCCCAAGTTGGCTCTCCGTCCCTCGGCCACCATGATGACACAGTCTCATTGGGAGAGTGGAAGGGTGAAGGGGAAGGCGGCAAGACAGATGCTTAAGATTAAAAAACTGACTGTTCAATACGGGCCGTTACCTGCATTATACGAAATTTCTCTAGAGATAAAACAGGGAGAGATTGTCTCTCTTTTAGGACCTAACGGAGCAGGAAAGACAACCCTTCTGCTTACCCTCTCGGGAATCTTGAAGACGACTGAAGGAAGAATTCTATTCGAAGGGGAGGATATTACCAACCTGAATCCTCATCAAATTGTTTCGAAAGGGATCGGGCATGTTCCTCAAGGACGCCATATCTTCCCCACCCTTTCCGTCACCGATAACCTCATGATGGGGGCCTACCTTCATCGGAATGAAAAGAGGGAGATCAAAAAACAGTTGGAACGGATCTATCCCCTCCTCCCTGTCCTCAAAGAAAGAGCCCATCAAAGAGCAGGGACGCTGAGCGGGGGCGAACAGCAGATGCTTTCCATCGGACGGGCCATGATGGGCCGCCCTAAACTTCTCTTGCTGGATGAACCTTCCTTGGGATTAGCTCCCCGTTTGATGGATGAAGTCTTTGCTATCTTCAGGAAATTGAATGAGAGAGGACTCACCCTCTTTATCGTAGAGCAGGAGATTCATCTCTCCCTGAGCATCTCCGGACGGGGGTATCTTTTGAGAAATGGCCGCATGATCAAGGAAGGGTCAGCCTCGGCACTGCTGGAGAGCCGGGAACTCATGATCTCTTTGGGCGGTGACGATCGTCAGCCCGAAAAAGATGAAACATCTCTTTCTTAAGTTTTTATCTATGGGAACAATGTCTTGATCCACACTGAAATGCTACATCACTCAGGCGTCAATTTCAAAACATCAAGTACTTAAGCAAATTGACACCGTATCTTACTGAATATTATAATTGACTTCTAAAAGAGCTTTACATGTATGAGAAGCGGATCTACCGAAATTTGGTGAAAACCGATGACCTCGTTAAATTTGAAGTCATCGTTAAGGAAACCGACCTCCTTGTCCGGGCAGAGAGGGACCTCTCCAAAGAGACAAGGGATTCCGTATTAAAATACCGTCATCAACTCGAAACTTACATCGTGATGAACCCTGAATTTCAAAAAAGCCAACTCCCTTTAAAGGGTGACCCTTACGCCCCAGATATTGTTCGGGAGATGATCCGAACTTCTCAGTTGGCCCAAGTCGGGCCGATGGCTGCGGTGGCTGGAGCCATGGCAGAATGGGTTTCCAAAGATCTGCTCAGAGTCTCAAAAGAGGTAATTGTTGAAAATGGTGGAGATATCTATCTCGCCACTTCCAGGTCGCGGATCATTGGGATCTACGCAGGCGATTCTCCTCTCAGTCTTAAAATAGGGATCGTGATCGAACCCGAAAAAACCCCTCTCGGCATCTGCACCTCTTCAGGAACAGTAGGCCCCTCCCTCAGTTTTGGAAAGGCAAACGCTGTCTGTATGCTTGCCAAATCTTGTGCCTTGGCAGATGCCGCAGCGACCGCTGTTGGGAATGTCGTTAAGGAGAAAAAAGATATTGAATCGGGTCTTGAAAGGGGAAAAGAGATCACAGGGGTTTTGGGGACACTCATCATCATTGGGGAAAAGATGGGTGTCTGGGGAAATGTTAAACTAATACAACTCTGAAAATAATGAAGACCATCTCCATTGCTACGCTCGGATGTAAAGTGAACCAGTTCGAATCTGAGGCTCTCGTCGATGCCTTAGAACAGAGAGGGTATGCTCCTGTCCCTTTTGGGGAAGGTGCAGACATTACTATTATCAATACTTGCACCGTCACTCGCCGGGCTGATTTTCAATCGCGGCAGATGGTTCGAAGGGCCTTCCGATCCAATCCAAACTCTTTGATCATTGTGACCGGATGTTATCCACAGGTGGAGCCAGATGCCTTCTTAAAGATGAAAGGCGTGCGTTATCTTTTAGGAAATGGAGAAAAGAATCAGATTCCTGATCTCCTTCCCTTGATACAGAAAGGCGAATTTCCAAAGGTTCAAGTGGGTGATATTCAAAAAGAGACACTTTTTTCTGAAACCCCCCTTCATTTTTTTCATCATCACACTCGCGCTTTTTTAAAGATTCAGGACGGCTGCGACGCATCTTGCGCTTATTGTATTGTACCCTTGGCCAGGGGCCCATCACGGAGCCTTCGAGCAGAAAGGGTGGTTGAAAATTTAAAGGTATTGAAAGAAAGGGGATTTAAAGAGGTCGTCCTCACCGGTATTCACCTGGGGGCTTACGGATTGGATCTCACCCCTCCTTTCCCTCTGGAAAAACTCCTTAAACAACTGGAGGATGAAGAGACGCCTGATCGAATCCGACTCAGTTCCCTTGAGCCAAGAGATTTCTCTCCAGAACTTATCTCCAATCTTTCTCAATCGAGAAAGATTTGCCCTCACCTTCACATTCCCATCCAGAGTGGAGATGACGAAATACTAAAAAAGATGAACAGAGACTATGACCGGTCTTTCCTCTCCCATCTCATCGCAGAACTCCCTCTGAGGATTTCAAAGCTTTCCATCGGTGCAGATGTGATCGTCGGATTCCCTGGGGAGACAGAAGAGAAATTTAAGCACACGTATGGACTGGTCGAATCTCTCCCCTTCTCCTATCTTCATGTCTTTCCTTTTTCGAAGAGAAAAGGAACTCCTGCGTTCCAATTTCCTCAGGGGGTGGATGATCAAGAGATCAAAAAAAGAGCTGATATCATGAGAGCGTTGGGAAGACAGAAACGCCAGGCTTATTATCACCAATTTCTCAACCAGGAGCTAAGGGTCCTCATAGAGGACCGAAGAGAAAAAGGAACCGGAAGATGGAAAGGGCTCTCCCGAAATTACATCCCCGTTTGGCTTACCCCTAAAAATGGAGTGAGCGAAGATCAGGATTGGGTGAACCAGGAATGTATCGTCACCGTGACCGACTTGTCGGAAGAGGGTGTGATCGGAAAAGTCTTGGAGAAATAGTGTGGACGAAGAGAGGTTGACCTCTTTAAGGGAATTTGAAGAGCGTTTGGGTCATCGATTCAAAGAGATGAAATGGCTCGATCAAGCCTTGACTCATAAATCCTTTATTTATGAAACGAATCATCCTGAAAAAGTCGCCAATGAGGTATTGGAATTTCTCGGAGATTCGGTCCTTAATCTTGCAGTCAGCCACCTTCTTCTCAAGAAATTCCCTGACGCCCAGGAAGGAACCCTCTCCATGATGAGGTCCCAACTTGTCAAAAGGAGTTCCCTGGCATCGCTCTCTAAAGAACTTCAGCTCGAGGGCTATCTCCTCCTCGGAAAGAGTCAGCAGTTAAATGGAGGAATGGATAAATCCTCCATCTTAGCCAATACCTATGAAGCCTTGATCGGAGCCATCTTCATGGATTCAGGATTTAATCGGGCATTAGAAATCATCCAAGAACATTTTGAACCTTATCTTCAAACCCAGACTCCATTTGTCCTGTCTAATGATTTTAAAAGCCTTCTGCAAATCTATTCTCAACAGTCTCATGGACAGTCTCCCCAGTATCGAGTCTTAAGTGAGTCCGGACCGGACCATGATAAATGGTTTCAAGCCTCTGTCACGATCGATGGGGAGGTGAAAGGACTGGGATGTGGAAAAAGCAAAAAAGAGGCGGAGCAGGAGGCAGCCAAAAATGCCTTGGAGAACATAAACACCAAATCCCAAGAACCAAATAACAAATAACCCCTGCTTAATTTCCCCTCTCCCCTGGCGGGAGAGGGCGGAGGTGAGGGGGAACATAGAATGTCCACCCCCAACTCAATCCTCCCCCTTCAAGGGGGAGGATGATACGAGGCAATTTTCATTGTTCACGAGTAATCATATTATCATGTAAAATTTATTTTGGAACTTATCGGTAGTCAGATTGGACCGCCAAATATGGCTGAAAGTCCTTTGATCATCCCCATTTTTCTTCCTGCGATGGGTTGCCGTGAACGTTGCCTCTTCTGTAATCAGAAGGCAACAGAGGACGGAGCCCCCTCTCTTTCTTCTATTCGAAACTTTATAGAAACCTCTCTCCATAGACTTCCCACTGAGAAAAAGATTAGGGAAAAACAGGTTGCCTTTTATGGCGGTAGCTTTACGGCAATCCCTAAGGATGATCAGGTGCGTTATCTTAAAGCCGTACAACCTTTCCTCGCTTCCGGCCTCATCGATTCCATCCGAATCTCCACGCGACCCGATGCCCTGGATGAAGAGACGCTTTCCCTGCTCAAAGAATATAAGGTGAAGACCGTAGAAATCGGAGTCCAATCCATGATTGATGACGTTCTTTTTCTTGCGCATAGAGGTCATTGGGCAGCAGATGTGGTGGAGGCTATCTCCCATTTAAAAGATACGAAATTCGAGGTAGGAGTTCAGCTGATGATTGGCCTTCCAGGGGATTCCTTCGATCGCTTTGTCCAAACCCTTAATCGAGTCATCGAGCTCCAACCCGATTTCGTCAGGATTCATCCCACACTCGTCCTCAAAGGTGCTTCCCTTGAAGACGTCTGGAGAGCTGGAGAATATTCTCCTCTGGCGTTGGACGAAACAGTCCAATGGCTTAAAAAAGGGATTCTCAAATTGGAGAAATCATCTATCTCCGTCGCTCGGATTGGCCTTCAGCCAACCAAGGAGTTGGAAAGAGATTATCTCGCTGGACCCTACCATCCAGCTCTTCACCAAGTCGTCGACTCGTCCATCTTCTTTGACATGGCAACATTCCTTCTTCGGGCCTCTCAAAAAAATGGTCAAGTTTTATTCTTATGTCATCCAAAAGAAGTTTCAAATCTACGAGGGCAGAGAAACGAAAATTTTTTGAAACTGAAGAAGGATTTCAACATTAACGAGATCTTCATCGAGGAAAAACAGGAATTGGCAACAGGTCTTCTTAAACTTCAGACTCAAGAAGGGGAGGTCTCCATCGATAGAAAGTTTCTTAGCCTTTAGAAAAAGTCCTGTGGATTTTTCAAAAAGATGCCGGTAACGACTGAGGTCAGCGGTGGCTGTAAGCCATCCGCTGGAGTGATTTGTTCGCTGATTAATCCTTCTCTAATTCCTCTTGCAAGCTCCGAGGAAGCTTCGCCTTGAGCTGGGGATATATTTCAATGATACGCAGAATATCGGCGAGATCTTTTTGTCGCTTGCTTCTTCTCCTAGTTTGATCGGCGTATGCCCACACTTTCCCCCGCAAAACGTCGTCGAGGCTTGCCACATACATCTTGTAACCCAGAACATCCTTCAACTCTGCACGTGGGATAAATTCCTGGTATCGAGGATCGGTCTGAAGTTGAACCCGAAGATCCGATTGCGGACTGCTGATGTTCACGCTATGTTCAAATTGTTCAACTTTTAATCCCCGCCTCTCCGAAGCACGGCAGGTAGCTCTTACATCATTAACCGCTATTACAATATCTACATCAAGACTCACCAACGGCTCAACGTAAGCATTCACGGCTAGCCCACCAATAACACAGTAGGGGGAACCCGTCTTGGCGATAATATCAAGAAGTATCTGAACTATGTCCGATTGCGCGTTAGCTAGAGAATTCAA
Organism: Syntrophaceae bacterium UBA2188; assembly: GCA_002327985.1. Classification (GTDB taxonomy): domain Bacteria; phylum Desulfobacterota; class BSN033; order BSN033; family UBA1163; genus UBA1163. The sequence continues at coordinate 55,844 of DCVM01000126.1, read as the reverse complement.
GAATTCCTTGCCTGTCATCTTAGTGCTCTCCTTATCCCACGGATTGCTGTTTCATGGTCTCGAAGAACTTCGCGTAGAATGCTGTTCAAGTCGGCATCCCTTGGGACTTTGCCCTTAATTTCATTCCCCGGTGTATCGACAAGATGGTGTATCAAAGTCTCAATATCCTTCAGGTATCGAACCCTCTGGATGCGGAAGATTATGAAACTATCCCACTTTCCACTGTGACGATCTCTGAGATGCCAACGGATTCTCCCCAAAAGGTTCTTGGTTAGGCCGATATAGTACAACCGATCCCTCCTATAAAGAGCGTAGATTCCTGCGTACCGACGCATGATCTCTCGAAGACGCTGGGCAAATAAAGGGCTCTCAAGAATCGCACTTGGCAGACGGCGCGACATCCCCTTGATAAGAGCACCTTTGGTGCTCCGCTGCTTTCTCTTCCTTTCAGCAGGAGGCTTGGTCTCTTTTTTCTGGCTCATGGTTGTATCTATCCTCTTTTTTCAGCGACTCGGGAACAATTATTGAACGGCAAGGTGTAATTTCTTCCAATCCTATACTTGATAGACAATTTTGTCAAACAAATTTTGTGAGACTGATGGAAATTTTAACGAGACATATATTCGTTTATTGTCTGTGTAATATCATATAGTTACCATTTTTCGGATTGTCATACACCTTATTTTTAACTTGAATAATTTGTTTGATTATTAATGTTATATTGCATATAATTAAAACCTAAAATTCAATACTGAGGGGCTGTGATGGACAGGAAAACCGAAGCGCTCAGGGATTTTGAAGCGTATCTCTTAAAATTAGGGAACATACCAGAGGATAAGGTTAAGTTCTACATCCACTGGGTGCTGAGATTCCTAAAATCCTGCAATTATCAACTCGATAATATCAACACAAAACATGTGTCGCAATATCTGGATTCCCTTGATACTGATGAAAAAATTGTGGACTGGCAGGTGAGGCAGGCTGCCGATGCGGTTCTTCTCTACGTTGAAAAATACCTCAGGAGGCCATTACAAGAAATCACCACCTCAGAAAACAATTCTAAGGGGGAATCCTTAGACCAAAAAGGATCTCCTTCATGGAGGCAGACGCTGGAGGAGGCACAAAACCTTATCCGCCTCCGGCACTACTCTCTGAGCACAGAAAAGACCTATCTTGGATGGATAGGCCGTTTTAAATCTTTTTTGAAGGATCGTGATCCACATCTGCTTGAAGCCAATGATATGAAAAATTACCTCACCCATCTTGCTCTTCATGGTCGGGTTTCTGCCTCAACCCAGAATCAGGCCTTCAATGCTCTCTTATTTCTTTACCGCAATATTTTGCAAAAGGAGGTTGATGATCTAACAGCTGTGGCACGAGCAAAACGGAAGATTAATTTGCCTACGGTTTTGAGCAGAGATGAAGTAAAGAACCTGTTATCTCACCTCAACGGGGTTTATCTCCTGATGGCGCAGCTAATGTATGGGTGCGGGCTTCGTCTCATGGAGTGTATCCGCTTGAGGATAAAAGATATTGATTTCGATAACAATCTCCTCATGGTCCGTTCAGGCAAAGGGGAAGAAGACAGGGCGTTGATGATACCTGAAAAGATAAAAGAAGAGCTTACCAAGCACATCGCCTCTGTCAAAGAGATCCATGACCAGGATCTGAAGATGGGTTACGGTGAGGTCCCTCTGCCTGACGCCCTTGAAAAGAAATACCCTAATGCTACCAAAGAATGGGGCTGGCAGTGGTTATTTCCGGCGGAGAAATTATCTATTGATCCACGAACAGGAAAAGTGATGCGGTGGCACATTCATCCCTCGGCGATTCAGCGCGCAGTAAAAGAAGCGGTCATGAAGGCCAATTTACCGAAAAAAGCAAGCTGTCACACCCTGCGCCACAGTTTTGCAACGTATCTTCTTGAAGCAGGCCATAACATCAGGACGATTCAGGAACTCTTGGGGCATAAGCACGTGAATACAACCATGATTTACACCCATGTGATACGGAAGAAACCCTCTGAAATAAGAAGCCCATTAGACGGCTGATACCAAGTAAGCGGTGTTGAAAAAAGGAAGGTGAGTATGACGAGAAAAACCTTTTTTATGAATTACAGGGAATCAAAGGCCTTCTTCCCTACTTTGTTAATAATCATCTTTTTTCTTCTCACGGCTTGTGGGCCTAGACATATTGTCATTGACAGGAAAACCCTTCCTCCCGAAAAACAAGAAGCAAAAATCGAAAAAAGGGAAAGTCGTGAAGTTCAATATGGTGTTGCCTCCTGGTACGGAGGAGAATTCCATGGAAGACCCACCTCGAGTGGCGAGGTTTATGATATGTACCAGCTCACTTGCGCCCACAACACGCTCCCCCTCGGCACGGTAGTGATGGTCACTAATTTAGAGAATGGAAGATCCCTTGAGTTAAAGGTCAATGATCGGGGTCCCTTTGTGAAGGAGAGAATTCTTGATGTCTCTTATGCCGCGGCGCAGATGCTCGGGATGTGGGAAAAGGGAACAGCCCCGGTCAAAGTGGAGGTAGTCAGTCTTACAATCGAGCCCATTCAGCGATTCACGCTCCAGGTGGGTTCCTTTGCTGATGAAACCAATGCCCAGAGATTGGCTGAACAGTTGCGAAAAAGTTTTGAGAACGTCTTTGTGGCCACGGTGGAAACACTGACACAGAAATATCATCGGGTCAGGGTAGGTCAATTTGAAACGAGAGAGGCCGCTCTGGTCATCGCAGAAAAACTTTCCCAAATGGGCTTCAACGTTTTGCTAACCAGCCGATAAACTCCTCACCGGTGAATCTCAAGCCACCTTCCAACATCGCACTTGGTGCTCTGGACTGACTTGATAGACCTCAATCTCCTTCCTTCGGCACCGATCCTCAACCAAGGGACATCTTCCCTGGAACTTGCAACCTGGAGGAGGGTTCAAGGCGCTCGGGACATCACCCATCAATACAGGTTGGGCACGACGGTGATCCGGATCAGGGGAAGGGACAGCTGAGAGCAATGCCAAGGTATAAGGATGGAGGGGATGATCGTAAAGTTCATCCGCTGCGGCGTATTCCATGATATGACCTAAGTACATCACCGCCACGGTATCGCTCATATACCCTACCACATTCAGGTCATGGGAGATGAAGAGGTAACACAAACCCAATCTATTTTGCAATTCCTTCAGAAGATTGATAATCTGGGATTGGATGGATACATCGAGCGCTGAGACCGGTTCGTCACATACAATCAATGAGGGCTCAACACTTAAGGCACGAGCGATCCCTATTCTTTGCCTCTGACCGCCGCTGAATTCATGGGGATAGAAGTCGGCTGCCTCGGGTGCGATTCCAACCATCTCCAGGAGTTGACTGACCCTGACTTTTCTTTCTCCATGGTTCTTGACGCCCAGGGTACGAAGCCCCTCTTCAATGGATTGGCCTACAGTCATCCGCGGATTGAGCGAACCAAACGGGTCTTGAAAAATGATTTGCATCTCTTTCCGTAACGGCTTTACTTCATTCTGGGTCATCCCGCTGATGTCTCTCCCTTTATAAAGAATCTTCCCCTCGTTGGGCTCCAGAAGTTTCAAAATAAGCCGACCGATCGTGGATTTACCACACCCGCTCTCTCCCACAAGGCCCAGCGTCCTACCCCGAAAGATATCGACGTCCACTCCATCCACCGCCTTGACCCATCCTTTGATCCTCTGCAGGAAACCTCTGCGTACAGGGAAATGCTTTCTGAGCCCTTTTACCTTGAGGAGGGGACCGTCTGAGGAATTGTTCTTTTCGATCAAGGGGCTTCTATCGTTCATAAAGTACAGGGCACCGACTCAAATGCCCACCTCCGTAATCGCACATTTCCGGAAATTGGACTCGGCAGGTCCCAATGACATCAGGACATCTCGGATGAAAAGGACATCCCTCTGGCTTATACGCAGGATTGGGAACGGTTCCCGGGATGCTGTGAAGTGTCTTGCCCCGTTTGACCCGGTTGGGCAGGGACGCTAAAAGGCCCTGGGTGTAAGGATGTCGTGGATGATGGAAAATATGAGCAACCTCTCCCTGTTCCGCAATCACCCCTGCATACATGACATAGACACGATCCGCAATGTTGGCGACGACTCCGAGATCATGAGTGATGTAGAGGAGGGACATCTCCCGCTTTTGCTTCAATTCGCGAAACAAATTGAGGATTTGCGCCTGAATGGTCACATCGAGGGCAGTAGTGGGTTCATCGGCAATGACGATTTCGGGGTTGCACGCCAGGGCCATTGCAATCATGACTCGCTGTCTCTGCCCACCGCTCAATTGATGAGGATAATCTCTCAGGCGCTCCTCGGGTGACGGGATCCCTACGTCTTTTAAAAGTTGGATACACCTTTGCCGGGCCTCTTCGATGTCCACCTTCTCATGAACTAAAATGGCCTCTTCAATCTGGTCTTCGATCGTAAACACAGGGTTAAGAGAGGTCATGGGCTCCTGGAAGATCATGGCAATGCGCCTGCCACGGATCTTCTGCATCTCCTCTTCGTTCAAATCCAAAAGGTTCTGGCCATTGAACAGCACTTTGCCGCCCATGATTCTACCCGGTGGCTGTGGGAGGATCCTTAAAATGGTCAGCACCGACACCGTCTTTCCACAGCCAGACTCTCCAACCAAGCAAACCGTCTCCCCTTTTCGGGCTTCATAGCTCACGCCGTCCAAGGCACGAGCAACTCTGCCATCGCTGAAAAAATAGACTTTTAAGTCCTGAATGGAAAGCATCATGATCGTTCTCTAAGTCTTGGATTTAAAATATCCCGTAGGCCTTCACCGAACAGATTGAAGGAGAGGACGACGATCAAGATCGCGACCCCCGGGATAAAAGTCAGCCAGGGTGCATCGAAGATGAAATTCTTACCATCGGAGAGGATATTCCCCCAGGTGGCGTGGGGAGGGGGAACACCTAACCCAAGAAAGCTTAAGCCTGCCTCAGTCAAAATTGCCGTGGCAATACTGATGGTCGCCGAAACCAGTACGGGTGCAATGGCATTGGGAATCATGTGGCGAAAGATGATCCGCCAATTGCTCACCCCGAGAGCACGGGCAGCCGTCACAAAATCCTGGTCCCTGAGGGATAAAAATTCTGCCCGAACAAAACGCGTCGTCCCCATCCAGCTCGTCAGGCCGATTACAATCATGATGTTGTAGATGCTTGCTGGAAGGAGCGCTACCACAGTTAAGATGAGAAAAAAGCTCGGGAAACACAGCATGATGTCAACAAACCGCATGATAAGAGTATCTATAGAAATGGCTCGCATCCAAAGAAACCTTGTCCATGCCGTTTCAACCCCCTTGCTTGCTCTCTTCTTTACCCATTGGAAGAAAACCAGCAAGACACCCCCAACACACAGAAGGACGACTCCAAAGAAGGTGATCCCCATCAGCACCAAACCCCCGCTTAGAAGTAAAACCGCTCCCAAGAAAATTTGGTCTGCCCTCATCGCGTTCTGTCCATAATAGCCTGAGATACCCCCTAACAGGATGCCGATGAGCACCGCTATCCCTACGGCCACGAACCCGACGGTCAGAGAGACCCATGCCCCCTGCAACATTCTTGAAAATACGTCTCGTCCCAGCTCATCCGTGCCGAAGAGATAGAGCCCCAATCGGGGAACCCGGTCAGAACTTAAAATCTCCAGCTTGGCATTGGAGAGGGGAGGGCGCAATTTTTCTTCCAATCGCACAACCGCTGGATCAAATACAGGCTTCGTTCCAGAGGTGAGGAAGAGTCCAGCCAGGGCAATAAGGAAGAAAAGAATAAAAATGACAAGACCTGCAAAGGCAAGCCGGTTTCGCTTGAGAAGCCTCCAACCCTCACGCCAACGGGTCTCCCTCGGTGCAAGGGGCCTCTCCATTCCTGTCTTTTGAAAATAATTTTCCGAATAGGCCTTCATCACAAACGTATTCTCGGATCCACCACCATGTAAAGCACGTCAGAGATAAAAGTGCCGATCAGAACCAGCACCGCAGAGATGAAATTGACCGTCAGGACAATGGGATAATCTCTGGCTAAAATGGCCTCATAGGCCATCCGCCCCATCCCAGGCCATGCAAAGATGGACTCGATGATCACAGACCCTCCTATCAGGCCTGGCAAAATGAGACCAAACATGGTCACGAAGGGTAAGAGGGCATTCCGGAGGGCGTGTTTATAGTGAACCTGTTCTTCTGGAACCCCTTTGGCCCGGGCCGTCCGGACGTAATCTTGACTTTCCACCTCCATCATCTGGCTCCGGACGTATCGTGATAGGACCGCAATGCCGCCTGTCGCCCCAAGAAGGGAGGGAAGAAGTAAGTGCCAGACTCTGTCCATGATCCAGCGATACCAGGGGGGGTCCCCCAATCCGAACGTCTCCATATCGATCACCGGGACATGAAGAGTGGTGACAACGAGAATAATCAGAACATAAGCGAAAAAGAAACCGGGGATGGAGATCAGGAGATAGGAAAAAAACGTAGCGCTCCGATCATACATTCCTCCCCGAAAAATGGCTGACCGAATTCCAATCGGAAAGGAGAGTGTCCAGGTGAGGAGGGTTCCCACCACAAAGAGCCAGAGACTGTTCTTGAAGCGCTCCCACACCTTTTTGAGAACCGGTTGGTTGTCCTTCCATGACACCGTCTTCCCTGTAAAGAGGTCACCATAAAAAAAGGCATATTGAACATAAAGAGGTTGATCGAGATGAAACTGCTGACGGAATCGTTCCACCATCTCTGGTGTGAACTTGGGATTGAGCGGGTCCACCTGGCTCGGCTCGCCTGGGGCGAGGTAAATGACCAGGAAGGAGATCACGGAGACGAAAAACAGGGTGATGACCTTCTGAATGCTATTCCGGGCAATGAAAGATAACATATCCTATCCTTCGGGACTAAAGACAGGGGCTTCAGGAAGCTTGATCCACCGGTTGAAATAGAACATGTAGTTTCCAGTTTTTGTGGGCGTGATCTTTTTATAGATTACTTTTCCCTCTGTATCCGTCTCCTTGACCACAATCCTTTTATCCAGAACCGCCGTCCATTTGCCCACATAGAGAAAGGTATAGGGCTGTTCCTTGGCAATGATCTCGTGGAGTTGATGACAATACGCCACCTGCTGCTCATGATCGTATTCCTGCCGGATCTTGATGATCAGATCGTCCGCTGCCTCATTCTTGAAGCCCACAAAATTAAGTTGATACGGATGGGTCTGGCTGGAATGCCAGAGCTGGTAAAGGTCGGGCTCGATCCCCATGCTCCAGCCCAGGATCAACGCGTCAAAATCCAATTTATTGACACGCTCCTGGATGAAGACTGCCCATTCCAGAAGATCCGTCCGGACGTCGATACCCATTTGCTTCCACGCATCCTGAGCCACGGTCAGGATGGCCTTGCGAAGCTCGTTACCACTATTCGTGATGAGCGTAAACTGGAACCGTTTTCCATTCTTTTCCAGCCAGCCTTCCTGGTTGCGCCTCCAGCCCGCTTCTTCGAGGAGTTTCAGGGCACCTTGCGGGTCATAGGGAAGGGGTTTGATATGCTTATTGTAATAATCCGTTTGTTGGACAAAGGGGCCTGTAATCCGTTCCCCTTGACCAAAGAGGACGTATTGAATGATCTGGTCTACATCCATGGCCATGCCGAGGGCACGACGAACCCGTGGATCATTGAACGGCTCACGCCGCATGTTGTAACCGATATAGCTGTAGCCAAAGGAGAGGCCTGAGAAACTCTGATAAGTTGGATCTTCTTTCAACCGTTCGACCTGATGGGGACGAACCGCATAGGCGTCCACCGTCCCCGCATAGAACTCCATCTCTTGAGTGAGAGGATCAGGGATGATTCGATAAAAATACCGGCTGTAATGGGGGGGTCCCTCCCAATATTGAGCATACCTGTCCAGAAGAATGTACTGGTCTGACTTCCACTCCTTAAATACGAAGGGACCGCATCCGATTGGATGACGATTGAAGCGACTCTGGCGCATGGAAAATTTCTCTGGATCCTTCCCGGATTGGATGGCCTCCTTCTGGAGGACCTCCTCGTTGAGAAGATGTTCCGGAAGCATTCCCATGACCCATGTTCCGAGCGCTGGGGAATAAAGCCGTTTGTAAACGATACGGACGGTGTGGGGATCAACCACGGTCACTTCCTTGACTGGCTCATAGTCGGAGAGTCGCGGGGAGAGGTTCTTAGGATTCATGATTGCATCATAGGTGAACTTGACATCATGGGCGTCAAAGGGATGGCCGTCATGAAATGTGACATCGGGCCGTAATTGAAAAACGATAATGGGATTATGTTCTGTGGAAGGAAGAACCTCCTGGATGTATTGCATCTTCCTGCTCGGTTCAACCTCTGGAGTGATTCGTACATATTTCTCCCCCTTGAAGGTGCTGAAATAATCTTCGCCAAGGATTTTGGAAAGACTCTGAAAAAGGAACTGGTCCACCTCTTTCAGGACCAGCCGAATTCTGGCTGGAGCATTCACCCGAATCGTGATCTCTTTTGTTTGCCCAGAGCCCGTCCCCTCTTTCTCTTGCCGGGTTATCACAAATTCCCTGGCGGGGAGGAGAGTAATTTCCTCGATGTTTTCTAATGAGGCCTTCATCTGAGGATCGAATGGCCGAGTCCCTGGGTTGGCCTTCCTCAGAAGCTCAACAATTTCTTCCGCTCCAGCCCTTCCTATCGAAGGAATCGATGCCTGTTCATTGACATAGAAAAAAGCCTCTTCATAGATTTTCCATGATCTGGCTAATCGCCCCCTGAAGCGTAGGTCTTCGTTATAATCAATCAGACCCTCATAGACCAAGTGGTTGATCTCACTGCTTGCCGAATCCGCGGAAAGGATCGGGTTCAGGAGGCTCGCATCCCCGATGGATGCGGTGATGTATTCGTTAAGCCGGCCAGGATTTCCTCTTGACTGCTGCTCGTAGGTGGGCACCCAGAAATAAGACTGGAGCAAGAAGACGATAATGAATATGGGAACAAGTATGAGAATCTTGCGGATGGTCACGAGCTTATTTCACATAGTAATCATTTTGGCAGTAACGCCTGCCGCTACGATCCAATTGGTTCACCATTTAATATACCGTAACATATTCGATTAAGAAAACGGTGTCAAATCCTTTGCCACCAGAAAGAAGCCTTGGGACGAGAGGATGCGGATTCCACCTCAACATGTGAAGATTAAAGTTTAAAAGATTTATTGATCTCTAATCGAGAGATAGATAACGGACATTTTTTAAATGAGAGGATACTACAAATATCCTTATATTATTGCTCTGGGGGTCAGCAGGGAAGAGAAAAAACCCCTGTCGTTTTGGGTCGTAGCCTAACGTTGACCCAACCAGGACTTCACCATCCTCAAACGTCACCTCCACTTTCACGCCAGAAACCTTTTCTCCTTCCATATACTTTTTCCGTTCATTATAGTGTGGATCTCCTATGAAATCCCGAACGATAAAAACAGCCTTGAGTCTACTCAACACCACCTCGATTCCACTCCCGGAGGGGTTATCATGAGGAAAGAGATGGAAACGATCCTTGTTTGGAAAGAAATCATTGGTAAAACCCTTCATGATCTTGCCATCCCTGTATCGTGCAACGATTTGAAGGCGTTCCACCTTCATCCTCCATTTATCGTAAACGGTTTAACAAAGTCATCATGGCCTACCTGCCCGAAGAAGAATCTACCCTTTTTATAAAAGCCTGTCAATCAATGATATTGGAGATAATATTGGAGAGGGCAGACCCACCTGGTTCTGCCCTCTCCTTCATTTCGTTAGCATGCAATGTCGACACTACTTATTCATCAGATATTCGTGAATCGAATTGGCTGCCTTTCTCCCTGCTCCCATGGCCAGGATGACAGTGGCTGAACCGGTTACGATATCGCCTCCTGCCCAAACTCCGGGTTTGGATGTCTTTCCGGTTTCGAGGTCAGCGACGATATAACCTCTCTTATTAAGCTCCAGACCCTGTGTCTGTGTCGGAAGAAGTGGATTAGGACCAGCACCAATGGCCACCACAGCCAGATCACACTCTAATTGAAATTCTGAACCTTTGATGGGAACCGGTCTGCGCCTTCCAGACTCATCGGGTTCCCCCAATTCCATCTGGAGACACTCGACGCCGGTCACCCATCCATTATCATCTCCCAAAAATTTTGTAGGAGCGGTAAGGAGATAAAATTGGACGCCCTCTTCCTCTGCATGGTGAACCTCTTCGATACGAGCCGGCATCTCATCCCTTGATCGTCGATAGATGATTCGAACAGTGTCCGCTCCTAATCGCAGAGCCGTCCTGGCTGAATCCATGGCCACATTCCCTGCTCCAAAGACGGCCACATTCTTTCCTCGGGCGATTGGCGTATCATATTTAGGAAAGAGGTACGCCTTCATCAAATTGGATCTCGTTAAATATTCATTGGCTGAATAGATGCCACAATAGTTCTCTCCAGGGACGTTTAAAAACTGGGGAAGGCCTGCCCCCAGACCCAAGAAAACAGCATCATATTCCTGAAGAATTTCGTCAACAGTCTCGATTCTTCCGATGACGCAGTTGCACTCTACTTTTACACCCAATTTCTCCAGATAGTTAACCTCCGACTGAACAATATCCTTGGGGAGACGGAATTCTGGAATGCCATAAATGAGAACACCCCCGGTTTTGTGGAGGGCTTCAAAAATGGTGACCTCATGTCCCTTAAGAATGAGATCCCCTGCTAAGGTCAAACCTGCTGGACCTGATCCCACGACTGCCACTTTCTTACCCGTGGATGGCGCCTTCTCAGGGATGGTAATCGTTCCTTTTGTCCTCTCCCAATCCGCAGCAAATCGCTCCAGCCTGCCGATGGCAACGGGTTGGTCTTTCTTCCCAACGATACATACCTTTTCACACTGGTCTTCTTGAGGACAGACGCGACCGCAAACAGCAGGGAGGCTATTGCGTTCCTTTAATTTCCGAGCCGAACCGTCAAAATCCCCCTCTTGGATGAGTTTGATAAAGGCGGGGATATCGATTTCTACCGGGCATCCCTCAATACATTTCGGTTTCTTGCATTGAAGGCAACGACTCGACTCTAACTGGGCCAATTCAGGCGTATATCCAAAAGGAACCTCATTAAAATTCCTCGCCCTCACCTTGGGTTCCTGCTCAGGCATCTTCTGCCTTGGGACTTTTGGTTTCTTTTCTTTCTCTTCTTTCTCTGCCATCTCAACCCCCTTTATTTTCCTGCCGTCTTAAATTGTTCCATGGATACCTTCTCCTCTGTGAGATAGGCCCTTTGCCTCTTTACCAATTCATCATAGTCGACCTCATGGCCATCAAATTCCGGGCCATCCACACAACAAAATTTTGTTTTACCTCCCACCGTCACCCGACAGGCTCCGCACATTCCTGTGGCATCCACCATGATGGGATTCAAACTTACCATTGTCCTGACTCCATATTCCTTGGTCAGTTTGCATAAAAACTTCATCATGGGTACGGGGCCAATCCCCACAATCAATTTCACATCTTTTTGTTCGTCCAAAATTTTCCGGAGGACATCTGTGACGAATCCGTGAATTCCATAACTCCCATCATCCGTCGTCACCCTCAAATCATGACTGGCTGCCTTCATCTCATCCTCTAAGATCAAAAGGTCTTTCGTTCGAGAGCCGATGATAGCGATGACATGATTTCCCGCTTCTTTGTAAGCTTTGGTGATGGGGTACATCACGGCAACCCCGGTTCCACCCCCCACACAGATCACCTTTCCAAGATTTTCAATATGGGTCGGTTTTCCCAAGGGCCCGATGATATCCTGGATGGAATCTCCTACATTGAGGGTTCTCATGAGGGCAGTGGACTTTCCAACGACTTGGAAGATCAGGTCGATCAATCCTGTCGCCGGATCGGTTCCTCCCATGGTCAAAGGAATTCTCTCCCCCGTTTCATTAACCTTTAAAACGACAAATTGTCCTGGCTTCGCCTTCCGGGCAATTCTGGGTGCCTCTACCTTAAGATGGCACACCGTTTTTTCAGCCATTTCCCTCTTGTATGTAATCTTATGCAATCTTCCCCCCTCCTTTCTGATAAATTTTTCACAAAGTCCGACCTATATATAAATGAAGCAAAAAAAAATGTCAAACGTTTATTACACTCCAAATCAATATTTTTTATGGATGACTTGAAGGAAAAGGAGAAAGATTAAACAAATCAAAAAAATACAAAATGACCGGGTTTTAAGAATTTAACTTGACAGATGCGGAAATTTAGTCCATAAATACAAATAACTGAACTTTATAAAAAGTTTTTGGGTATCCCCAATAGCTCTTTAGAAAGGCTTTTGGGTTTTTAATTAAATGGAGGAGAAAAAGATGAATTTAAAACTTTATGTTGGAAACCTCTCCTTTGGAGCTTCAGAAGAGGACTTGAAGAAACTCTTCTCTGAAGCAGGAGCCGTACAGTCCATCAAAATTGTTACCGATTCATATTCAGGAAGGTCCAGAGGATTTGGTTTCGTGGAAATGAGCTCGGCGGAGGAGGCGGAGAAGGCCGTCTCCCTCATCAATGGAAAGACTTTTATGGACCGGGCTTTGATCGTGAGTGAGGCCAGACCCCAGAAAAAAAGGGGGGGCGAGTTCAAGGACAGAAGAAACCGGAGTAGATAACTCGATGACCAAAAGGGAAACCTCGTTAGAAATGATGGGGTTGAACACTTTGTTTTGATAAAAAGGATTTTTGTGTTCTGACGGATCAGAGGAGAGGTCGTTGGAAGTTAAAGTTCAAAACAACCAGATCGAGAATGCGATCAAAACCCTGAAGCGCCAACTCGCCAGGGATGGGATCTTAAAGGAATTGAAAAAAAGAAGGTCCTACGAGAAACCTTCTGTGAAAAAGAAAAGAAAACAGCAGGAGGCGAGAAGGAGAAGACAGAGGGCCGCTCGCAGATTTTCAAGAGAATGAGTTCTTCTCTTTTTAATTATTTATCAACAGGCAGGTAGGAAAGCTAACCCTGGTTGCCCGGTAGGTTCAAGGCGACCCAGAGCTTCTCCCCTTCGGTCTGGAGAAGGCCTTTCCTCGAAAGCAGGGCAATCGCCTCTGAGGAAAAAGCCCCAACATCCTTGAAGTCAAGGATGACTTTTTGGATTTCAACATTGAGCACCCCTTTGAGCCTCTTGGTCAATTCCTTGGCTCCCCTCCGATCCATGGAACCTTCCAGTCTGACAAAAAGGGTTTTAAGCCGTTCATTATAAATGGAATAGAGCTCGAGCGTATCCGTCGCTTTTTGACCGATCAGAAGTTTTCCCTCGGCAATCTTCTCTCCCACCCGCTGAATCAAGTCCCGAGGATTATGAAGGGGGATGGTGTCATTCATCTTCTGCAAAATTCGCGAAAGGCTTGGAAGATACCCTTCGGGTGTCATCTGGGCAATCCTACGATAGGCAACATTCGAAAGAGTCCGCGTGATGAATCGTTGTTGCGGATGGAACACCCTCTTAAAGATGGACCCCCAGGAATAGGCCTCTTTGCAGGCCCAATTAAATCCGCGCTGAAGCGTCTCTTCGGTCATCAACCTCGGCTTGAAAACGACGGTGGCTCCATTATATTGAGCCCAATCCTTATGCAGGAGCCTGCCCTCTGATTCCATCCGTTGAAATAGCGGTGTCCCGGGCAGGGGGGTAAGAAGGAAAAAACTGGGCAGTTCAATCCGATTCTGTTCACAGAAACGAAGCGTCCTTTCAAAAACCCCTTCATCATCATAATCCAATCCAAAAATTAAACCGGCTACGACCATGATGTCATGGTCGTGTACGGCCTTCATGGCCTCCCCAAACTGGTGGACATGGTTAAAGGTCTTATTCACATCCTTCAAGTTTTCTGGAGAAAGGGATTCTACCCCGATGAACAAAGTGACACATCCGCTCTCGGCAGCAAGTTTCAGAAGTTCGGGGTCCCGGGTCAGCGTCATACTGGCCTGGCTGGCCCATTTCTTCTTGAGGGGCTTCAATCGGGTGAAAAGCTCTTTGGCATAACGGCGGTTCCCGGCAATATTGTCGTCGATGAAAACGAGAAAGTCCCCTTCTAACCGTTTCACCTCTTCAATCACTTCGTCCACCGGGCGACAGCGATAAGTCTTTCCAAAAAAATGTGTGACATGACAGAAATCACATTGGTGAGGACAGCCCCGCGTCGTCTGGACGCAATTGATCGTCATATATTTATCTTTGCGAAGAAGATCGAGCCTCGGAAAGGGAAGCTTTTCCATCGAGCAAAAACCCTCTGCCTTGTAGAAAGGTTTTAGGCATCCCTTCTTGAAGTCTTCGATCAATCCTCCCCAGACATTTTCCGCTTCACCGATCACCACCGCATCCACATGCTCCTTGGCTTCAAGAGGAAGACTCGAGGCATGGGGCCCTCCCATCACGACCGGAATCCCCCTCTGACGAAACTCCTCTGCGATCTGATAAGCCCTGGGGGCATGCATGAGCATTCCGGTCACGCCGACCAGATCCACTTCCTCTTCAAAGTCGATGGGCTCCACATTCTCATCTGTAATCTCCACTTCGACATCCGGAGGGGTGAGTGCGGCCAGCGTGGTCAGCGTGAGGCGAGCAAACCAAATGTTCTTAATCACTTTTTGTGAGTGGCTGATGTAAGGGTGTTCGTAGGCTGGATCGATTAATCGTATTCTCAAACAGGTTCTCCCATGAAATGATCCCTTCTATACGGAACAAGTAACGAGAGGGGATTAAAAATGGCGAGTCAAATTGTAGTCTATTAAAAATTTTAATAACTTAATTATTGGAGGATGTCAAATCATTTTCCATGAGATTTCTGAAAAAGCCTTGAAATCTCTGATTACAACGATTATGAAGCGATTACACCGATTAGAAAAGTAGTGATAGGAAAGAAAAATCTGTGTAATCATTTTTTGAAATCAATGTAATCAAGAGAGCGTTTAGTAGTTTTTTAGAGCTCTCTCTATTTCATTCAGTATTCTCCGATAGGTTATAGTAATTCGCTTTACAGGAATCCCTTAAGAAGGTAAGAGATTCTCTGACCTCATGAAAGGATTTTTTCAAGGTCTCATACTTCCTCTCCAGATCCATATTCTGGGCCAGGGTCTCCTGCAGTTTGGATTGGAGTTCCCGGTTCTCCTCAGAGAAGAGGGAAGCCTCCCTCTCCTTTAACTTTCCCTTGATCTTAAACAATTCGTTCTGCTCGATCTGTGACTCGAGGTCGCGTATTCGCTCGAGGGCTTCTTCCTTATCCTGCATGGCCTTGTTCAAGGCGCCTCTCATCTCTCGCAATTCCTGTTGAAACTCTTTGATCTTCTCCAAGGCATCTGCATTTTCCTCTTGGAGATAGAGGGATTCGGACTGAAGTTCTTTGAGCCGGGTATGCTCTCGATTCAAGGTCTCCAGTTGGCGTCGTAATTCTTGATTGTCCTGGGTCAATTGATGGGCGGTCTTCTGATGGGCAGACAGGTCCATCTCCAGTGCCCTCTTGGTCTGGGCCGCAGCGAGAAGTTGAGCATGAAGGTCTTCAATCAATTTCAGGACATCCAGGCCTTGTTCTTTCTCTAATCCCTTCTTGGGGGACTCGAAGATCACCTTCCTGACCGTCTGCTTCTCCGGAGATCTCATCTCCGCGATAGGCTCGGGGCGATCTTCCTCCAGAGGCTGGATTTCCTCTTCCAGAGGCAAAGGAAGGGGTTCTTCCAGCTTTCTAATCTTCGGCATCTTTTCAGCAACATTGGTATCGAATCCATCGGCCGTGACCACCTGACTTCTTGGCTTCATCCTTTATCCTCCTCAGCCACTCGGCCTTTTTTTCTTGCCCTCTCTGAAAAAGGGAAAGGAGATTATTTGATTCGTTCTCTCATATATTCATCCATCACCCTTAACATCTCGACAATCTTTTCCACCTCTGCTTTGACCCGGTTCACCTCTTCCAGAATTCGCTTGGCCTTCTTCAGATCGAATTCCAGGGCGGATCGGACAGTCAAAGAGGAACGAAGTTCAGAATAAAGGGTATCGATTCGCTCTGTTAAATCATCTTTTTTGGGCTCTTCCACAGCTTTCTTCAAAGGAGAGATGGATCTGGGTTCTGAAACATCCCAAGGCCTTTCAATCGGCTCTTTGTTCAGCGTGTTCGGGAATTTTTGTGCGACGTTGTTGGTAAATTCATCCGACATGATCAGCTCCTTTCAGGTCTAATATTTCATCGATCAGGCTCTGGATATCCGTTGCACCCTTTGACGATTGGGCGTATAGAAAGATCGGAGTCCCTTGACTGGTGGCTTCGGCAATCTTTGTATCCTGGCGGATCACAGTGCTGAGGAGGTATTTGTCATAATGGGTTTCCAGTGCCTTTTTTGAACGTTTGCAGATTCGATGGGATTCGTTATAACGGTTCAAGAAGATAAAGATATTCTCAAAGACAAAAGAAAAATCTTCTTCAATGGTGGAGAGTGTCTCGAAAAGAATCTTGAGCCCATGGTAAGAGAGGAAATCAGCCAAGACAGGAATGATGAGATCGTTAGAGGCAAGGATCGCATTCAAGTTTAAGAGCCCGATGCTGGGAGAGGCATCCATTACAATCAGTTCATAGTTTTTCTCGATAGAACTAATGAGTCTCTTTAGCCGGAATTCTCTTGAATTCATCGAAAAGAGTGAGAGTTCCACCGGTGAGAGGTTCAGATTCGAGGGGATGACATCCAAGGTGGGGAGATCCGTTTTGACGATGACCTTTTCGAGCTCCTCCTTCTCGATCAAAGCATTAAACAGGGTCTTGGGGAACTGTTGACTGTTGAGGCCCAGGCATTGTGTCAGATGGCCTTGTGGATCTAAATCGATCAAGAGAGTCCGAACCCCCATCTGGGCAAGGCGAAAACCATATGAGGCAGAGATCGTGCTTTTCCCTGTTCCTCCTTTAAAGTTAAGGAAGAGCTGTTTCCGGATAGATGGGAGGGGAGAAGGAAGTCCCAGGTAGGTCCGATACTTGATCACATCCTCTGGCTTATAGGTGCGCTCCTGGTTGGCATCCCTTTTGGCAGGGGGAAAAATGCCTTGTGCCTCTTTCTCAAGGAGCTCGTGTTTCGAGATCCCGAGGATTTGGGCAAAGGCCTTCGGCGGATAGAGCGTATTTCCAAATATCTGGGCCTTCGAAATAAGGGGGTGCGATTGATTGGTCATGGACAATATTTTCGTCTTCAACCTTGATTCGTAAGAAAACCCTTTCTCCTCTTCACCGGTCTATCCAACATTTTTTCTAAAGTCGTTTTTACCCAATTTCGAAGAACGGGGTCTGAATCGGTCATGGCCTCCATCAAACGATTCTCACTCTCCTCAGGATAACGGGTGGCCAAAGAGAAGAGGGCCGCTTTTCTCACCATGGCATCCTGATCCCTTGACAATTCCATCAGGATCGGTAAAACCCCCTCCCATTGTGTCCATCCTAATAAGGTGGCTACTTTTCTTCTCACCCAAGACGACTCATCGCTCAAGAATTGAAGAAAGATGTTTAGATCGATTTTTTCTTGATACTGGAATAGTCCTCGAAGGGCCGTCATCCTCACCCTTGGATCACCATCTTTAAGATATTTTTTCAATAAGGAAGAAACCGTGGGGCTTTTGAATTGAACCAGGGAACGGAGCGCTTCGACTCTGACATCCGGGTCCCGATCAGATAAAATTTCCTGCAGTAAGGTCACGGGAATCGATGGATAATGTTTTTCTAAATAATATCTGATAGCCAAAATTCTTACCTTCGCATCGGGGTTTTTCAGATCCGTTTTCACCTGTTTGAGAATAGCCTCGTTAGAGAAGGTCTCCGGAATGTTTAATTCCAAGGGAGGGGAAGAGGGACGCACCTTTCTTATGTGATGACGGGAGAAAAAAGATTCATTGACGTCCGGTCTTTCTAATGCTGTGGATTTTAAATAATTTAATCGGAAACGATCTGCCATGTTAACTTTTCACTCCAATCCTAAAAGGTTTTGGAAAAGGTTACCCCTTGAAATACTCTTTAAATTCGAATTTCAGCTGTTCAGAATATTTTTCCAATAACATATCCAAAGCCTCCCTGACATAAACGGATTGGGGGACTTTAGTCTTTTCGGACAACCTCTTCAAAGCCTCCATTTGTTCATCTTTAATATAAATGGTTCGGGCAACCTTTTTCTGCACCAAAAACCCCCTTAAACCAATTTGAAATACAATATAATACAATATGTTTATTGTGTCAAGAAAAAATATTTTAATTTTCTCTATTAATTTCAATAAATTATAATTTTTTATCATTTCTCATCAATGGCTAAAAATTTTCCTGAATCCTTTTGTCTCAGCTTGAATGCCCCCTATTTTAACGTTTAATCTCGTATTTCTTCACCTTGGTGCTTTTGTCATTATCCTCTAAATATTCTTTCAAACGATCAGACCTCTCCTCGGACGTTCCGATTTTTTCACCTCTATCTGGTGACTCTTCCCAGATCTCTATTCTTTTTGTTTAACCAAAATTTGCAAAATGAAAAAATACTTGACTTTTAAAAAATAATTTCCCATAATGTCCCCACTGTAAGTTGTAAGGAGTAGTTGTTTGGATCATAAAAAGAGCCACAAAAGTTAGAACTTCATGCTTTTGTGGCTTTTTAGTAGGGACCAAGGGCTATTACAACTTACGTCAGTTTAGAAATGAGAGGAGGTGAGTTGTAGTGGCCAAAGGTCGTGTAAAATGGTTTAATGAGAAGAAGGGCTTCGGATTCATTTCTAGAGATGATGGGAGCGATGTCTTTGTTCACTTCTCCGCCATTAAGAAGGATGGATTCAAAACTCTTTACGAAGGCGATGAGGTAGAGTTCGAAATCTCTGAAGGTCCGAAGGGTCCACAGGCGACGAATGTTTCGGTACTGGCCTAAGCGGAAACTGGTTAGACTGAAAACAAAAGAAACCCCGGGTGATTATCCTGGGGTTTCTTTTTTAATCTGTTTTTAGATAAGATTGTTTTTTTAGTTAAACATCCAGAAGGCTGGACTGCTTGTGCAGAATTTACGCTATCCGTCATGCGATCTATGCTATTCCTTAAGTGAGGAGAGGTCATCTATGGCAGAGATTAAATCATCCTTAGAATTGGCGATGGAGAGAACAAAAAAGGTCGCCATCTCTGACAAAGAAAAAGAAGAGATTAAACAAAAAGAAGTCTTACAAAAGACGACCAGCCTTTTTCATCGGTATCGTGAAGGACACCTTCCCTTAAATGACATTCTGAAGGAGATTGGGAGAATGGAGAAGAAGACAGCGATCATGGTGAAAGAGTTCCTTCTTTCGCAATGGATTGATGCCCTCTCTCTGGAGGATGACGACGAAAGGATCTTCAAAGGGATTGAATCATTGAAGGGACGAAATATCGATGAGGTAAGACAAACATTCTATTATCTCCTTTCGCAATATCAAGGTGAAAAGGAAAAGGTCAAAGAGGACGTGAGGGCTCGATGCATAGAGGCCTTGAGGAAAGACGGCATCTACGGAAACGCAGTGGAGCCCAAACTCGAAGAGAGTGAAATTTGGAAAAAAGAAAATGAGAAATTGGTTCACTCCTACAATACCAAACTGGATGGGATCAAAGATCAATTGAGGGGTTTATAGGTAAAAATCTTGACTTGATTTCGCAGACATTGTCGGATTAACTCCTGACTGGTGACCTCACCTACTTGTCTTCAGATATTCCAAATCCCAACAATCAACAATTAATGAGTGAAAACGAGCAAAAGGCTTTTGGACTAATCGAATTTGTGCACCTTCTTTAAGCAGTTGAAATTGAATATAAGAATATCAAATCGCATTTTTTCGAAACATGCAAGATAGCGGAAAGATAGCAGAAACATTCACTTTTCATCCAGCCTCCTCAGCCTGGTCAACAAAAATGGTCGCTATCCCTATTCTGCTGAGCTTGCCGAAGGAGGCGGCGCTTTCTCACCCTGCATTCAAAGGTGGAGCATAGCGCCGCCGAATGGGTCAATTTTTTCAACCTGTACCAATCTTACGAAATTTCAGACCCAGAAGTATCTGGAAAATGCCGAGGATGATGGCAAGAATACCGATCAGCCATGCTACGGCCAGAACCCCTGCCCCAGGGCGAATGATCAGGATCAACCCAACCAAAAGTGAAATCAATCCGCTTAAACCAAGGATCCACTCCCCTTTCACCTCCCTTCTGATTCGAAAGGCCGTGATGATTTTAAAAAGACCTGCAATCATTGCCCATCCAGCAATATAATAGACAAACATCAAGGCCGCTACTTTAGGCCATAACATGTTTCCAATACTCGTTCCTAATAACACGATGACACATACGAGTAACCCTACAAGACCTTCGAGCAGAAGAGTCCATCCGCCTTTCTCTTCACCCTTCCTAAAGGAGGTGACAACCGTTAATAGCCCTTCAAGTAAGGC
Organism: Syntrophaceae bacterium UBA2188; assembly: GCA_002327985.1. Taxonomy (GTDB): domain Bacteria; phylum Desulfobacterota; class BSN033; order BSN033; family UBA1163; genus UBA1163. The sequence goes on along the minus strand of DCVM01000126.1, from coordinate 35,373 downwards.
AAAAAAACCAAAAAGCAAAACCATTACCCCGAGTGTCAGAGCCGGCCACAAGAGAGCAGCCAGGCCAAAAGCGATCGCAATGATTCCACGCAAAGTAAAAATCCACCAATATTTTGAAACCGCTCTAATCATAGATGTCCCTCCTTTTAAAATCCGCTCTATTCGTTACCCCTTATTTCCTGGATCATCAGGTGATTCTACAGGGGCTGCATACCACCTCTCCTTGAGTACAACCTTGATCTGCGGGGGGTCCATTTCGTAGTGAGGTGACATGATCTGTACTCCTTGTTCGTTAAAGGCATCCTGAATGTTCTCATGCAGTTCAGAATAAATCTTTGACATCTCCAAAGGTTTATCCGTGTAAACATTTAACTCATAAGTGACATAGAAATCATCGAGGGATTTCTGAAGAATAAAGGGCAGTGGCTCGCGCAATAACCCCGAGGTACGTTCAGCCGCCATCGATAGAAGTGAATGGACTTGACGCCACGCTGCGTCATAGCCAATGGTTACTGTCGTATGGAGGATCAAACCGTTTTCTCTGGCCAATGAACTATAGTTGATCACATGACTGCTAACGATCATTCAATTGGGAACGGTAATTTCCTCATTTTTAACCGTTCTCAAGTGTGTCACCTGAAGCCTGGTATTCCCCACATCTCCTACGAAATCGGCAATCTTTACCCTGTCTCCGATCTTGAAAGCCCGCCTGTAGGTTAAAGTAAATCCAGCAATGTTGTTGGCAATCGCTGAGGAAGATCCCAAAGAAAAAAGAACGCCGACAAAGATGGAGATCCCCTTAAAGGCAGGAGAATCCGAACCTGGGATATACGGAAACGCAATAATCGCCGCAAAAGCAATAACCAGAACACGGCAGATTTTATAGGTCGGCTGTGCCCACTCCGGATAGAATCCTTTAAAAGTGAGAGTCTCTTTTTCCACTTCCAGAAAAAAAAGACGCATCAGCTTCAAGACATAAACGGTGATGAACGCCAAAATAGCGATGAAAAAAAGCTTTGGAATGGTCGCCCAAACGGCCTCTCTTATCGTTTTGAGGGGGACAACCAAATAATCAAAAATCTCGTCAGCAAATGTTTGTGTTCCAGGAAAGAAACTCAGTATGAGTTGGATCCATTCCTAAAGACCCTTGAGCAGTTGGACTGATCCCTTTTGAAATGCGGGAGAGAGGTGGGAATATCTCATTGTCATCTTAATTGAAGAATGTCCGGCATGCTCCTGCACTGCTTGAAAAAGTTGAATGATTGACAACTCTTTACTCCCTCCATTAGAATCCTTTAAAATTTAAACGTTTTGGTTGTGGATAGGGTCACCCACTGCGTTATCCCCATCCAATTTATTTATATTTTTAGTGTAATAGTATTTTAGCAGAACCTAAAAGGAATTTAGATGTATGTCTCAAAGAATTAAATCAACCGTTGAAGTTTTGGTTGGAATTATATTTATTTTTGGTTATTTATGGCTAATCAGCCCCCTGTATCATCAATGGGTGAAAGTTTTTTCCGCAATACCAATCTTTTTATTTTTTATTTACTCAAATTACATTAATAAGAAAAGCCTTAAAGACCTCGGTTTTAGATTGGACAACTGGTATGACTCTTTTAAAATACTGCTTATTTTTACATCAATAGCTATCCCAGTTTTATATGTCCTATGGCACCTTTTTTTTCCAGTAAACAATTATTTTTATCGTGATTCTTTATTCTGGAACAAACTTTTTACTTACCCGTTTTGGGCTTTATTCCAACAATATATTTTTCTGGCCTTTTTTTTCATGTGTTACAGAGATATATTTTTTCCTCACACAAATATGGCTATCTTTATTTCAGCATTAACTTTTTCCATGATACATATTCCGACACCTCCGCTCATCCTATTCGGTTTTGCGGCGGGCATTATCTGGTCTGGAACTTATAGCAAGTTTCCCAACCTTTTCACCATAGCGATATCTCATGCAATATTAGGAATTTTCTGCTCTAATATCTTGCTTGTATATTCAATGATAGGCCCAGATGCTGATATTGGCAGATGGTCTAAAGAGCAGGCTCCTGTATATGCTAATATTGAAAGCATTAATTCTATCATGCCTCAAAAGAAAAAATGGCAGGTAAATATAAATCAAAAGGAGAATATGGTTTTGGTTGGTGGCTGGATTGCAAGCCCAAACAAGATAAAGAATATCCAAATAAGTTTTGGTGGCAAAGATTATTCTGTTCATTGCGGCGCCAAACGTGAAGATGTGGCGGCTTATTTTAATAATCCCGACTATCTATACAGTGGTTTCAATGCCAATATACCTATCTCGGATTTTTCTCTTGGATATCATAAACTCTTCTTAAAAATTTATCTTGAAGGAGAACTATTTTATCACTCCCCAGGTCAAAGAATATGGGTTAGGATTCAATGATGGGTTAATTTTTAGTAGCGTAGTTGAAAATAAGGTCCTATTTGTGGCGAAACTTACTTGCATAACTTAAGGCGGAATTGGGTTATGTCTAATAATAGGTCTCCATGATTTTTGTCTTTTACTACCGGAATTTGAACATCTTAAAGAGATTGGTCACCATGGCACGAGTGCTGTTTAGCTGGATAAGATAGGTCCCCGCAACTTTATCCATAATTTCGATACCCATCTTGCTATTTTTTTTCATCAGTTTCCTTTATCTTCTTACTGCAGGTGGCAGAAACATTATTTTTAAAAAGATTCAGGGGGCTGGCCAGGGTGGTTGGCTCCCTTTTGATTCCATTACGGCAGGTGCGATTTCCGAAGGAGATCGTCAATGGTCTTCACGGGATTGAAGGTCTCGAGGGGAACTTCCACAAAAACAGTGGTCCAATACGCCATGGATCCGTTCCAAAGTCCTGGACACTCCAGGGCCTTCAACTCACCCTCTTCATATGATTTCTTTGAAATGATCACTGCATCCTTGTTGACGTATTGATTCAGATCAAATTTTTCTCCCCGCTCATTCCTGACTCCACAGACCAGATCAACGGGATTAAAGTGGGTGGAGGATGCCCAAATTTCTTTCTGTTCCTCTGAACTCAGATCTAATTGGTTTTGTTCGACAATCTGGAGCGACTGAATTCCCTCCTCCTCAACCCAGAAAGGACCTCCGCCAGGCTCGCCCTCGTTTTTAACCATGCCGCAAACCCGTACCGGCCGATTCAGCATTCGGAAGACAAACTTCTTTTTAGAAGATACCGAGTCATTCCAAAATCCGTCAGGGAAAAAAAGGAACAGCTTTTTTTGGCAAAAGAGGACAATCCGTGACAGCAGGTCACCATCCAGACGTTTCCTTGAAAGGAGTTTCAGGTTTTGGAAGATTTCATCTTGCAATCGGACAAGATACCCTGCAAGGATTTTCTTGTAAAGAACGGTGCTGTCTTTCAGACGGTCAGGAACCACATTGTCAATGTTCTTAATGAAGATAATATCCCCATCAATGGCGTTGAGATTTTTGAGAAGCGCACCGTGGCCTCCTGGCCAGAATAGGATTTTACCGCTCCGGTCACGGAAGGGTTTGTTCTTCATGTCCACGGTTATTGTATCCGTAGAGGAATGCTGGATCGTCACGGCCGCTTCGTAGTGAACACCGAACAGTTTCTCGTAATAACCTTTTACGCGGCTGAGCTGGCCCTTCAATTGGGATTCATGCTCAGCAGAAACAGTAAAATGGATCCTGCAACGGTTTTTAGAATCCCTGACATAGAGGGCTGCTTCAACAAGATGTTCTTCCAGGGCGGTGCGGCTATGGTCAGGATAAATATGAAATTTTAATACGGCCTTGGGCATCCAGTTATAGTTAAGACCTCGCGGGGTGAGAATAAATTCAAGGATATCGGTACACCTTCTTTCAACAATACATTTTTCAACATCTATTCCATCGTGGGCCATCACTTTTTTTAAGTCTTTGTACAAGGCCAATTTGCAAACATCTTTAAAAAACTTAACCATGTGCCCGGCCGAACCGACATCCCCTTTTTGGTACCAATGATACCAGTCTCGGAACATCCGGCTAGCGATACCAGAGGCTGGTACAAACTTAAGCATCCGGCCCCTTTCAGCAGCCTGATCATGAAGTGAGACCAGCATCTGTCTTTCTTTCGAAGGTATCTGAACGATGCCGTCTCCAGCCCGTGCAGGCCTTATTAACCTGATAGGTTTTGCTCCGACACGGAATGCCTCAAGTTGTTTCAAGACCTCCTGGACATCAAGGCCCCTGGCAGCAATTGTCTTTAAGTCCTTACTTGAAAAGAGATTTGAACTCATTAACAGAATACCCCTCCCGGCCTAATATAAAACAAGACATAGAACAGGACAAGAGGTCTAAATGATGGTGACCCTATAAACTCCCTCCCTCGGCTTGAATCATGGGGGTGCCGCCCCTTTGCTTGCCTGTCTAAAGCATATTATCTTTAACAAAGGGGGGGTCGGTCGGTGGTTAGATTTCACTCTTTTATATTAACCATTTCAATTAGTTAGCTTTATAAAGTAACTGATTTAAAAACCCTTTTACCTCCTTTCCGTGGAGATGATTTTAATTTTATGATGGATTCGTAAAAAGTCCTGATTTGTCACCCTGAACTTGTTTCAGGGTCTCATAACTCATTGATTTTGTTAGATGCTGAATCAAGTTCAGCATGACGTTTTCCCTCTTTACGGACTTTTTACGAGATCATCATTTTATTAAATTCTTAAAAAATATTCTTAAAAAAATGTTGACAAACTAAAAAAAACCTGATAGATTTATTAAGTTTTTTCGCTTAATTCTTTATGAGAGGGTCTTTATCTTTCAACTTATTGAAATATTTAATTTTATTAAAATGAGGTAATTAATGCCTACGATTAATCAACTTGTACGAGAAGGAAGAAAAGGCATCCAGAGTAAGACTTCAGCCCCTGCTCTTACGGGATCCCCTCAAAAAAGGGGGGTTTGTATTCGAGTTTATACAACTACTCCCAAGAAACCTAATTCCGCTCTTCGAAAAGTTGCTCGAGTGAGATTAACCAATGGCATCGAGGTAACCACTTATATTCCGGGGATTGGCCATAACCTCCAAGAACACTCTGTTGTCCTCATCCGGGGAGGAAGGGTGAAAGACCTTCCAGGAGTTCGGTATCATATCATCCGTGGCACCTTAGACTCCGTTGGCGTCCAGGACCGAAAACAGAGCCGCTCCAAATACGGAGCCAAAAAACCCAAATAATTCAACTTCTCTTCCCAACCTATTCAATTCTTAAGGAAGAAGGAGTCTTTATGCCCAGAAAAAGAGAGATCAAAAAAAGAGAGATATTACCGGATCCAAAATATCACGATACACTGACTGCAAAATTTATAAATGGAATTATGCGACGTGGAAAGAAAAGTTCGGCGGAAGGAATTTTTTATGGCGCCCTTGATTTGATTAAAGATCGGACCCATTCAGACCCGGTTAAAATTTTTAATCAGGCCATGAATAATGTGAAACCGCTTATCGAGGTGAGGCCCAGAAGGGTTGGAGGGGCCACTTATCAAGTTCCCGTAGAGGTAAGACCAGAAAGGAAAATCGCCTTGGCCATTCGCTGGATCATTGGCTTTTCAAAGCAGCGATCCGAAAAAACGATGGAAGAAAAACTTTCAGCAGAACTGATCGATGCAGCCAATAACCGAGGGGCTGCCATCAAGAAGAAAGAGGATACCCATAAAATGGCTGAGGCCAATAAGGCCTTTGCTCATTATAGGTGGTAGAAAAACAACTGGAATACTGGATAGAGGTTTATTGTGTCAAATAGCAGTGCCTTAAAAGAACAGACAAGAAACATTGGCATCATGGCTCATATTGATGCAGGGAAGACGACTACGACCGAACGGATTCTCTACTATACCGGCGTCACCTATAAGATCGGGGAGGTGGACGAAGGATCCGCCACTATGGACTGGATGGAACAAGAAAAGGAGCGTGGAATCACCATCACCTCTGCAGCCACCACCTGTTTTTGGAAAGATCATCGGATCAATATCATTGACACCCCTGGGCATGTTGATTTCACCATTGAGGTCGAACGATCCCTGCGCGTCCTGGACGGGGCGGTAGCGGTCTTCTGTGCCGTCGGTGGGGTAGAGCCTCAATCCGAAACCGTCTGGAGACAGGCGGATAAATATCAGATCCCCAGAATCGCCTTTGTCAATAAAATGGACCGGACAGGTGCCAACTTCCAGACCTGTCTTAAGATGATGGAAGACCGCCTCAAGACAACCGCTTTACCCATTCAACTCCCTCTCGGCAAGGAAGATGATTTTCAAGGGGTGATTGACCTCGTCACCATGAAGGCCATTATCTATAATCCCCATGGACTTGGGACGGAATACCGCTCGGTAGATATCCCAGACGCCTTCCAAAAGGAAGCTTACGCTTCAAGAGAATATCTCATCGAAAAACTGGCAGAAAGAAATGATTACCTGATGGAGAAGTTTATTGATGGCCAGGAGGTCACTGAGGAGGAGATAAAAGGAGCTCTGAGGGAGGTCACCCTTCAATTGAAAGGTACTCCGGTACTCTGCGGTTCGGCCTTCCGCAATAAAGGGGTTCAACCCCTGCTCGATGCGATCATTCACTATCTCCCATCCCCTCTCGATATCCCCCCTGTGAAAGGAATGAATTCAGAAGGGAGGGAACTTACCTTCTCCGCCAATAACGGACACCCCCTTTCAGCCTTAGCCTTTAAAATCATGAATGATCCTTATACGGGACAGTTGACTTTCTTCAGGATTTATTCTGGCTCATTAAAATCAGGGGATTATGTTTATAATCCTACCAAGAGGAAACGGGAACGGATTGGCCGTCTGCTCCAGATGCATGCCAATAAACGGGAGGAGATCCAGACGGTGGCCGCGGGAGATATCTTTGCGGCTGTGGGTCTTAAATATACTACCACGGGAGACACCATTTGCAGTGAAAAACAACCCATCATCCTTGAATCGATGACGTTTCCCGAACCCGTTATCTCTATTGCCATTGAGCCAAAAACAAAGGGAGATGTTGATAAGTTGGGTGTCTCTCTCCATAAATTGTCGCTTGAAGATCCCTCCTTTATCGTGAAGACCGATGAGGAGACAGGTCAAACCATCATCTCCGGGATGGGGGAGCTCCATCTTGAGATTATCGTGGATCGACTCCTTAGGGAATTCAAAGTCGAAGCCAGTGTCGGAAAACCCCAGGTCGCCTATCGAGAAACGATTACCAAGGAGGTCAAGTCAGAGGGCCGATTTATTCGTCAATCAGGTGGAAGAGGCCAATACGGGCACGTCTGGCTCAACATGGAGCCACAACCTCCTGGCAAGGGATTTGAGTTTGTCAACAAGATCATCGGGGGAGCGATTCCTCGCGAATATATTCCTGCCGTCGAAAAGGGGATCGTAGAGGCTATGGAGAAAGGGACGGTTGCAGGGTTCCCCATGGTGGATATCAAGGTGACGCTGATCGATGGGTCTTACCATGAGGTGGATTCCTCTGAAATGGCGTTTAAAATTGCCGCATCTATTGGATTTAAGGAAGGAGCAAAAAGAGCAACCCCGATCCTTCTTGAGCCTCTGATGTCTATTGAGATTATTTCCCCTGAAGAGTTTATGGGGCAGGTCGTGAGTGATCTGAACAGTCGAAGAGGTAAAACAACAAAAGTAGACTATCGCGAGGGAACCAACGTCATCACTGGAGAAGTCCCCCTTGCCAATATGTTTGGTTATGCCACTGACCTTCGATCTCTTACCCAGGGAAGGGCCACCTTTACGCTGCAGTTTTCCCATTATAGCCCGGTGCCTTCCTCTGTGAGTGAGGAGATCCTTTCTCAACTGAAAAGGGTCGCCTGAGTGCGGCCGAAATCAAAGGAGGGTTTGAGCCATGTCGAAGCCGAAGTTTGAGAGGACGAAGCCGCATGTGAATGTGGGGACGATTGGGCATGTGGATCATGGGAAGACGACGTTGACATCAGCGATTACGAGGGTGTTGGCGACGAAGAATTTTGCTTCCTATATGGCGTTTGATCAGATAGACAAGGCGCCGGAGGAGAAGGAGCGGGGGTTGACGATCGCGATAGCACATGTGGAGTATGAGACGGCGAAGCGGCATTATGCGCACATTGATTGTCCTGGGCATGCGGATTACATTAAGAACATGATTACGGGGGCGGCGCAGATGGATGGGACGATTTTGGTGGTTTCGGCGGCCGATGGGCCGATGCCGCAGACGCGGGAGCATGTATTGTTGGCCAAGCAGGTGCGGGTGCCGTATATTGTGGTTTTTTTGAACAAGGTGGATATGGTGGAGGATGTGGAGTTATTGGATTTGGTGGAGTTGGAGGTGCGGGAGTTGCTTTCGGGGTATGATTTTCCTGGGGAGGCGACGCCGGTGATACGGGGCAGTGCGCTCAAGGCGTTGGAGTGTGGGTGTGGGAAGCTGGAGTGTCAGTGGTGTCAGGGGATTTGGCAGTTGATGGAGGCGGTGGACACGTATATACCGGAGCCGGTGAGGGATATTGACAAGCCGTTTTTGATGCCGATTGAGGATGTGTTTAGTATTTCGGGGCGAGGGACGGTGGTGACGGGACGGGCGGAGCGAGGGGTGATCCGGGTGGGGGATGAGGTGGAGGTAGTGGGGATACGGCCGACGATGAAGACGGTGTGTACGGGGGTGGAGATGTTTCGCAAGACCTTGGATCAGGGTCAGGCGGGGGACAATATTGGGGTATTGTTGCGAGGGGTGAAGCGTGAGGAGGTGGAGCGGGGTCAGGTGGTGGCCAAGCCTGGGTCGATTACGCCACATCGGAAGTTTAAGGCGGAGGCGTATATTTTGACGAAGGAGGAGGGGGGTCGGCATACGCCGTTTTTTAATGGGTATCGGCCTCAGTTTTATTTTCGGACGACGGATGTGACGGGGGTGGCGGTGTTGCCGGAGGGGGTGGAGATGGTGATGCCTGGGGACAATGTTTCGTTGACGGTGGAGTTGATTACGCCGATCGCGATGGAGAAGGAGTTACGGTTTGCGATTCGGGAGGGGGGTCGGACCGTGGGTGCAGGCGTCATCAGTGATGTCCTCGAATAAAGGAGAGGGGTTTTAACATGACAACTCAGAAGATCAGGGTTTCTTTAAAATCTTATGATCATAAACTTCTGGACAAATCGACTGCCGAGATCGTGGATACGGTTCGTCGGACAGGATCCAGTGTCGCAGGACCTATTCCTCTTCCAACAAAAATCAACAAATATTGTGTGTTGAGATCTCCCCATGTGGATAAGAAATCGAGAGAACAGTTCGAAATTCGCACCCACAAGCGCCTTCTCGATATTTTAGAGCCAACCCAACAAACGGTTGATGCATTGATGAAGCTGGATCTAGCAGCCGGAATCGATGTTGAGATCAAGTTATAAGGATAAAAGGCAATGAAAAGGACCTTGGGAATCATTGGGAGAAAATTAGGGATGACTCAAGTCTTTCTCGAAGACGGCTCCGTCATACCCGTGACCGTTGTGGAAGTCGGTCCCTGCTCAGTGATTCAAAAGAAGACGAAGGAGAAGGACGGTTATAATGCCCTTCAACTCGGTTTCCTTCCAAAGAATAGCCAGAGGGTCAACAAACCCCTCTCTGGACATTTCAAGAAAGCAGGCACCGGAGCTTTTTATATTATCAAAGAATTTCCTTTAGAGGATTTGGGAGAGTATGAGTCAGGGCAAGAAATAACCGTAACTCTTTTCAAACCTGGAGATGTGGTCGATGTCACGGGTCTCAGCAAGGGGAAAGGATTTACAGGAGTGATCAAACGCCATGGATTTCACGGCTCTCCTGGATCTCATGGAACTCACGAATATTTTCGTCATGGGGGTTCCGTAGGGTCTGCCACTTATCCTCATCATACCTTCAAGGGCCTGAAGATGCCAGGGCAACATGGGAATCGGAAGGTGACGCTTCAAAATATCCAGGTCGTGGATGTCAAAGAAGATCAGAACCTGCTCCTTCTTAAAGGTGGAATTCCCGGAAGTCCAAAGGGCTGGGTTCTTATTCGAAGTGCTATCAAGTCGGAATCCCTGCCCGACCGGCAGGCGGGGACTCGTAACGAAAAGAAAGGTTCTGCTGCCCCATCAGCTTAAGAAAGGGAATGGGATGACCACGTTAGCCGTCTATGATATTGGAAATCAAAAAGTAAGCGATATCGAATTGGATGACCGGATCTTCGATGCCAAAATTAATCCTACGGTGTTCCATGATGTCGTCCGAATGGATCTCGCTTCCCAGAGAAAGGGGACGGCCTCTACAAAAAACAGGGCTCTTGTCCGAGGAGGGGGAGCAAAACCCTGGAGACAAAAAGGGACAGGAAGGGCACGGGCAGGAACCCGGCGATCTCCGCTCTGGAGAGGAGGTGGAACCATCTTCGGTCCCATGCCAAAAGACTATTCCATCTCTCTTCCTAAAAAAGTCAAGAGGGCAGCTCTTAGGGCGGCTCTCAGTCTAAAGCGCGTGGAGGGAAAGCTGATCCTTCTCAAGGATTTTCCTCTGGAAGGATTTAAAACCCGCCAGGTTCTTGAAGTCCTAAAGAGATTTCAAATTGAAGACGCCCTGATTGTCATCGACGCGAGACACCTTTACTTAGAGCGATCCGCACGAAATATCCCTGGGATTGAGGTCCTTCGTCACGAAGGGTTAAATGTTTACGATATTTTGAATCATGAACACTTGATCTTACTCCATCCGACGGTTGAAAAGATTGAAGGGGCACTCGCATCATGAAAGAAGCACAGAAAATCATCCGAAGGCCTTTGATTACTGAAAAAAGCACCCGGCAGAAAGAGGAGAGCCGTCAATACGTTTTCGAAGTTCAACGGGATGTGAACAAGGTTGAAATTCAATCTGCCGTTGAGCGGCTCTTTAAAGTAAAAGTCCTCGAGGTCAGAACCTCCAACGTATTGGGAAAGGTAAAACGCCTGGGAAGAAGATATGGCAAGAGGGCGGATTGGAAAAAGGCGATCATTACTTTGAAAGAAGGAGATCGTATCGATTTCTTCGAAGGAGCCTAAGCCCCTCGAACAAAAATTCGAGGGGAAATTCTAAATCCTAAACACGAATTCGGTTTTAGGTTTGGAATTTTGATCATTGAGATTTATTTAGGATTTCGGATTTAGAATTTCGAGTTTGATGGGGTTAAAAGATGGCCATTAAAAAGTTTCGACCGACTTCTCCTGGAAAGCGGTTTCAGACCATCTCCGAGTTCGAGGACATTACTTCGACGACACCGGAGAAGAGTCTTCTTCGCCCTTTGAAGAAAACAGGGGGGAGAAACAGTTATGGAAGAATCACCGCCTGGCATCGAGGAGGGCGGCACAAACGAAAATATCGATTGATTGACTTCAAACGAGATAAGAGGGAAATTCCTGCGAAAGTGGCCTCTATTGAATACGATCCGAATCGGTCGGCACGGATTGCCTTGCTTCACTATGCGGATGGGGAAAAACGATATATCCTCGCCCCTTCTCAACTGCGGGTTGGGGAGCGGGTGATTGCCAGTCCAACAGCGGATATTAAACCTGGTAATGCCCTGCCCCTTCGAAATATCCCGACCGGCACATTAATTCACAATATCGAGTTAAAGGTAGGCAAGGGTGGCCAGATCATTCGGAGCGCAGGGGGCTCAGGCCAATTGATGGCCAAGGAAGGGAAATATGCGCATGTCAAACTCCCTTCGGGTGAAGTCAGATTGATCCTTCAGGAGTGTTACGCCACCATAGGCCAGGTGAGCAACCTCGAACATGAAATTATCTCTTTGGGAAAAGCAGGTAAAAATCGCTGGCTGGGATGGAGACCTACCGTTCGCGGAGTGGCCATGAATCCCATTGACCATCCTTTAGGTGGCGGCGAGGGAAAGAGTTCGGGAGGCAGGCATCCTTGTACGCCATGGGGGGTACCGGAGAAGAAGACACGGAAAAATAAAACGACCAGTAAATATATTTTGAAGAGGAGAGATTAATGGCCCGTTCAATCAAAAAGGGGCCTTTTGTGGATTCCCATTTGATGAAAAAGGTGGAGGAGGCCCGAAGGACAAAGGAAGGAAAAGTGATCAAAACTTGGTCGAGGCGGTCTACGGTCGTCCCTGAAATGGTCGGGTTGACCTTTGCTGTCCATAACGGGAAAAAGTTTATCCCCGTCTTCGTGACAGAGGAAATGGTCGGACACAAGTTAGGGGAATTCTCCCCGACTCGGACCTTCCACGGCCACTCCGGAGACCGAAAAACAAAAATTAAAGGGAAGGCTACTCCCTAACAGGGGTATGGCGAGATGGAAGTAAAATCAAAATTAAAATTTGTTCGAGTGGCACCTCGCAAGGCACAATTGGTGGCCGATCTGATCCGGGGCAAGGGATCAGAAGAGGCTCTAAATATCCTGAACTTTACAAAGAAGTCAGCGGCCAAGATCGTCATCAAAGTATTAAAATCGGCCATTGCCAATGCCACCCAAAAGAAGAACATTGATGTGGATCGCCTTTATGTAAAAAAGATTACTGTGGATCAAGGGCCGACGATGAAACGCTTCCAACCCAGGGCCTTGGGCCGTGCCACCACGATCCGAAAGAGAATTAGTCATATTAACATCGTCTTGGACGAAAAGTGAGGCTTGTCCGATATGCCAAAGCGGGCTTCGCAAAGGCTTTAGTGCTGAAGCGCTCTGGGGAAGGCAGATAAGGGAGGAGAAACTTTGGGACAGAAGGTACATCCAATTAGCTTTCGGTTGGGACTGATTAAGTCCTGGGATTCGCGATGGTATGCAGAAAAAGATTATCCACAACTTCTGATTGAAGATATTCGAATCCGTGACCATCTAAAGAAAAAACTTTACCATGCGGGAGTCTCAAAAATTGAAATTGAGCGGGCTGCCAGCAAGGCCAAAAAAGCGAAGGTCACTATCCACACCGCCCGGCCCGGCATCATCATCGGGAAAAAGGGAGCCGAGGTGGAAAACCTGAAAAAGGAACTCCAAAAAATGACTGAGAAAGAAATTTTTATCAATATCCAGGAAGTCAAGAGGGCAGAAATTGATGCCCAACTGGTGGCTGAGAATGTGGCTCTCCAGTTGGAAAGACGGGTTGGATTTCGAAGGGCGATGAAGAAGGCGGTGACTTCTGCACTCAAATTAGGCGCTAAAGGTATCAAAATTGCGTGTGGAGGAAGATTGGGTGGAGCAGAAATGGCCCGTAGAGAATGGTACCGAGAGGGTCGAGTTCCCCTTCACACCCTCCGGGCGGATATTAATTATGGCTTAGCTGAAGCGAAAACCACATACGGGATCATTGGCGTGAAGGTTTGGATCTTCAAAGGAGAAGTCTTCCCAACCAAAGAGGGAGAAGAAAGAACTACCTAACTCATAAAGATCATTGAAAATTGTAAAATGCAAAATTAGCAGTTCAAATTTACGAATTCATCCATGCTAACTTTTCAATTTGCAATTTATACTTTTCATTGAGGTTTAAATAAGATGTTGATGCCGAAGAAAACAAAATATCGCAAACAACAAAAGGGGAAAAGAAGGGGAGTGGCCTCTCGTGGAAACAGCCTTAATTTTGGTGATTTCGGACTCCAGGCCATAGAATGTGGATGGTTGACCGCCCGTCAGATTGAAGCGGCACGAATTGCCATGACTCGATTCATTAAGAGGACTGGTCGGATCTGGATACGCATCTTCCCAGACAAGCCGATTACCAAAAAACCCGCAGAAACCCGAATGGGAAAAGGAAAAGGGGCGCCTGAAGACTGGGTGGCCGTCATCCGGCCAGGTCGAGTTCTCTATGAGATGGAAGGGGTTCCCGAAGAAAGGGCCAGGGAGGCATTTCTTCTGGCCTCCCATAAATTGCCGATTCATACAAAGTTTATCATGAGGGGGAGCCATCTATGAAGGTCAAAGAACTTCGCCAACTGAGCGAAGGGGAGTTGCTCGAGAAGCAAAAAGAATTGGGCGAGGAACTCTTTAATCTTCGTTTTCAGCATGCCACGGGACAGTTGGAAAATGTGATGCGAATCCCTCAGTTGAGACGGGACATGGCTCGGGTGAAGACCATTCTTAAGGAAAGGGCCCCGAAAAAAGGGAAATAAAGACAATGGGAGAAAGAGGTAAACGAAAAACGTTAACGGGCGTAGTATCAAGCGATAAAATGGATCAGACCGTCGTCGTCATGGTGAATCGTGTTGTCCTTCACCCTGTTTATAAGAAATATATCCGGAAGAGGACCAAGGTAAAGGCTCACGATGAAAAGAAGGAATGCCATGTTGGAGATAAAGTGCTATTGATCGAAACCCGCCCCCTCAGTAAAGAGAAAAGGTGGCGTGTCAAGGAGATCCTTGAGCGGGCCGCTTAACACATTGGAAGTTGAATGTGAAAGGGGAGGCTCGAATGGGAGTGGATCATGATTCAGATGCGGACGATTCTCGAAGTTGCCGATAATTCAGGGGCCAAAAAATTGGGGTGCATTAAAGTCCTCGGCGGAACTCGTCGGAGGTATGCCACCTTAGGGGATATCATCGTCGTCTCGGTCAAAGATGCCCTTCCCAATTCCAAGATTAAAAAAGGGGACGTAGCTCGTGCTGTGATTGTTCGGACGAAGAAAGAAGTCAAACGTCTTGACGGGTCATATATCAAATTTGACGACAACTCTGCCGTCCTGATCAACCCCCAGGGAGACCCTGTTGGAACCCGAATTTTCGGTCCGGTTGCCCGGGAACTTCGAGCCAAACGGTTTATGAAAATCATCTCCTTGGCTCCGGAGGTTCTTTAAAAAAAGCCTGCAACTCCTGCCAGCCCCGGTCCCGATAGGGGTCAGGCCAGCAGGCGTTAGGACGAAAAGGAATTTGAAATGATCGTGCCAAAATATCACATCAAAAAGAATGATCTGGTCATGGTCATCAACGGAAAAGAAAAGGGGAAGAGTGGTCGAGTTCTCAAAGTCCTTCCCGAGAAGGAGAAGGTGCTGATTGAAAAGATCAATTTTGTCAAGAGGCATTCTCGGCCCCACGGAAAACAAAGGCAGGGGGGGATTTTGGAAAAGGAGGCCCCTCTCCATCTCTCCAACGTGATGCTCCTCTGTGAGAAATGCAACAAACCGATTCGAATTGGACACCGAATCCTGGAAGATGGAAAGAAGGCACGGTTCTGTCGAAAATGTGGGGAACTTTTAGATAAGTAGGTGATTGAATGGCCAAATTAAAAGAGATCTACCAGGAAAAAGTAGTGCCTGCGTTGATGAAGCGGTTCAATTATAAGAATCAAATGGAAGTCCCTAAGCTGGAGAAAATCGTGGTCAATATGGGGCTGGGGGAGGCTATCCAGAATATAAAAATCCTCGATTCTGCTGTTCAGGAGATCAGCCTGATTACGGGACAAAAGCCTGTAATCACGAAGGCTAAAAAATCGATTGCCCAGTTTAAATTAAGAACCGGAATGCCGATTGGGTGTATGGTCACCCTTCGAAGAGAGAAGATGTACGAGTTTTTCAATCGATTGGTGAATGTCACCCTTCCAAGGGTCAGGGACTTTAAGGGCCTCTCTGGAAAGTCGTTTGATGGGAGGGGAAATTATGCTTTGGGAATCCGCGAACAACTGATCTTTCCAGAAATTCATTACGATAAAATTGACAAAGTCAAAGGGATGAACATCGTCATTGTGACCACAGCCAAAACGGATGAGGAAGGGAAGGAACTGCTCCGTTTGCTGGGGATGCCCTTCCGAAATTAAAAATTGTTTTTGGGTAAAGGTTACGAAGCCAGTTTGGTGTTGAGTTTAGAGGGTCAAGGTAATAAAAAAAGACCGAAACCCTAGCCGATTTCCCAAACAGGCATCCTTGCCCTAACCTTAACCTATTTTTGCAGGAGGAAAAATTGGCAAAACTTTCATTGATGAACAAGGCACAGAGAAAACAGAAATTTAAGGTGCGTGAGTATCATCGATGCCCTCTCTGCGGAAGGCCAAGGGCTTATTACCGAAAATTTAACATGTGCCGACTTTGCTTGAGAAAGTATGCCTCCCGAGGTGAGATTCCCGGGATGATCAAGTCCAGCTGGTGAAAGGTACGGGGGTTTGTATGTCCATGACCGATCCAATAGCCGATATGTTTACACGAATTCGCAATGGGTCTAAAGCGAAATTCGAGAAGGTGGATATCCCCTCCTCCAAAATGAAACGCGAGATCGCCAAGATTTTAAAGGAGGAAGGGTTCATTAAAAATTTTAAGGTGGTCACGGATGACCACCAACATGAGATGATCCGGATCTTCCTTAAATATGATGCCAACCGCAAGGAGGTCATTCATCTTCGACGGATCAGCAAACCAGGGCGGAGGGTCTATGTGGGAAAAGACAGCATTCCCTCTGTCATGAGTGGATTAGGATTTCCCATCCTCTCCACCTCCAAGGGAATCTTGACGGACAAATCTGCTCAGAAGGCCAACATTGGGGGAGAGGTCCTGTGTTATGTATGGTGATATTGATTTCGGATTGCGGATTTTGGATTCCGGATTGAAAAATCTGAAATCTAAAATTTGAAAGCTAAAATGAGGTTAAGGAAATATGTCTCGTATTGGAAGGATGCCTATCGCATTACCAAAAGAGGTCAAGGTCCTCTGTGATTCCTCAAGGGTGGAGGTGACAGGACCGAAAGGTCTTCTTGCTTATTCCTTCCCCCAGGGAATTTCAGTTTCCGTCGATGCAGGAAAGATTCTTGTGCACCGGGCCAACGACCAACGGACTTCAAAAGCACTTCAAGGCTTGACACGAAGCCTTATCACCAACATGGTCACCGGAGTCACAAAAGGGTTTGAAAAAAAGCTTGAGATCGTGGGAGTAGGTTTCCGGGCAGATCTTCAAGGCGACACCCTTAAACTCACCTTGGGATATTCTCACCCGATTCTTTATCCTGTTCCCAAGGAAATCAAGGTAGAAATAGAAAAACAAACTCTCCTTACGGTAAAAGGAATTAACAAGCAACAGGTGGGAATCGTTGCCGCCCAACTTCGTTCCATTAAGCCTCCTGAACCCTACAAAGGAAAGGGCATAAGATATCTTGGTGAACGAATCCGTAAGAAGGTCGGTAAGACCAAAGCCTAATATAGAAAACTGCTTCCCCTGACAACCTGAACCGACCGAGCCTACTTGCCGGTAGGCAGGGTTGGGACAGGCAGGCGCAGGGAGGGAGGAATCCCTTGAACGAAAGAAAGAAGTTATCCAGATTGAAAAGGAAAAAGAGAGTGAGGAGTCAAGTCAAAGGGACTTCCCAACGTCCTCGCCTCAATGTCTTTCGGAGTCTAAAGCATCTTTATGCTCAAGCGATTGAGGATACGACGGGAAGAACCCTTGCCAGTGCCTCCACCAAGAGCCCTGAGCTGAAAGGAACGCTTCGTTATTCAGGCAATGTGGAAGCGGCAAAGAAAGTGGGAGAACTGATTGCGAAGAAATGCCTTGAAAAAGGAATTCAGAAAGTGGTCTTTGATCGGAATGGGTATCTTTATCATGGCAGGATTAAGGCGTTAGCCGAGGCGGCCAGAGCAAGTGGTTTGATCTTTTAAGAGATTTCTGAAAAAGCCAGAAATCTCTGATTACACCGATTATCAAACGATGACACAGATCTGTGTAATCCTTTTTTTAAATCTGTGTAATCAAAGGTCTCTCAGAAAGGCTTGTACAGAGACCTTTTGAATGGAGGGACAGAAATTGCCAAAAATTGATCCAAGCGGAATGGAATTAACCGATCGGGTGGTTCATATCAACCGGGTAGCCAAAGTGGTGAAGGGAGGGAGACGATTCAGCTTCAGCGCCTTGGTTGTGGTTGGGGATGGAAACGGCCATGTGGGAAGCGGCTTAGGCAAAGCCAATGAGGTCCCGGAGGCCATTCGAAAAGGAATTGAACATGCGAAACGGAACCTGATCAAGGTTCCCCTCAGCCATAAAACGATTCCCTACGAAGTGACGGGTAAATTTGGAGCCGCAAAAGTTTTGCTCAAACCAGCCTCCGAGGGAACGGGGGTCATCGCCGGCGCAGCCGTCAGGGCCATCGCTGAGTCGGCAGGGATTCAAAACATCTTAACAAAGTCCCTTGGATCCAATAATCCTTACAATCTCATCAAGGCTACCCTCCAAGCCATTAACCAACTGAAGGTTCCCGAAGAGATTGTTGATAAAAGGCATGAAACAGCAGCGGAAAACTAAGGGGTCCGATATGGATAAAACGATTACTATCAAATGGATCAGGAGCGTGATCGGACGAACCGGCGTCCAGAAGAAAACCATTCGGAGCCTTGGATTCAGACGACTCCACCAAACTCTTACCTTGCCGGACCGGCCCGAGATTCGGGGGATGATTAATCGTGTCCTCCATCTGGTAGAAGTCAAGGAATGATACGAAGGGGAACCGAGATGAGATTAGATGAGTTAAAACCTCCGAAAGGGGCAATTAAAAAAAGGAAACGTGTAGGCAGAGGAATTGGGTCCGGACACGGCAAAACAGCCTGTCGGGGATCCAAGGGTCAGAACTCCCGAGCCGGGCGAGGAACCAAGGCGGGTTTTGAGGGAGGTCAGATGCCTCTCCAACGACGCCTTCCTAAAAGAGGGTTTCATTCACCTTTTAAAAAACACTTTGCGATCATTCATGTAGGAGATCTGAATCGCTTCTCGAAAGACACCGTGGTGGAACCCGATCTCCTGCTTCAATCCGGCCTTCTAAAAAAAGAAGAACCTATCAAGCTTCTTTCTGATGGGGAACTTCAGCATCCTTTAACTATTCGTGTTCATCAAGTGAGCAAAGCCGCCCTTAGAAAAGTGGAGAGCGCTTCAGGGAAGGTGGAGGTCATCGGCTCATGATTTCAGGGGCCCAGAACATTTTTAAAATACCAGAGCTTAAAAGAAGGATCCTGTGGACCCTCGCTTTCTTGGCGATTTATCGTGTCGGGGTCCATATTCCCACTCCTGGGGTCAATGGAGATGCCCTGGCCTCCTTTTTTGCCCAGGCAAGGGGTACCCTCTTCAGTCTCATCGATATGTTTTCCGGAGGGGCCTTGGAGAGGCTCTCGGTCTTCGCTCTGGGGATTATGCCTTATATCAGCGCCTCCATCATCCTTCAGCTTCTCACCGTGGTGATCCCCTATCTCGCACAGCTCCAGAAAGAAGGAGAGATCGGACGAAAAAAGATCATCCAATATACTCGTTACGGAACAGTCCTTCTCAGCATGATCCAGGGGTTTGGAATCGCTGTGGGCCTGGAGAACATGCGAGGGGCAGCCGGCGAGATGATCGTGCTGGTTCCAGGATGGTCCTTCAGAATCTTGACCGTCATCACTTTGACCGCTGGGACGGCCTTCATCATGTGGCTGGGTGAGCAAATTACAGAAAGGGGAATTGGGAATGGGATTTCCTTGATCATCTTTGCGGGGATTGTCGCCCGAATGCCAAATGCGGTGGCCAGCACCTATGAACTGTTCAGGGTAGGACAGTTGAGCATTATCACCATCCTGTTCCTGATTATCCTCATGATATTGGTGGTGGCGGTGATCATTTTTATTGAAACCGGGCAACGGAGGCTGCCTGTCCAATACGCCAAGCGGATTGTAGGGAGAAGGGTCTATGGCGGCCAGAGCACCCATCTTCCCCTCAAGTTGAATACGTCAGGGGTCATCCCGCCCATTTTTGCCTCCTCAATATTGATGTTCCCCTTGACGATTGCCAACTTTATGCCAAAACCTTGGCTGGAGGAACATCCCTGGGTTCAATCGATCCTAAACAGCTTAGGGCCTGATGCGATTCTCTATAATCTTCTCTATGTCGGATTCATCATCTTCTTCTGCTATTTTTATACGGCTGTCACCTTTAACCCGAATGATGTCGCCGAAAATATGAAAAAATTTGGCGGCTTTATCCCAGGCATTCGTCCCGGGCAAAAGACGGCCGAGTATATTGATAAGGTCCTCACTCGAATCACTCTCGGAGGAGCAATTTATGTCTCTGCCATCTGTGTCCTCCCCACCATCCTTTACAGTAAATTTAATGTCTCCTTCTATTTTGGAGGAACCTCCCTTTTGATCGTGGTCGGCGTGGCCCTAGATACCGTTCAGCAGGTGGAAGCCCACATGCTCTCAAGACACTATGAAGGGTTGATGAAAAAAGGAAGGCTAAAAGGTCGGCGAGGATAAGAAATAAATCATTGCAAGTTGCAATGTGCAAATTACAAATTGCAAAATGTAAATCTACTGTTTTTATTGCTAATTGTTAATTTTACAATTTTCAATTTTCAATGTGAGGTCAAATGAATCTGATATTGCTCGGCCCTCCTGGGGCAGGAAAAGGGACTCAAGCTCAAAGGATGGTAGATCGTTATCACATTCCTCAGATTTCTACCGGAGATATTCTGAGGGCAGCGTTGAAAGAGAGCACCCCTTTGGGAACGAAGGCAAAAGGATTTATGGAGCAAGGCCAACTGGTTCCAGATGAAATCGTTATTGGGATTATCGAGGAGCGTTTGAAGGCAAAGGATTGCGATTTAGGGTTCATCCTCGATGGATTTCCAAGAACGATTCCTCAGGCGGAAGCACTCCAGCCCATTCTTACCAGCATGGGAAAAGGAATTGACCACGTCGTCAACATCGCAGTAGATCCTGAGGAATTGGTGCGCCGGCTGACCGGAAGGAGAACTTGTAAAAACTGTGGGGCAATGTTTCACCTCTTTTTCCAACCCTCTAAAAAAGAAGGAACGTGCGATCGGTGTGGGGGAAACCTCTATCAACGGGCTGACGACAAAGAAGAAACCATCCGAACACGGTTGAAGGAATATGAGAAACAGACCGCCCCTCTGATTCAGTATTACCAAGGGAAAAAAGTACTTCGTACAATCCAGGGGGTGGGTGGCCCCGATCAAATCTTTGATCAAATCATCCGTCTATTAGACAAAACGCCCATTTAAGGGTGCGGATGGAGAGGTTATGCCGAAGGAGGATGCGATCCAAGTGGAAGGGAGGGTGTTAGAAACCCTTCCCAATGCAATGTTCCGGGTAGAATTGGAAAACGGCCACAAGGTACTGGCCCATATTTCTGGAAAGATGAGAATGCACTTCATCAAAATCCTCCCCGGGGATAAGGTGTTGGTAGAACTCTCCCCTTATGATCTCTCGCGGGGGAGAATTATTTTTCGGGAGAAATAGACCCTGAACCAGGTGAGGTTCAGAATGATTGAAGAATTGAGGTAGAAGCGGTGAAAGTCAGGGCCTCGGTCAAAAAAATCTGCGATAAGTGTAAAGTGGTAAAACGAAAAGGGGTGATCCGGGTCATCTGCGAAAACCCCAAACATAAACAGCGACAAGGCTAAAATATGATGGAGGTTAGAGGAGCGTCCCGCAAAACGGGACTTGAGGTTAGAGGCTAAAACGTTTTGCCCCTGCCTCTATCGCAGCGATCCTCAAGCGAAGTGCTCCTTAAACCTTAGACGAAGGAGCTCATTATGGCACGTATTGCAGGCGTCGATCTTCCAAAGGACAAACGGGTGGAGATCGCCCTCACCTATATCTACGGAATTGCAAAACCCTCCTCTAATAAAATTCTCAAAAAGGCGAGCATCAACAAGGACACCAAAGTGAACAAACTCACGGAAGCAGAGGTGGTTCGCATCCGAGATATCATTGAACAGGAATTCAAGGTGGAGGGAGATCTGAGACGGGACGTGGCGACCAACATCAAGCGGCTGATGGATATTGGTTCCTACCGAGGACTGCGACATCGGAAATCTCTGCCGGTGCACGGTCAAAGGACTCACACCAACGCCAGGACTCGAAAAGGGCCACGCCGGGCCATCATCGGAAAGAAGAAAGAGAAGGAATAGTCTAACAAAGGAGGCATTATGCCCAAGGGGCAGGGAATAAAGAAAAAGAAGGTGAAAAAGAATATCCAGGTGGGAATCGCCCACATCCAGGCGACATTCAATAATACCATCATTACCATTACCGACCCAGAGGGAAATGTAATCACCTGGTCGAGCGCTGGCACACAAGGTTTCAAGGGTTCCCGAAAAAGTACGCCTTTTGCCGCTCAAATGGCAGCAGAGGATGCGGCCAAAAAAGCCATGGAACATGGGGTTCGATCCATTGATGTCTATGTCAAGGGTCCTGGAGCCGGAAGGGAATCAGCCCTGCGATCGCTTCAAGCGGCTGGATTGAAGGTTCACCTGATTAAGGATGTCACACCCATTCCCCACAATGGATGTCGTCCGCCTAAAAGAAGACGCGTCTAAGGCTGCGTCTGATTACACAGATTCTTATCCGTGTAATCTGGTTTTTACGTAATCTGTGTAATCGTGTTATTTAATCAATGTAATCAAGTTTACTTAAACAGGAGGATTAGCATTGGCGAGATATACGAAATCGGCTTGTCGGCTATGTCGGAGGGAAAATCTTAAGCTCTTTCTTAAAGGGGAGAGGTGCTATACAGAGAAGTGTGCGTACGACCGGAGGAACTACCCCCCTGGACAACATGGTCAGGCCCGAAAAAAGTTCTCCGACTACGGAGCCCAACTTCGAGAAAAACAGAAAGTCAAAAGGATGTATGGGATTCTGGAAAACCAGTTCCGTAACATTTTTAAAGAAGCAGATCGACAAAAGGGCATTACCGGCGAAACCCTCCTTTCTCTTTTAGAAAGGAGATTAGACAATATCGTCTACCGATTCGGTTTTGCCAATTCAAGAAACGAAGCACGTCAGCTTGTTCGACATAACCATTTTTTGGTCAACCGATCCAAAGTGAATATTCCTTCCTATCTCGTGAAACCTGGAGATGTCATTGAGCTCCGGGAGAAGAGTAAGAAAGTCATCCGCATCTTAGAGGCCCTGGAGGGGGTGGCTCGGCGAGGAGTACCACCATGGTTGGAATTGGATAAAGACCAGATGAAGGGAAGTGTGAAAGGGCTGCCGACTCGCGAGGACATCACCATCCCCATCCAAGAGAAGTTGATCGTCGAGTTGTTCTCGAAGTAATTTGGAGGCACTATGCAAAAAAGTTGGAAAGACCTGATTCGACCCAAACGGTTGGAAGTAGAAAAAGAAACATTGACACCCTTTTATGGAAAGTTTACAGCAGAGCCTTTTGAAAGAGGCTTCGGTATTACGATTGGAAACTCACTTCGACGAATCCTCCTCTCTTCCTTGCAGGGAGCGGCCATCGCCTCTATTAAAATGGACGGCGTGCTCCACGAATTCTCGACGATCCCCGGAATCAAGGAGGATGTTACCGAGATTATCCTCAATCTTAAAGAAATAAGATTAAAGCTTCATACGGAAGGTCCAAAAACGATTCGTGTAAAGGCGGATGGGCCCAAAATCCTTAAGGCAGGGGATATCCTCACGGGCGATGCAGTGGAAATCCTTAACCCGGATCATTACATTGCCACGCTTTCCAGAGATGGTAAGCTCTCGATGGAGATGATGGTGAAGGTGGGTCGCGGCTATATCCCCGCAGAGCGAAACAGGGAGGAGAACCAACCGATCGGCACGATTCCTATGGATGCCATCTTTTCCCCAATCAAAAAGGTAAACTATACCGTGACCAATGCCCGGGTGGGACAGATCACGGATTATGACAAGTTGACCTTGGAGGTCTGGACCGATGGGAGTTTGAATCCAGAAGAAGCCGTGGCCCATTCGGCAAAAATTTTGAAGGATCAACTCTCTATCTTCATCACCTTTGAGGAAGAGGGGGAGGAGGAGGAAGCCTACCCTCAAGATGAAGAAGAAAAGAAGGATTTTAATGAAAATCTCTTCCGAAGCGTAGACGAATTAGAACTTTCTGTCCGGTCTGCCAACTGTTTAAAGCATGCAAACATCAAGTTGATTGGAGATCTAGTTCAGAAGACAGAGGCAGAAATCCTGGCCACCAAAAACTTTGGCCGAAAATCCCTCAATGAGATCAAGGATATTTTGGCCGAAATGGGATTGAGCTTGGGAATGAGATTAGACAACTGGCCTCCCAAAAAATCTGAAGAAGAAATCGAATCAGGGGCCATTGGATAGGAGCAAGGAATGAGGCATCGCGTCGCAGGCAGAAAATTAAGTCGCCATAGTCAGCATCGGGAGCTGATGTTTCGTAATATGTTGGTCTCGTTGCTTCAGCATGAACGGATACAAACCACTCTGGCAAAGGGGAAAGAACTTCGAAGCTGGGCAGATAAGATCGTTAGTCTTGGAAAACAGGGAACCCTTCATGCGAGAAGACGGGCTTTCGCCCTACTTCGTAATGAAGGAATCGTCAAAAAACTCTTTGATGACATCGCACCCAAACTCAAAGACCGTGAGGGAGGTTATACTCGAATTTATAAAATGGGGTGGCGGCAGGGGGATGGCGCTCCTCTTTCCCTCGTTGAGCTGGTGACCTTTTCCCACCCCGAAGAGAAAAAGAAATCGACGCTTAAGAAAGCCAAAGAAGTTCTTGAAAAAGTGACTCCGAAAAAGAAGGAAAAAGGGAAAGAAAAAGAGAAAGAGAAAAAAGAGAAGAAGGCAAAGAAGGAAGAAAAAGGAGTCTCCAAAGAAAAAAAGGAAAAACCAAAGAAAAAATCTTCTGAAGAAAAAAATAAATAAGAATTTTTTGAGTTTATTAAAAAGCCCGACACCCAGCATGAATATCGGGCTTTTTTTTGATTATACTATAGATTTCATCGTCAGAACCCGTCACCCATTTCCTGCTCCTTAATGACAGGCAGACCCTCTGCTATGTGATGCAGGTTTGCAAGGCCTGAGCGCCAAATTCGAGATCTGCATTTTTTCCTCTTTTACTAAAAAAGACGGTGTGGTATTATATTCTGTAGGAGAAAACCCGTTGAAAATTAGAGGACTTATCTGGCTCGATGAAATTATTGATAAACTTGCCAGAAAACATTGTGTAAGTCAGATTGAAGTCCATGAGGTTTTAGCAAATCGGCCTTATTTTCGGTTCATTGAGAAAGGCCATCGCCCCGGTGAAGATGTATATGCCGTAATGGGTAGAACTAAGGGAGGTAGGTATCTCATTCTATTTTTTATATATAAAAAAAACGGGAATGCAATTATTTTATCGGCCAGGGATATGACGCCCGCAGAGAGGAAGGGATATGAAGAGAGGTAAGAGTTCCATATCGAAAGCAAAATCATATAAAGAAATTGGAGAATTTTGGGGCACCCATGATTTATCGGACTTCTGGGATCAAACCAAAAGAGTGAAATTTGAGGTGGGTATCGAATCTGAGATAACCTACTATTCACTGGACAAGAAACTATCCGAAAAAGTCCAATCCATCGCACAGGAACGGGGTGTATCTCCTGATACACTGATTAATTTATGGGTCCAAGAGAAGATCCGTGAGCAAAGTACATGAATTATTTCTAAGATTTCTTATCAGTACATAATTGCCGATGCTTGACCCCGGATGCTCCCACTTATGGCCGGAAGATTTTTACCCAGAATTACTAATCAGTCCATAATTGTATGGACATTGAAAACCAAATCCCTCCTTCCCTCCCTTTACAAAAGGGAGGAATTCCCCCTCTTTGGAAAAGAGGGGTCAGGGGAAATTTTCACAACAATATGTTTTTTCTGTTATGGACTCCTTAATAACTCATTATCAAGAGAGTTTACCACTCTCCGGGGTTAAAATCCCTTCCAATTGTCAATCAGTGGCGGCAGATCTTCGGTTACAGTTTCCCACATCACATCGAGGTTGATATCGAATTAGCCATGGATGAGTCTATCTCTCATCCCGACCATCTTTCCCCACGGTATCTCAGGATGATCTGTACGGAAGGATAGCGAAATACCCCTGGCAGCCTCTCCGATAACTTCTAACAAACGTACGAGAGAGAGATTCAACACCCTATCTCAATTTCTCAAGCCCGACCCCGCCCCCGTTAGACATTAGGATTCTTTAGACAGCGCTTACCCTCCCCCATTAACCTCATCTTAATAGGTCAATATCCTGCTTCTCCTGATTTAGCTTTGGCTTCGTCGGGAAGGGATTCATAGACAAGGGTTTTCAATGCCTCAAAATCAGCCTCTTCCTTGGCTCCAAAGAGTGAACGGAGCATTGCCATTAACACCCCCAGAGATTCAGCACTAAGAGAAAATGGTTCAGGGGTGAAAGCAGGATAATCTGGAATGACAGTCTGAAGCCTATCCAATCTCATAATGCTATCCGTGGCCAATGGGGAGTTTCCCTTGGGACAAAAGAAGAATTGCTTGTACATGAGAGCCCTGATTCTTGCT
Organism: Syntrophaceae bacterium UBA2188; assembly: GCA_002327985.1. Classification (GTDB taxonomy): domain Bacteria; phylum Desulfobacterota; class BSN033; order BSN033; family UBA1163; genus UBA1163. Next base: position 9,088 of record DCVM01000126.1, on the reverse strand, counting down.
ACCATGACCGGAGGAAACCCTCCTTCGTGATCGGCTGACTCAACAGAATAAAGGGGCGCGACAATCAGGCTATCCCCCTGGAGGTGTTTTCTCCCAATCTGCAGGAGGAGAGTCTTAACGTCATCGAAGATCGTGGTTTCACCTGAAATGATAATTGCGGGTCTGCGTTTGGCCCGATGGATTACCAATTCTTCAGTCTCTCTCAATGACAGGGCTTTTATCGGAAGGCGTGTCTTCTTTTTGAAGTCTCTATCAGTCATGTTTCGGATGGAGAATTTTGTTGCGTAGTGTTCCTGAGGATCAGCTCTTTCTACATCCAAGATTCGAGGAATGGGATCTAAATGTGTCACCGGAACCCAGCAAAACTGCCCGACGACGCTGGCCCGTCGAAAAGTATCACCAGGAAGCTTTACATAAAAGGGATCAATAAGCTGAACGATGCCCAACCTTATCCCTCTATCAGTCAGATTCCACGTTTCCTATTTTCGCAACCCCACTCAATCCTTCCTCAAGGTCTTCATCATCCACAAGCGGCAGAGATTTTCTATAGGCTCCGTCGCGAACCATTTGGACTTTTTCTTCTGAGAGCTTATATGAACTCGCGTGGTATTGCTCCCGCAAGGCAGAAATCAATTGTTTTGCTTTTTCAGCTTTGGATTTGGAAATCTTTTTCATCTCGAGCTTCGGCAGTTCGATGGGAAGGTGTGCCTTTGAAAAGTCAAGCAAATCCCCCCTCTTTACATCTTTCATGGGTTCGGTGTCGTAATACACATGATCAAGAAGCCCTGGAGTATCGTCCGCCCATTTCTTTATGGCTTCTTTAAGCGAACTCCAAACATAAAGACTTAAATCTTTGGCGATGTCAGGCTCTTTTTCTGAGCGACAGGAATATAGGAATCGATCCTTCTCGTCATATTTGCTTTCGAAAGATTTCGCGTCGATAAGCCCATCATTGACCGCCTCGTTCAAGGCAGTAATCGATTCGCCGCAGTAAGGACCAAAATACACAAATTTCCATGGCCACCCGGTCAGAGTCTTCCCTTTGTTTTCCCGCGCATGATAAAGATCAGCAAGATACAGAAATTTAACGACTCTGATTGGAGATAACGAGGCTTCAAATTCCGTCGTCTGACAGACAATAAATTGGATCAGCTTGACCGGATCAACCCGCATGAAATACCCTACCCTCATCCTTTACCATAATATCTCTATATTATCTTAGCACATCTGCAAGCCTTGTTCTTGACTTCCCCGGTAGAAAATGCAAAAAGATAGACTCGACACCACGCCACTCCATTTGTTTTTCCTTTCAATTGTGAACCTTGGCGAGAAACCGTACAGAAATCTGTTAGAAAAATCTTGACAAATCCTAACCTAAAGCGTATAAAAGAAATGGCAGGTGTGCGTGGGATTAAACTCAGGTCGTCCGTGAGGACGGCAGCCCTAAGTGGGTGGGAACCTGAGACCCAGAACCTGCTTTTTTATTTGAAATCGGTTCTTACCCATTACATTTTTTCATCACTCTGTAACAACCCGTCCACTTTGCCGGGCGCATTCTTTGTTTCCTTTAGCATAATAAGACAACTCCCGATTTCTCCCTATTCGTTCTTCCTTCTTTTCAGCTATGAAGCTTGGCAAGAATGATTCAGAGAAAAAGTTTTCTTAAATAACTTAAGATGCCTCCGTCAATATGATTTCCTCCCGTTTCTCGAAGATCTAACCAGCTGCCTGAGTTCACGCCGCAGTTCTGCCTGAAGTTCTGCCTCCGTCGGCAGATACAGCTTATAACGACTGGCAAAGATTTTCTTTGCCTGGTCCGGGCCGAGAGTGTAGTGGACAACGGCGTCGTTCTTGTCCGTGCACAGAATGAGACCTAACGTTGGGTTATCTCCCCGGGTCCGGCGCTCGCGGTCGTAGTAATTGACATACAATTGGAGTTGCCCCAAATTCTGGTGGGTAAGTTTGCCGACCTTGAGATCGATGAGCACGAAGCATTTGAGGATCGTGTGGTAGAATACCAAATCAATGTAGAAGTGGTCACCGTCAAGCGTGATCCGTTCTTGCCTGGATACGAACGCAAACCCTTTACCCAACTCCAATAGGAACGCCTGAAGGTTATTGATCAGGGCTTGCTCCAGATCGGATTCCACGAGCCTTGGCGATTCGGGCAAGCCGAGGAACTCCATGACGACCGGATCCTTAAAGACATCGACGGGCCGTTGTATCGCTTGCCCCTTCGTGGCCAGCCGCATCAGCCCTTTCTTGTCTTTGCTCAAAGCGAGACGCTCGTACAGGAGACTATTGATCTGCCGTTCCAGCTCCCGGGTTGACCAGTTATTCCGAAGGGCCTCGATTTCGTAAAACGCCCGGGCTTCCGCTTTTTCAACGCGCAGCAACGTGCGATAGTGAGTCCAGGACAGATTCGGGTGGAGGTGGCCAGGTTGCCAGGATTCGCTACCCAGTGAGTCGCCTTTTCCTCTTGCAGGGCCTTCCCACGGCGCACTTTTAGATTCCGAACGCAGTGCGTTCGGAATGTGGCCATTTACCGTTCGGGGAATTGTAAAAATCGAACGCACTGCGTTCGATTTCTGAATATCAATTAATAGGGGATATTCAACATAAAAGTTCCGGCAGTATTCGAGATTTCTTACTGACCATCCTTTTTCGCGGTCCTTTGTAAGACGATCAGATAGATCTTTGAGTAGTTCCTCCCCATACCTGGCTCGTCTCTTTCCCCTCTGTTCCTCTTCAACGATCTCGCGTCCGATCAGCCAGTTGGCTACAACTTGGGTCGTGTTAACCGACCTGGCCACACTGGTTCTGGCTGATTCGAGAATCCGCCGGATCCGCTGGTACAATTCCGTCTTATTCTTCCCTGACATGCTTGTCGTCTTCCCTCCCACGAATCCCTCTCCCTGCTCAATAAACGTCCCTTTTAAACAGGAAGTTCAATATCCCTATAAGCCCTTTGCAAGCTATCTCAATGCCTGATTTCCTCGGCAGAAAAAATACCCGAATTGGTACCACACAACCACGTTCTTTCTGCTTTTCAGCTATGAACCTTGGCAAGAATGATTCAGAGAAATAGTTTTCTTAAATAACTTAAGAACGTCCCCATTAGCTTCCTATTGATTTTCTAAAGGCTCCGTCGCGAACCATTTGGACTTTTTCTTCTGAAAGCTGATATGACCTCGCTCGGTATTGCTCCTGCAAGGCAGAAATCAAATGTTTTGCTTTTTCAGTTTTGGATTTGGAAATCTTTTTCATCTCAAGCTTCGGCAGTTTAATGGGAAGGCGAGCCTTTGAAAAGTCAAGCAAATCTCCTCTCTTTACATCTTTCATGGGTTCGGTGTCGTAATACACATGATCAAGAAGCCCTGGAGTATCGTCCGCCCATTTCTTTATGGCTTCTTTAAGCGAACTCCAAACATAAAGACTTAAATCTTTGGCGATATCAGGCTCTTTCTCTGAACGACACGAATATAGGAATCGATCCTTCTCGTCATATTTACTTTCGAAAGATTTCGCGTCGATAAGCCCATCATTGACCGCCTCGTTCAAAGCAGTAATCGATTCGCTGCAGTAAGGACCAAAATACACAAATTTCCATGGCCACCCAGTTAGAGTCTTCCCTTTGTTTTCCCGCGCGTGATAGAGATCGGCAAGATACAGGAATTTAACGACTCTGATTGGAGATAATGAGGCCCCAAATTCTGTGGCCTGGCAGACAATAAATTGGATCAACTTGACCGGATCAACTCGCATGAAATACCCTACCCTCATCCATTACCATAATATCTCTATGATAATATCTTAGCACATCTCCAAGTCTTGTTCCTGATTTCTCCAGTAGAAAACGTAAAAAGCCCAGAATCGATCCCACGCAACTACACTGGTTTTTCCTTTCAATTGCGAGGCTTGGCGACGAAACGATTCGGAAGCTACCATTCGTTTCTCACAGGCAAAAGGTCCAGGGTTAGCATGCAGATCGGCATAAAATATAAGGGAGTCGGCTATTTCCCCAATTGCCCTCCAAACTTCCTGGATTGGCTCAATGAAAAACTTTACCGCGACCTGACCCAGAACAAATACAACGACACCCCCAAACACGGCGAACGTTGATGTGAGTATAATCTCCGGAAGCTTTGTCATTGGAACTTCCTCAAGACAATCCTAATTAGGATTCTTCTCCGTCGATTTCTGAGCGAAAAATATCCGCCATAAAGTTCATCGCTTCCTTTATCCTATGATCCACCTGATCAATACACTGAACGGAACTCATGACCTTCTCTTTTAAAGTGGTCACGGCCTCATCGAGATTATTGCAATGTTCTAACGATTCTTTTACTGGCTCCGATCGGCCCGGGAACTTACCATGGTACAAAAAAATACCAGTCCGGCATGGCTCTCCGGAATTGCTATCAAAATAGCCGATAAAAGGATCCATATCGTAACTATAACCCTTTCCCTTACTTGCCCAATCAACCCGGTTGGGTGCGATAAGCATGTAGTCTCTTTGATCAGCGGAGCAAGCAGAAACGGCTACTGTCACGCCCGTGCATTTATTGAGTAAGCCCGGAGGTAAACCAGGAAATCCGCCAGGGAAATCGTTTGTTCTGTAGAATCGAATCTGGTTTCTTCCTATATCATCTAACAGTTTCTTCATCGCTGATTCAAAGCTTTGCACAAATTTGGTTTTCATAAGTACCCTCAATATTGTTCCTATTCTACGCCTTCGATGATGCGGACGACCTCCAATGACTTCAGGGATTCGAGGCAGCCACGGATTGGGTGGCGGTCGTTGGAGATCCGCCCGTATATTTCTTCAAGACGGGAGAAGCGTTGTTTCTCGGGTATTTCTGCCAAAACAGGAAGCCGAGCTTCCTCAACGTATTTAAATAGGTTGATCCTGTGGGAGTGGAGATCATCCGGGAAAAACAATTCGTAAACCAAACCGTTCAATAGGTGCTCGATGTAATCAAACATCAATTGATTACAATCTGGGTCCTTATTTCCTTTGGAGGATGGCCGCGTAGAGGCAAGGCACTGCAAATAATCGCTTAGCAATTCAAGAAATTTCCCATCTAAGGGTTCTACTTTTGGAATCGGGAAGTCCTTTAAGAAAACAGCGCTTGGCTCAAAAAAACCATTTTGCAGCTTTGCGAGTAGCATCTCAAATAGCCACCCCCAAACGATGGAATTCATCACAGCAAGCAGGGACTTCGATTGGTCTGGAATAATGAAGGTTTTCTGATTGGCATAATACCCCTCTTTGTCCCAAGCAAACTCGTTTCTGCGACAGATGTTCGGATAAATGATCTTCTTTTTGGTAAATTCTTCCCAGTATTCACATGAACGCAATTCCCAATAATAATGTCCCTGATCATAACGTTCCTTTAACTGGCGACGTAAAGGTTTAAAGTGCTCATAAATGGCTGGGTAAGTACTAGCGAAAACGTTTTCTGAGTCAGACTGTTTTTTCCCGCTCCAGGCGTGGTGTTTGTTCTCGGATGATTCGATTTTAATTAAGTATTGATCATTGAAATCTATCCTCCAGCGTTTAACATCCCTACCTTGGAGGAAAGGTTTTAGGATTTCGGCGGATGAAGGATGTTCCGCAATGAGACGGTCTCGGGTCGCACGGTCAACTACGAAGGCTTCATTTAGTCCTGTCAGAATCCCCCTATAAAACCGGCCTTTGACATATTCTCCAAGAGGGATGCCAGCGGCGCGAATTCGTTCGAGGAGCTTCAGCTTGACGCTGATCTCAAGACGCCAGCCGTCGGATTTCAAGCTGGTCTGGGGAAGGACGAAGTTTTGCTTCCGGAAAAGGTCTGCAAATTCCTCGATGGGTGGGCCAGGTTGCCAGTTGAGCGCTCGAATCTCATTCGGTTTGTCTTCTGTTGAGGGGACGATTCGCTGGAGAATCACAATCGTCGGGTAAGAGATCGCCGTGAATACTGAGGCGTCGCCGAAATCGATCAGTTGAAGAATGCGGGTGTTTCCGGCCAGCCAGGCCCGGAGTTTTTCTCCGTAGGCTGCGCGATACCATTTGTTTGACGTAATAAAGGCAAATGCACCACCCGGTTTGAGCAGTTTAATGGATCTTTCATAAAAATAGACGTAAAGGTCCGCTGTGCCGGTAAAGCAGTCATAGTGGTTTTTGAAGACTGGTTTCTGGTCCTTGATCTGCTCCTGGCGGACATAAGGTGGATTGCCAAAGATAATATCAAAGTATCCGCTGATTTCTTGAGGGACACCTCCTGATACGCGGGTAAATTGGACTACCCCCGCTTTAAGTCCGAACATCCATTCCGGATCGAAGAATTCAGCATGCCCATTCTGATCGTAGGGGTCCCATCCAGCCAGAATGTGGGCGGTTTCATCAGGCAACCCACCATCCCGACTTAAGAGGTCAGCCAGTTTCTTGCGTAGGTTGGAATCCTGTTCCCGGCATTTTGCCTTAGTTGAAGGACTACGCGCATTAAAGTAAGCATGGCGGATCTGTTCTAACTCCTCCCGGATTTGGCCCACCGTCGGAAGAATCAACTGAAACTGTGGTTTATCCGCATGGAGGAGCGTGTTCGCTGCCACAATCTTCGTCTCAAGATTCGGTAGAGGCCGAACACCGAAGTTTGGAGCCTTCGGATTCATGTTCTGCTCTACGATCAAAGCGATGAAGAATCGTAGCTTGGCAATTTGGCAGGCAATCGGCTGAATATCTACCCCGTAAATACAGTTCTCGATCAGATAGAGTTTGCGGCCATAGTCACTGGCATTCTGTTCAAAGACCTCGTCGATCTCGAGAAGCCTGTTTTGGCGGTCCTCCTGATCCCCAATCTTGTAAGCTTCCTCGGTCTCCTTGATGGCCTTCTGTCTCTGGATCTCACGCCATTGCTCGTTCTGCGGATCGAGTTTCTGGAGCAGGTCCACCAACCGGTGGAGGGCGCCCATTGGAAAGGCCCCGGAACCACACGCAGGGTCCAGTATCTTCACACTATCAATCGCATGAATGATCGCTTCTGTCTCTTTGTTTGAAAAGGGGTTCTGAAAATGGTCGAGGGTGGCCGAGAAAACCTCTCGTAATCGGGCTTCCGAATCCTTCTCGGTTCCAGCTAAGGAACTGAGCGTTCTATTGAGGCATGCGATCAGCGTTTCATCCACCATGTAGTTAACGACTTCTCGAGGTGTGTAATAGGAACCGGTGGCTTTCCGTGCAGTGGTCCGGGTGTCTTCATTGTATGAGGCAAGGAGGTTCTCGAAAACCTTCCCCAAGAGTTCCGGATCGAGGGCGATTTCCTGCTCAAGGGGTGTATTCTCCTCCACCGTGAACTTATATCGGTTCAGAATCTCGATCAGGCCTGATACCTTTTCCTTCTTCCGGCGTTTGTCACCATAAACGTCGCTGAGATCCAACTCCCGCTCTTCTCCATAGAAAAGCTCGTTTGGGATGCAAAGAAGGTTCTTTTTCTCCTCAGAAAAATCGTCAAGCCTGACGTTTGGCGTTCCTTCCTTGTTTTGATACACCTCATCAAGACAGTCGAAAAGACCGCCGTTTACGAACGGAACCGATTTAAACAGATCGAGGAGATTTTCAGGCTGCTTCAAAAGATTGGCATAACGGTAGAGGTTCGTAACACCCCTGTTCGGATCAGGGAAGGTCTTAGACTTAAGCCGGAAGCCCCGCTTTTCAGGGTCCTGATTGAGAGTGGCAAAGAAAAGATTCTGAAGAAAAGCCATGTAGTAGGTTCCCACCTTCGGCGAAAAGTCATGAAGCATTTTTTCAGCTATCCGCCGCCGGAAAAGGTCGCGGGGAATAAGGCCCTTCTCCTGAAGAAACCAGCAAAAAATCAGGCGTGTGAGCAAGCGTATGATAAAGATCGACCGTCCGTCTTCTGTCTTCACATCACGAGGATAGATAACCTCAGGATGCTGGCTTGCCCAAAAGTACCAGTCAGCAATCTCGCGATAGAAACGTTCGTTCAGGGCATAGGTATCGAGACGTTTTTCCCAAGCCTGATGCAAACCGACAAAGTTATGGAAGTAGAATCCATCATATAGGGCTGGCAGGGAGAGGTCGTTCAGGATCTCGATGTGGGCGCGGAGCGGATCAGCAAAATGGATGTCCTTGATCAGCGTGACCTTCTCCAGGACGTCCTTTGATTCGTCGCGCTTATGGATACGACGGCGAATGATGGAAAACGTGATCGTATCACCGTGGCGGAACAAGAGCATCACCGGCATGCTGAATAGACGGTTGACGACGCGGGTGATAGCGGAAAGCTGGGTCCGGGTATAGCGGGGCTTCTTAAGTGTTATCGCAAAAAAGAGATACGATTCAATGTTTGCACCTTCGAACTTCCCTTTACTGCTGAATTCCAGCGAGCCCTGCCCCCCGGATTGGATTTCGGCATCGGTGAGTTGGAAAAGAAAATCAACAGTCTCCCAGTCATCCAGCAGTGCCTGTTCTTTATTGAACGGTTTTTGATGGACGAATGTTTCAAGAAAGGTGTCGGCGTTATTCGGACGAAGGACAAGGCGCTTCTCACTTCTGTATCCAAGAACGTCAAGAAGCTTCACACTGGCCTGTTTAAAAGGCTCCGTGACACATGTTGCTAGGGCCGCATGGATAGCCTCTTTGGCTCTTTTCTCCCTTTCGCTCATCTCCCCTTATCTCGTTTTTCTTTCAGTTCGAATTTCAACTCCATCTGGGGATTTTTTGACTTGAGGTCGCCCAAAATCTTTTTAACAACGGCGATAGCATCTGAAAAAGCCTTCTGTGCCTCAGATTTTGAGAGGAGTGTTCCGGCCTCGTAAGTCATTTCATTCCGCTTTCTCCGCATTGTCTCAAATTGTTCTGTGAGATCCCTATACGGATCGCCCAGGATGGCACTTGTCATTTCCACAACAGTCTTGTGTTGTGCTCCATCATCAGGAATATATCCTTGTAAGAGCATAAGGGCTCTTCCCGCCTTCAACATTGCATTATAGGCCAATAGATAAGTGGCTCGCTCAGCAAGATGATGAATTTTCTCTGCTTCTCTAAGATCCAGAATAGCTTCCTTTAACCTCAATAATGCGTGAAAAT